>CAYUAH010000117.1:0-10278 GCA_964442375.1 uncultured Hydrogenophaga sp. | reverse complement strand
AGCTGCTCGCGCACCTTCATCTGGCCCACGTACTCGTCAAGCAGCTTGGGCCGCAAGGCGCGCTCGATCGCCTCTTCCTTGGGTGAGGCGGGTGCGGCGGACACCACACGCGGGGCGGGGGCGAAGTCGTCGGTTTGGATGGCCATGCTGGTATTGTGTCTTGCTGTGGCCCGCGCTCAGCGGTACACCTCACGCCGATTGCCAATCCGCAAGACCCGCACCACGATGCGCTGGTCCTGGATATCGCAGACGAGGCGCCAGTCGCCCACGCGGTATTTCCAGTAGCTGCCCAGCCGCGCACCGGACAGCGCTTCGCCGATGCTGCGTGGGTCGTCCAGCGGTGCCAGGCGGTCGCGCAGAAACGCCACCAGGCGCACCTGCACCGGGCGGTCCAGCTTCTTGAGTTCCTTCAACGCATCGGGATCGAACTCAATCTGCCAGGCCAAGTTCGCGCTCCACGTCGGTCAGCGCGATGGTCTTGCGGTTTTTGCGCGCCCGCGCCTCGGCCAGGTAGTAGTCCTCCAGGTCATCCAGGTGCTCCAGGATGGCCTCGCGCGCCAGGGCGGTCTTGGTCCGTCCGGTTTCCTGCGTCAGGCGGTTCAGCCGGGCCTCGATGTCCGGCGTCAGGCGAATGGCAAGCATGTCGGCCTCCTTTGCTATACAAGTATAGCGACGAGCCTCACTTGGCGAGCGACTTCAACGCCAGCTTGATGCCCTCGCTCACGCCCACCTCCTCGGGCAGGGCCTTGAGCGCCAGCGCCGCTTCCTTGTCGCTGTAACCCAGGGCCACCAAGGCCTGCAGGATGTCGCTGTGCGACTCACCGCGCACCACGCCACCGGCGGGCAGCCCGATGTCCGCACCCAGCTTGCCCTTGAGTTCCAGCAGCAGGCGCTCGGCCGTCTTTTTGCCTATGCCGGGCACCTTGACCAGACGGCCGGCCTCCTGCGCGGTGACGGCCTGGGCCAAGTCGCTCACGCCCATGCCGCTGAGCACGCTCAAGGCGGTGCGCGGCCCCACGCCGCTGATCTTGATGAGCTGGCGGAAGGCCTCGCGCTCCTGGGCGGTGCCGAAGCCGTAGAGGATTTGGGCGTCCTCGCGCACCACGAAGTGCGTCAGCAGCGCCACCTTCTCGCCCACGGCGGGCAGGTTGTAGAAGGTGCTCATGGGCACATCCACCTCGTAGCCCACGCCGTGGCAGTCGATCAGGATCTGGGGCGGGTTCTTCTCCAGCAGCGTGCCGGTCAACTTGCCTATCATTGGGGAATTCCTCTTGCCCCGTCCATCGGGCCAACCTTCACCGGATTATCGGTTTGATTCTCAGACACACCTTCTCGCCGCCCGACAACACCCGCATGGGCCACCTGTGTGGCCCCATGGACGCGCACATCCGCACCATCGAGGCGGCCTGCCAGGTCAAGATCGCGCACCGTTTCGAGCAATTTCGCATCGAAGGCCCCAAGGCCAAGGCGCAGCAGGCGCTGGAAGCCCTGCAGGCGCTGTACGAGATGGCGCGCCGCCCCATCCCGGCCGAGCAGGTGCAGCTCATGCTCAGCGGCGACACCGCCTTGAGCGAGGTGGGTGACGAGGCGCTGGCCATGCAGACACGGCGCGGCGAGGTGCGCGGGCGCACGCCCAACCAGGCGCGCTACCTGGAGCACATGGCCACCCACGACATCACCTTCGGCATCGGCCCGGCCGGCACCGGCAAGACGTATCTGGCCGTGGCCTGCGCGGTGGACGCGCTGGAACGCAGCGCAGTGCAGAAGATTGTGCTGACCCGCCCGGCGGTGGAGGCCGGCGAGCGCCTGGGCTTTCTGCCCGGCGACCTGACGCAGAAGGTGGACCCCTACCTGCGCCCGCTCTACGACGCGCTTTACGACCTGATGGGCTACGACAAGGTGCAAAAAGCCTTCGAGCGCCAGCAGATCGAGATCGCGCCGCTGGCCTTCATGCGCGGGCGCACGCTCAACCACGCCTTCGTCATCCTGGATGAGGCTCAGAACACCACGGTGGAACAGATGAAGATGTTCCTCACCCGCATCGGCTTCGGCAGCAAGGCCGTGGTGACAGGCGACGTGAGCCAGATCGACCTGCCGCGCACCCAGCTCAGCGGCCTGATCGACGCCGAGCGCGTGCTCAAGCGCGTACAGGGCATCGCCATCAACCGCCTGACCAGCGCCGACGTGGTGCGCCACCCGCTCGTGGCCCGCATCGTGGACGCCTACGAGGCCCGGTCGCCGTCGCTGGACGCCGAGGCGGCACCCGCACGCAAACGCCGCAGCGCCTGAAGCCCATGAGCACGGCCCGCCCGCTGCCCGAGTTCACCGCCCACTGCATGGACCTGCTGGCCCACATCGGCCCCTGCAAGGCCAAGCGCATGTTCGGTGGCTGGGGTCTCAGCGTGGACGGCATCACCTTCGGCATCATTGCCGACCTGGGCGATGGCGAACGCCTGTGGCTCAAGACCAATGACCAGACCGTCGCGCGTTTCCAGGCCGAGGGCTGCCCGCGCTTCATCTACCAGGCCAAGGGCCGCGACGTGGCCGTGCACTACCACGCCGCGCCCGAGGCCGCTATGGAATCGCCCGACCTGATGCGCGACTGGGCACTGCTGGCCTGGCAAACCGCCGTCGCCGCCCAGGCCCGCACCGCACCCAAGAAAAAGCCCCGACCATGAGCCTGCCCCAGCTGTCCCTGTCCTTGCAGTTCGCCCGTTTCAATGGCGTGGACGAACACCGCGCCGCCCTGCCCCGACACAAAGTGGCGCGCTGGATACGGCACGCGCTCGACGCCGACGCCGAGATCACCGTGCGCATCGTCGATGCCGAGGAAGGCCAGTCGCTCAACCGCGACTATCGGCACAAGGACTACGCCACCAACGTGCTGACCTTCGACTACGCCACCGAACCCATGGTGATGGCCGATCTGGTGTTGTGCGCGCCGGTGATCGCACGCGAAGCGGCCGAGCTGGGCAAGCCCCTGGCCGAACACTACGCCCACCTGCTGGTGCACGGCACCCTGCACGCCCAGGGCTGGGACCACGAAACCAGCGAGGAAGACGCCAACGAGATGGAAGCGCGCGAGACCGAGATCCTGGCGGGGCTGGGGCAGCCCGATCCCTACGCCCCCTAGCCAACACCCCTCATGAACACACCGCACCTGAGGGGCGAGCCCCACGGCTAAACAGCCACCAACATCGAGGTCGCGAGGAAATGCCGGCACAGGCAGAACTGACAGCGCGGCCTGCCCGAGGCCCGACCGCCCCCGGCGTTTGTCCCAATGGCCGCATGCCAGCGCTTGCGGCCCAATGGCGGGCGTTGTCACACCCAGGCACACCCATGTTGCACCCTGCCACCGACCCGGCCCACCGCGCCACCCGTCCCCACAAGATCGTCAGCGCCGCCGAAGCGGTGCAGCTCATACACAGCGGCGACACCGTGGCCACCGGTGGTTTTGTCGGCATCGGTTTTGCCGAGGAAATTGCCATCGCACTGGAACAGCGTTTCCTGGCCAGCCAGGCCGAGGGCCTGCCCTCGCCCACCGACCTGACCCTGATCTATGCCGCCGGCCAGGGCGACGGCAAGACCAAAGGCCTCAACCACCTGGCCCATGCCGGCCTGGTGCGGCGCGTGATCGGCGGCCACTGGGGCCTGGTGCCGGGCCTGCAGAAGCTGGCGGTGGACAACCAGATCGAGGCCTACAACCTGCCCCAGGGCGTGATCGCCCACCTGTTCCGCGACATCGCTGCCGGCAAACCCGGCACCCTCACGCGCGTGGGGCTGGACACCTTTGTCGACCCCATCCATGGGGGCGGCAAGGTCAATGCCCGCACCACAGCCGATCTGGTGCGCCGGCTCGACATCGACGGCGAGCCACACCTGTTCTACAAGGCCGTGCCGATACAGGTGGGCATCATCCGCGCCACCACGGCCGACGCCGACGGCAACCTGACCATGGAACGCGAGGCGTTGACGCTCGAAGCCCTGGCCATTGCCATGGCCGCGCGCAACTCGGGTGGCGTGGTCATTGCGCAGGTCGAGCGCGTCGCCGAACGCGGCAGCCTGCACCCGCGCGCGGTCAAAGTGCCCGGCGTGCTGGTGGACGCGGTGGTGGTGGCCACCGACCCGGCCCACCACATGCAGACCTTTGCGGAGGCCTACAACCCGGCCTATTCGGGTGAGATCCGTGTGCCGCTGGACCGCATCGCGCCCATGCCACTGAGCGAGCGCAAGCTGATCGCGCGCCGGGCGGCGCTGCTGCTCAAACCCAACGCGGTCGTCAACCTGGGCATCGGCATGCCCGAGGGCGTGGCGGCGGTGGCGGCCGAGGAAGGCATCATCGACATGCTGACGCTGACCGCCGAACCCGGCGTGATCGGCGGCATGCCGGCCGGCGGCCTGAGTTTCGGCGCCGCCGTGAATGCGCAGGCGGTGGTGGACCAGCCCTACCAGTTCGACTTCTACGACGGCGGCGGGCTGGACGTGGCGGTGCTGGGCCTGGCCCAGGCCGATGAGCAGGGCAACCTCAACGTCAGCAAGTTCGGCCCGCGGCTGGCGGGCGCGGGCGGCTTCATCAACATCAGCCAGAACGCCAAGACGGTGGTGTTCGCCGGCACCTTCACCGCCGGCGACATGGCGCTGGACATCCGTCCGCAAGGCCTGCACATCGCGCGCGAGGGCCAGACCCGCAAGTTCGTGCAACAGGTGGAACACCGCACGTTCAGCGGGCGCGAGGCACTGCGCCGTGGCCAGACCGTGTGGTACGTGACCGAACGCTGTGTGCTGCGCCTGGTGGCACACGCGGGCCAACCGGTGCTCGAGCTGTGCGAGATCGCACCCGGCGTGGACCTGCAGCGCGACGTGCTGGCCCACATGGCCTTCGTGCCGCTGATCAGCGAGCACCTGCGGCTGATGGACCCGGCGCTGTTTGGCGAGGCACCCATGGGCCTGCGCGAGCGCCTGAGCGAAACCCCATTGGCCGAACGCTTTGAACTGGATGCCAGCCACCGGCTGCTGTTCATCAATTTCGAAGGCCTGCGGGTGCAGCACGAGGCCGACATGGCCGCCATCGAGGCCCACCTGGACGCACTGCTCGCACCGCTGGGCCAGCGTGTGGCCGCCGTTGTCAACTACGACCGCTTCGAGCTGGCCCCGGCCCTGCTGGACGGCTGGACCGCCATGGTGGCGCGCCTGACGGAGCGCTACTACAGCCGCGTCACGCGCTATGGCAGCGGCGGCTTCCTGAAGGCGCGTCTGGAGGGTCTGCGCTGATCAGCAGGTCATCCGCAGCGGGATGGTGATGGGCCCGTCGTTGACCAGGTGCACCTTCATGTCGGCCGCAAAAACCCCGGTCTGCACCACCGGGTGCGCCAGACGGGCCTGCCCCACGAAGTGGTCATAAAGGCGCTCGCCCAGCGCCGGCGGCGCGGCGGCCGTGAAGCTGGGGCGGTTGCCGCCGGTGGTGTCGGCCGCCAGGGTGAACTGGCTCACGATCAGCAGGCCCCCGGCCACGTCCACCACGCTCTTGTTCATTTTGCCGGCCTCGTCGCTGAAGATGCGCAGCTTGAGGATCTTGGCCAGCAGCTTGTCGGCCACGGCTTCGGTGTCGTTGGGTTCGGCGCACAACAGCGCCAGCAGGCCGTGGCCGATGGCGCCGACCACCGCGCCGTCCACCACCACGCGGGCCTCACTGACCCGCTGCAACACGGCGATCACTTCAAATCCTTTTCGTCGTCGAAATGCGCTTCCACGTCGCTGGGCAGCAGCTGGATGGTGGCGCGCAGGCCGGGCACCGCGCTCATCAGCGCCTGCTCCACGCTGGCGCGCACGGCCGCCGCGCGGCCCAGCGACCACTGCGCGGGCATGTGCATGTGCATGTCCACAAAGCGGCGTTGGCCGGCCTTGCGGGTGTTCAGGTGGTCAAAGCGGATGATCTGGGTCTCGCCCCTGGCCGAGGCAAACCCGGCCAACGTGTCCTGGATGGTGGCCAGCACCTCGGGCTCCACCGCCTCGTCCATCAGCCCTTGCGACGAACGCCAGATCAGGTGCACACCCTCTTTCATGATGTTGAGCGCCACGCCGATGGCCACCACCGCGTCCAGCCACAACCACCCGGTCACTTGCACCAGCGCGATGCCGATGACCACGCCGGCCGAGGTCCAGACGTCGGTGACCAGGTGTTTGGCGTCGGCCTCCAGCGCGATGGAGCGGTGCGCGCGCGCCGCGCTGAACATCACCCAGGCCAGCAAGCCGTTGAGCGCCGAGCTGGCCACCGACAGCGCCAGGCCCCAGCCCACCTGCTCCAGCGGCTGCGGATCGAACAGGCGGTGCCCGGCGGTCCAGACGATGCCTAAAGCGGCGGCAATGATGAGGATGCCCTCGAAGCCTGAAGAGAAGTACTCGGCCTTGTGGTGGCCGTAGGGGTGATCGTCGTCGGCCGGGCGGGCGGCAATCGTCACCATCACCAGGCCGAAAATGGCGCTGGCCAGGTTGACCAGCGACTCCAGCGCATCGGACAACAGGCCCACCGAGCCGGTGACGTACCAGGCCAGGGTCTTGAGTGCGATGGTGACGAGGGCCACCACCACCGAGGCCATGAGCAGGCGGCGCGGGGTGAGTTTTTGCAGGAGGGGCGTGGACATGCGGGGATTGTCCCACCGTGCACAATGGGCCCACCGTGACGCGTCCCTCCCGCTTCCACATCCTCTTATGGCTGGGTGCCGGCCTGCTGGCCGCCCTGGGTGCCGGGCTGCTCGCGCGTGCCGAGCTGCAACGCCAGCGCGAGGCCTTCGACACCGACGCCCGCATCGTGCACCGGCTGCTGAGCCAGCGTGTGGTGCAGCACGACGCGATGCTGGCCACCCTGGCCCTGCTGCAACCGGTGCGCGATGGTGAACACGCCGAACAGCGCTTGCCGGCCGTGTTTCCCCAGGTGCTGCAGGCCCGCCGCCGCAGTGAGGGCGAGGCCTGGCCGCAGGCCTCGCTGGCCCAGGCCGAAGCCACCTCGCGCGCGCGCCGCCGTGCCGCGCTGGGTGCTGTGGACCTGGTGCAGGGCCGTTACGAACTGGTCACCGCCGCCGGCAGCGGCGCCTACGCGCTGTTGATCGACCTGAAACAGACCGTGCCCTGGGACGAATGGCCCATGAAACCGGCCAGCAGCCCGGTGCGCGTGCGCCTGGTGCTGGGGGATGCCCATTTCACCGTGCAACCCGGGCGCGAACACGCCCCCAGCCCAGGCTGGACCTTCCGGTTCAGCAAGGTGCTGGCCAGCGAAAGCCAGGCCTTCGATGTGCAGGCCGAGCTGGTTCTGGGCTGGGCGGCGCTGCCCTGGTGGCGCATGCTGGCCTGGGTGGCGCTGGTGCTGGCCGCCGCCTACGTTGGGCAGGCCTGGCGCCGCCAGGGCACGGCCCGGCGCCGCGCGGAGGAACTGCTGCGCCTGGGCCAGGTGGCACGGCTGAACACCCTGGGCGAGCTGGCCGCTGGCGTGGCGCACGAGCTCAACCAACCGCTGACCGCCGTGCTCGCCAACACGCAGGCCGCCCAGCGCCTGCTCGCCGACGATGCCCCCGACCTGCCCTTGGCCCAAACCGCCATGACCCAGGCCGCCGAGCAGGCCCGGCGCGCGGCCGAGGTGGTGGGCCGCCTGCGCCGTGTGGTGGAACGCCCCAACACCCAAGGCGCCACCACATCCACGCCACTGGAACAGGCCGCACGCAGCGCCCTGCACCTGCTGGAGCCCGAGTTCAAACGCCGCCAGGCCAGCGTGACGCTGGACGCGGAACACGCCCCCACCGTGCTGGCCGACCCGGTGGCGCTGGAACAAATCGTGCACAACCTGCTGATGAACGCCCTGCAGGCGCTGGAGCAGGTGCCGCCCGAACAACGCCAGATCCGCTTGACCTTGACCCGGGACGGCCCAGAGGGCTTGCTCCAGGTCAGCGACAGCGGCCCAGGCATCCCACCCGAGGTGCTGCCCCGTCTGTTCCAACCTTTTTTCAGCACCCGCGAAGGCGGCCTGGGGCTGGGCCTGAGCCTGTGCGAAACCCTGGCCGTGGGCATGGGCGGCAGCCTGGGGGCCCGCAACGCCCCGCCCTTGGGCGCCGAATTCACCCTCCGACTCCCCATCGCCCCGTGACCTCAACGCTGTCCCCCCTCATCCACCTGATCGACGACGACGAGGCTGTGCGCGCCAGCCTGGCCCTGCTCATCGGCACCGTGGGCCTGCGTGTGCAGACCTGGGCCGAACCCCTGGCGTTTGTTGAGCAGTTCGACCGCCAAAGCATCGGCGCCATCGTGCTGGATGTGCGCATGCCCGGCATCAGCGGCCTGAGCGTGCTCGACACCCTGCGCGCCCAGGGCGTGGACCAGCCCATCGTGATGCTCACCGGCCACGGCACGGTGGAGATGTGCCGGCGCGCCTTCAAGGCGGGCGCGGCCGAATTCCTGGAAAAGCCGGTCAACGACGAACTGCTGATCGAAACCCTGCAGAACGCCGTGCGCCAGCACGTGAAATCGCGCCAGCGCCACCAGGCTGACCGGGCCGCGCGCGAGCGCTACGCGCAGCTGTCGGAACGCGAACGCGAGGTGCTGGGCCTGATCATCGAAGGCCTGACCAACAAGGAAATCGGGCGCGCGCTCACGCTTTCGCCCCGCACCGTGGAAACCCACCGCGCCAACCTGTTTGCCAAGCTCGAAGCCGAGTCGCTGGCCCAGCTGATACGCCGCTACGCCGCCCTGGTGGAAGAATGCGCTCCGTAAAACTACGGAGCCGCGCGCGTAAGCGCACGAATGGGCGGATGGCCGCCGAATTTTTACAGTTCTCCCACGGTGATTCACACCGCAACCACCCCACAGGAGAACCCATGAAAGCCACCGTCAAGTTTGCCGCTCTCGCCCTGAGCCTGATCGCCACCGCCGCCAGCGCCCAGGCCGTGCGCACCGAGAAAAACATGTCGCTGGAGCTGGCCAACCAGATCGCTGCCGCCACCGTGGCCGCCTGCGCTGCCAACAACTACAACGTCACCGCCGCCGTGGTGGACCGCGCCGGCACCCTGCGCGCCCTGCAGCGCGCCGACAACGCCGGTCCGCACACCGTGGGCGCCGCACAAGGCAAGGCCTTCACCTCGGCATCGGCCCGCGCCAACACCAGCGCCATGCTGGAAAACGTGCAAAAGAACCCCGGCGCCCAGACGCTGGTGGACATCCCCGGCTTCCTGATCCTGGGCGGCGGCGTGCCGGTGCGCGTGGGCAACGAAGTCATCGGCGCCGTGGGCGTGGGTGGCGCACCTGGCGGCCACCTGGACGAGCAGTGCGCCAATGCCGGCATCGCCAAAGTCGCCGAGCTGCTGAAGTGAAAACGCTGCTGGTCGCCATTGCGCTCGCCTTGAGCGCCGCGCTGCCGGCCCAGGCCCAGGTGGCGCCCAGCGCCGCCGAGGCGGCGGCCTTCCAGGGTTTGCACGCGGCTGCGCACAAAGGCGATCTGGCGGCGGTCAAACAACTGATCGCCGCCAAAGCCGACCTCAACGCCCGCGATCCGTATGGCCGCACGCCGCTGCACGTGGCCACCTTTGCGCGTCAGCGCGAGGCCATCCGCCTGCTGGCGGCGGCGGGAGCGGACCTGAATCTGCTGGAGCGCGACCGCTACGACACGGTCACCATCGCCTCGGTGGCCGACGACGAGGACACGCTGCGCCTGTTGCTGTCGCTGGGCGCCAGCGCCAAACAGGTGACCAGCCGCTACGACGGCACGGCCCTGATTGCCGCCGCCCACCTGGGGCACGACGGCGTGGTGCGCCAGCTGATCGCGGCCGGCGCGCCGCTGGACCATGTGAACAACCTGCACTGGACAGCGGTGATCGAATCCATCGTGCTCGGCGATGGTGGGGCACGGCATCAGGCCACGTTGAAGGCCTTGATCGATGCGAAAGCCAACCTGCAGCTCGCTGACCGGCATGGGCAGACGCCTTTGGCCTTGGCTCGTTCGCGAGGCTATGGGGCGATGGTTGCGATGCTGGAGAAGGCTGGGGCACGCTGAATGTTGACGTGCCTGGTGTGCTGGTATGCCTGAGCGCCAGGGCTGACTGGCTCCGCGGCTGTCCTCCGCCGGCTGCGCCGGCTCCCCCTTTATGCCGCTGCGCCAGCCACCCCTGTCACTCAGGCCGCCGACACATTGGCACGCCCACGTTGGCGCGCCACCGCTTTTTCAGATCGGGGCGGCTGGGTGGCCTGCAGAGCGAGGTGAATACGAAGGGACTTCCCACTTCCTGGTAACGGCATCGA
>CAYUAH010000116.1:0-10300 GCA_964442375.1 uncultured Hydrogenophaga sp. | reverse complement strand
CGCAACAAAAAACCCCGCGAATTCCGAGAATTCCGGGGTTTTTTGTGGGGTGAAGCGACATGCGCTTCACCATGCAGAGGGCTCAGTAGCCGCCGCGGCCGCCGCCGTAGCCACCACCGCCACCACCTTCACGACGGCCACCGCCGCCGTAGGGGCTGCGGAAGCCGCCTTCGCCGCCGCCGCCGTAGCCGCCGCCACCGCCTTCACGGCGGCCGCCGCCGAAGCCGCCACCGCCGGTGCGGGGGGGACGGGCTTCCATCGGACGGGCTTCGTTGACCACCAGGCTGCGACCGCCCAGCGATTGGCCGTTCATGCCGCTGATGGCGCTTTGCGCTTCAGCGTCAGAGCCCATTTCCACGAAACCAAAGCCTTTGGAACGGCCGGTGTCGCGCTCCATCATGACCTTGGCGCTGTTGACATTGCCAAAAGCGCCGAAAGCCTGTTGCAGGTCTTCGTCGCGCACGGTGTATGGCAGGTTGCCAACGTACAGTTTGTTGCCCATCAAGGGACTCCTCAAGAAACACAAAGAGAAAAAAAGCGATGGAGTCCCGAAAGCACACCCACGATGAAACGCTGTAGCACGCGAAACTGTCCGATCACTGATCACACAGGTAAACCTGTGCTTAACAATTATGCGCGCTGCCCAGGAAAATGGGCTGATTTTTTAGATGGCCGGCCCCAGCGGGCTTGCCACACCCGGGTTTGCACCGGGAAGACCGGGATTTTTGCGTTGTGAAACCGCAACGTCGGCTGTTCAAGCCGCCGACGCACGGCGGTACACCACCTGGTAGGTCATGGCCACCAACACGCTTCCGCCCATGAGGTTGCCCGCGATCACCGGGCCCAGGTTGGCCAGCATGCCCCACACCGTGACCGCGGCCTGACCGGGCACAGGGTCGGCCCCGACCTGCAGCAGCATGGCCAGCGGAAACCAGTACATGTTGGCGATGCTGTGCTCGAAACCGGCCGCCACAAAAGCCGCCACCGGCGGCACGATGGCCACCGCCTTGTCCATCACGCTGCGCCCGGCCATGGCCATCCACACCGCCAGGCAGACCAGCACATTGCACAACACACCCCGAAAAAACGCCGTCCAGGGCGCCAGGTCTTGCTTGGCCAGGGCGATGGCCACCACCTGGCGACCGATGGCGCCGCCATTCATCTGCCAATGGCCGCTCAGGTACACCAGCAGCGCGAGCCCGGCAGCGCCCACAAAGTTGGCCACACACACCAGCACCCAGTTGCGCAGCACCTCGAACGTGCTGATTTGCCCGGCCGCCCACGCCATCGCCAACAGGTTGTTGCCGGTGAACAGTTCGGCGCCGGCCACCACCACCAGCAGCAGCCCCAGCGCGAACACCACGCCGCCCAGCACCTGCGCGCTGGCGAAACCCAGGCTCGCGTCCGATTTGACCAGCGTGAAGAACACCGACCCCAGGCCGATGAAGGCGCCGGCCAGCACGCCCAGCACCAGCGTTTGCAGCACCGGCAGGCGGGCCTTGGTCACGCCCACGTTCTGCACCCGGCGCGCCACCTCGGCCGGGGCGTAGGCATCCAAACCGTAAATCTCGGCCATGTCCGTGCGGCCTCCTGCGCCCGCGTCTTCTATACTAGCGGCCTCTGCGCCGATTTCTTCCAAATTGCGGGCGCGTTAAAAATGCCGCTAAAGAGGGGACCCCGGTCTCGCTACTTTGCGGCACCGGGTTTTTTGTTTTTGGGGCCGCGTGACGGCCCGGGATGACGACGCTTGAGCCTCATTGCCACGCCTCAAACCCTGCATTGCTCGCAGCCCCTGCGTTTGCGCAGCGGCGCGGAGCTGCCCGCCTACGACCTCGTGTACGAGACCTACGGGGAGCTCAACGCCGACAAGTCCAACGCGGTGCTGATCTGCCACGCGCTCAACGCCAGCCACCACGTGGCCGGCGTCTACGTGGACGACAAGGGACAGCCCAAGCCCCGCAGCGAAGGCTGGTGGGACAACATGATCGGCCCTGGCAAGCCCGTGGACACCAAGCGCTTCTTCGTCATCGGTGTCAACAACCTGGGCTCCTGCTTCGGCAGCACCGGCCCCACCCATACCCATCCCGCCACGGGCCAGGCCTGGGGGGCGGACTTTCCGGTGGTGACGGTGGAGGACTGGGTGAATGCTCAAGCGCGCCTGCTCGATGCACTGGGCATCACACAACTGGCCGCCGTCATGGGCGGCAGCCTGGGCGGCATGCAGACCCTGAGCTGGACGCTGCAGTACCCCGAGCGCGTGCGCCACGCGGTGGTGATCGCCAGCGCGCCCAACCTCACGGCCGAGAACATCGCCTTCAACGAGGTGGCCCGCCGCGCCATCGTGACCGACCCCGACTTCCACGGCGGCCACTACCTGCGCGAGGGCACGCTGCCCCGCCGTGGCCTGCGCATCGCCCGCATGATCGGTCACATCACCTACCTGAGCGACGATGTGATGAACGAGAAGTTCGGTCGGCAGCTGCGTTCGCTGGCCCACGCTGCCACCGAGGAGACCGACCCCGGCGTGCGCACCGACTACCGTTACAGCACGCAAGAGGTGGAGTTCCAGATCGAAAGCTACCTGCGCCACCAAGGTGACAAGTTCAGCACCTACTTCGACGCCAACACCTACCTGCTGATCACCCGCGCACTCGACTACTTCGACCCCGCCCGCGAACACGGCGGCCAGCTCAGCGCCGCACTGGCACGCGCCACGGCCAGCTTTCTGCTGGTGAGTTTCACCACCGACTGGCGCTTTTCACCGGCGCGCAGCCGCGAAATCGTCAAGGCCTTGCTCGACAACCGGCGCGACGTCAGCTATGCCGAAATCGACGCACCTCATGGCCACGACGCCTTCCTGCTCGACGACCCTCGCTACCTGAACACCGTGCGCGCCTACTTTGACCGCATCGCCAACGAGGTGACGGCATGAGCGACCAGCAAGTGATGCAATCCATCGCCCGTCTGGTGCCCCCCGGCTCGCGCGTGCTCGACCTCGGCTGTGGCGACGGCGCCCTGCTGGCCCACCTGCAGGCCACACGCGGATGCAGCGGCTACGGCGTGGAGATCGACGATGCCAAGCTGCTGGCCTGCGTGCAGCGCGGCGTCAACGTGCTGCAGTTCAACCTCGACGAAGGCCTGGCCATGTTTGGCGACAACAGCTTCGACGTGGTGCTGCAGATCGACACCTTGCAGCACCTGCGCAACGCCGAAACCATGCTGCGCGAAACCGCGCGCGTGGGCCGCTTGGGCATCGTCGCCTTCCCCAACTTTGCCCACTGGCCCAACCGACTGAGCGTGCTGACCGGGCGCATGCCCGTGACCAAACGCCTGCCCTACCAGTGGTACGACACGCCCAACATCCGTGTCGGCACCCACGCCGACTTCGAGGTCCTGGCCCGGCGCAACGGCCTGCAGATCGAGGACAGCTTTGGCCTGCACGAAGGGCAGGAAGTGCGTTTCCTGCCCAACCTGCGGGCCAGCACGGCGGTGTTCAAGCTGTCGAACGGGCGCTGAACACAGCACAGACCACACCATGAGCGCCGTTTTCCGCCCCGTCATCCACAGCCTGCTGGAGACCGACCTCTACAAGTTCACGATGTGGCAGGCACTGCTGCACCGCTTTCCGACCAACCAGTCGGAATACCGTTTTGTCTGTCGCAACGAGCCGTCATTTCCACTGTCCTTGCTCCTCAGCGAGGTCAACCAGCAGCTCGACTGGCTGTGCCAGCTGCGCTTTGCGCCCGACGAGCTGAACCACCTGGCCGGACTGCGCTACATCAAGCCCGACTTCGTCCAGTTCCTGCGCATCTTCCAGTTGCACCGGCCCTTCATCGAGGCGCGCGCCGAGGGCGACCAGTTGGTCATCACGGCCAAGGGGCCACAAGTCCATGTGCTGCCGTTTGAAATCTACGTGCTGGCCATCGTCAACGAGCTGTACTTTCGCCGCGCCGGCGTGGACGACCTCGGTCTGGGCCGACAGCGCTTGAGGACCAAAATCGAGCTGCTGCGGGAGGCCTTGGTGCAAAGCCCGCGTCGCCACCCCTTCTCGCTGGTGGATTTCGGCCTGCGGCGGCGCTTCAGCGGCGAGTGGCACGACGAGGTGGTGGCCACCCTCAAGGCGGAACTGCCCGACCACTTCGGCGGCACCTCCAACGTCCATCTCGCCAAAAAGCACGGTCTGGCCCCCATAGGCACCATGGCCCACGAGTACCTGCAGACCTTCCAGTCGGTGGGCGTGCAACTCAAGCAGTTTCAGAAGGCGGCGTTTGAGGCCTGGGTGCAGGAGTACCGGGGCGACCTGGGCATCGCGCTCACCGACGTGGTGGGCATGGACGCCTTCCTGGCCGACTTCGACCTCTACTTCGCCAAGCTGTTCGATGGCCTGCGCCACGACTCAGGCGACCCCTTCGTTTGGGGCGAAAAAGCCCTGGCGCATTACGCCCAGCTGCGCATAGACGCCCACAGCAAACGCCTGACCTTCTCGGACAGCCTGGACATGCCCAAGGCCATCGCCCTGTACCAACACTTTGGCGACCGCGTGCAGACCGGTTTCGGCATCGGCACCAACCTCACCAACGACGTGGGCCCCGCACCGCTGCACATCGTCATGAAGCTGGTGCGCTGCAACGACCAGCCGGTGGCCAAGCTCGCCGACAGCCCCGGCAAGACCCTCTGCGAAGACGACACTTTTCTGGCCTATCTGCGCCAGGTGTTCGGCAAGCACGACTGAGCGGCCGCCACCTGAACCGGGCCCATGAAACCAGAAGACCTGCAGAAGCTCGTGACCACCGTGATGCCCTTCGGCAAACACAAGGGCAGGCTCATCGCCGACCTGCCCGGCCACTACCTGAACTGGTTTGCGCGCGAAGGTGTGCCCAAAGGCGAGATCGGACGCCTCATTGCGCTGATGCAGGAAATCGACCACAACGGGCTGCGCGAGCTGTTGCGGCCACTGCGGTGACCGTCAGCCCGTCACGCCACGTTGAACGCATTCGCCAAGCTTCGTGGCTTGTGCGGTGCTATGCGCTCTTCCGATGCTTTGCCCCCACCGCGCCCGCCAACACCATCTCGACCCACAGCGTGTTGATAAAAGCCCTGTCCAACGCCAGCCACAGCAGCACAGGTACCAAGGGCGTGATGATCAGAAAGCCGAGTTGATCGAAATACGCGATCACCTCCAACATCCAGCGGGAAACACCTGCTTGGCTCAGTACCTCGGCGCTGTTGGACAGCAGTGCCTCGCGCAGCCAACGAAAGCAGACGCTGAACACTTGCGATGGCACCAAGATGAATGTGCCCAACGCCATCTTGAACCACATACGTCGAGGACGGGACGCAATCAGCAGCGCCCAGAATAGGACCAAACCGTAGCCGAAGGTGCGGTAGTTCACCTCTGGCGCCAGTTGCGCGACAACCAGCCTTCCGTTCTGACTGACCAACACGTTCAAGTTGGTGATCAGGGTGCCCACCGTTTCGTGCCGCTCGAACCCGACGACCCAGCTGAAGCTGAAGTCCATAAGCTGCCCCGCGACAGATATCACGGGAGCAGCCAGATAGTGCGACAGGTGGTACCAAGGAATGACCAGAACAACGACCGCGATGACACTGGTGACAAGAAACCGGAAAAGACGGCTAAACGGCAAGCGCAGCTCCCTTGTGCTTGGCGACGGCACGGATCCAGAGCAGCCAAACCACCAGCACGTCCAGCATGATCAGCGCTTGCCAAAGGTACAGGTGCGCAAACTCGAACACCTCTTGGTCCCACTTGCCTAGGTAGTAGAGGCTTATCACACGCAAGACGTTTGCTGCCTGCACGGCAACACAACCGACCGCAATGCCGACCAGCTTGAGCCGCAGCGGGGCAGGAAACGCAACCATGCCCGAAATGAGAATGATGACCGCCTCAATGCCGTTGCAACCTGCTTCGATCGAGACCCCGAAGCCGGTAGCCCTGCTCTGCAAGATGCGCCCGTAACTCAGCACATCGGCATCGAACACGGCCATCAATTGCGAACTGAACCATGCGAGAAAGCTGGTCCAGGGATGAACGACCGTTGCCTGCACCGGATTGAGCATTTCGATGCCGAACAA
This sequence comes from uncultured Hydrogenophaga sp., assembly GCA_964442375.1. Taxonomy (GTDB): domain Bacteria; phylum Pseudomonadota; class Gammaproteobacteria; order Burkholderiales; family Burkholderiaceae_C; genus Hydrogenophaga. The sequence continues at coordinate 4,207 of CAYUAH010000116.1, read as the reverse complement.
CACGGCAAGCACGATCAGGAACAATGCAATGAAGCGCCACATGGCTAGAGGGTACTGTGGGGTGGTTTGTCGCTGCAAACTGTAGCAGTCGTCTGGGCGATTAGAAGCCCTCCGCTGCCGTTGACGTCACCCAAAGGAACGCCCGATGTGGCCAAAACATGAATGACGGCAACACCTTTGACCAGCGCATAATCGGGACGCGATTTAACATTTACAGGTCAAAAATGAAGAAAGTGAAACAGATGCGTGGCGTCGCAACGCTGGCGGCGCTTGCAGCGGCTCAGTCAGCAGCGATGGCTCAATCGGTGACCGTCACTTATGGTCCTGATGTGGTATCGGTACCAACGCTGTCAGAGTGGGGCATGATCATTTTGGCAACGGCGCTTGCTGGCTTCGCTGCTTATGCGATTCGAAAAAATGCTGGCAGCAAGACCGTTCTGTCCATCGTACTGGCAGCAATGGTGTCGTTCAGTGCGTTCAGTGGCTCTAATTGGTTAAATCCTGCCTGGGCAAACGGCTTCACGACCTACTTCATGACCAGCGCAACAGGCGGGCAGCTGAGTGTCCCACCAACGCTCATTTTTGCTTACGTACACAACAGCACGGACCGACCACAACGCATCATCAGCATCACCCCACAATACGGTCCGCCAGAAGCGGTAGACGGCAAGCCGGCTTGTGTGCCAGGCATGGTGCTTGCGCCCAATACTGCCTGCACATTACGCGCCAGCAACGTCAGTTGATGGTTGACCGAGCGACAGATTGGCCACAGACAAGCGGCACTGGACCCACTCACGAAGGCTCGCCTGTTGTCTCATTTGCCAGCAAAGCCGCCCCAACCCGGGCGGCTTTTTGTTGGGCACTTCAAATTTGAAAATTACCCACGAGCTAAACTACTCCACGGTCACGCTTTTTGCCAAGTTGCGCGGTTTATCGACATCCGTCCCGCGCGCCAGCGCCGTGTGGTACGCCAGCAGCTGCAGCGGTACGACGTGCAGCAGCGGGCTGAGCGCACCGTAGTGCTCGGGCATGCGGATGACGTGCAGGCCTTCGCTGCTCTGGATGTGGGTGTCGGCGTCGGCCAGCACGTACAACACACCGCCGCGCGCGCGCACTTCCTGCATGTTGCTCTTGAGCTTTTCCAGCAGCGCATCGTTGGGCGCCACCGTCACCACCGGCATGTCGGCCGTCACCAGGGCCAGCGGGCCGTGTTTGAGTTCGCCGGCGGGGTAGGCCTCGGCGTGGATGTAGCTGATTTCCTTGAGTTTCAAGGCGCCTTCCAGCGCGATGGGGTAGTGCAGGCCCCGGCCCAGGAACAGCGCGTTTTCCTTGCGCGCAAACTGTTCGGCCCAGTCCACCAGCTGGGGCTCCAGGGCCAGCACGGCTTGCAGGGCCACGGGCAGGTGACGCATGGCGCGCAGGTGTTCGGCTTCTTGCGCATCGGTCAGGCGGCCCTTGGCCTGCGCCAGCGCCAGCGTGAGCAGGAACAGGCCCGCCAGCTGGGTGGTGAAGGCCTTGGTGCTGGCCACGCCAATTTCAACGCCCGCGCGGGTGATGTAGGCGAGCTTGCATTCGCGCACCATGGCGCTGGTGGCCACGTTGCAGATGGTCAGTGTGTTGTCCAGGCCCAGGCTTTGCGCATGGCGCAGCGCGGCCAGGGTGTCGGCGGTTTCGCCGCTCTGGCTGATGGTGACGACCAGGGTGCGTGGCTCGGGCACGCTGCTGCGGTAGCGGTATTCGCTGGCCACTTCCACCTGGGTGGGGATGCGGGCAATGTCTTCGAGCCAGTACTTGGCGGTGCAGCCGCTGTAGTAGCTGGTGCCGCAGGCCAGGATGAGCACGCGGTCGATGTCCTTGAACACGCGCCAGGCGGCCTCGCCAGGCTGGCCGTCGGGGCCCACGCCGTCGAACAGCTCGGGCGCCACGCCTTCCACGCCTTCGAGCGTGTCGGCGATGGCGCGCGGCTGCTCAAAAATTTCCTTCTGCATGTAATGGCGGTAGGGCCCCAATTCGGCCGCACCGCTGTGGGCACGCACGGTCTTCACGGGGCGCTGCTCGGCGGTGTAGGGTCGGCCCAGGGCGTTGGTGACCCAATAGCGGCCGAGTTGCAGGTCGGCCACGTCGCCCTCTTCCAGATAGACGATCTGATCGGTCACCCCGACCAGGGCCATGGCGTCGCTGGCCAGGTAGTGCGCGCCCTCGGCACCGACGCCCAGCACCAGGGGTGAGCCGGCACGTGCGCCCACCACCCGCTGGGGTTCGTCCTTGTGGAACACGGCGATGGCGTAGGCACCATGCAGCCGCGCCACGGCGGCCAACACCGCCTGAGCCAGGTCGCCCTCGTAGAGCGCATCCACCAGGTGCGCAATCACCTCGGTGTCGGTCTGGCTGGCGAACACATAGCCTTTGGCCTGCAGCTCGGCGCGCAAGGCCTCGTGGTTCTCGATGATGCCGTTGTGCACCAGGGCCACGCGGGCGGGCCGGGCGACGGCATCACCGGGGCCGTGGCTGAAGTGCGGATGGGCGTTGTGCACCACCGGCGCGCCGTGGGTGGCCCAGCGGGTGTGGGCAATGCCGGTGCCCGCGCTCAGGTGTTCGCGGTCCACCTGGGCCTGCAGCTCGGCCACGCGGGCGGTGCTGCGGCTGCGCTGCAGGCCGGCGCCCGTGTGCACGGCCACGCCACACGAGTCGTAACCCCGGTATTCGAGCCGCTGCAGGCCCTGCACCAGAACCGGAACGCTGTTGTGCGCGGAAACCGCGCCGACGATGCCACACATGTGTTGCCCTTGTTGTCTTGAACGTGGCGCATGGTAGACAGCCGACGAAGAAATTAATGGTCTTGTTTTTTAGTGATTTGAATGTTTATTTCACTATCGTGTTACAGTGAATTTTTATTTCATTGTCTTGCAATTCATGGAACATTTGGAGCTTGACGACATCGACATGCGCCTGCTGGACCTGTTGCAGCGCGACGCCTCGCGCTGCAACAACGCCCTGGCCGAGCTGGCCAATGTGTCGCCGCCCACCAGCCTGCGCCGCATCAAGCGCCTGCGCGAGCTGGGCGTGATCGAGCGCGACATCGCCCTGCTCAACCCCGACCGCCTGGCCCCCGTGCTTGGCCACGGCCTGACCGCGTTGGTGGAGATCAGCCTGGACCAGCAAAGCGCCGAGGCGCTGGACCGCTTCGAGGCCAGGGTGGTGACCGACGACGCGGTGCAGCAGTGCTACCGCGTGAGCCCCGGCCCCGACTTCATGCTGGTGCTGCACTGCGCCGACATGCCAGCCTACCTGGCCCTCACGCAGCGCCTGTTCACCACCGACGCCAACGTGCGCAACGTCAAGGCGTTTTTCAGCGTCAAGCGCGCCAAGTTCGCGCCCAGCCTGCCGCTGCAGCGCACACCCCACTGAAACCCGCCATGCACACCCTGTTTCCCAGGCACATCGCCATCGCCGTGATCATGGGCGTGGCCTGCACCTTCGCCGCCAACCACGTGGCCGCGCGGGTGGCCTTCGACCACGGCACCGGCCTGCTGCTGGCGGTGTTGCTGCGCGCTGGCGCCACGCTGCTCGTGCTCGGTGGCCTGGTGTGGTGGCAGCGCGAAACCCTGCGCCTGCCGCCAGGCACCGTCGGCTGGCAACTGCTGCTGGGTTTGCTGATCGCGGTGCAAAGCCTGAGCCTGTATTCGGCAGTGGCGCGCATCCCGGTGGCGCTGGCCCTGTTGATCTCCAACACCTTCCCCATCCTGCTGGCGCTCATCACCTGGGGGCTGGGCGGGCCGCCACCCAGCACACGCACGGCGGCCATCATGGCCGTCTGCCTGGTGGGCCTGGTGCTGGTGCTGGACCTGCCCACCCGACTGGCCGGCGTGGACGGCAGCGACCCGCACTGGTGGGCCGGCGTGGCGTTTGCGATGCTGGCCGCCACCGTGTTCGCGCTCGGGCTGTGGATCACCGACCACAAGCTCAAGGCCTTGCGCGGCCCGGTGCGCAGCTTCATGACCATGGCCGTCGTGGTCAGCGGCATCGCCCTGGCGGGCGCGGCGGGCCTGGTGCCAGGCGGCATGAGCTGGCCGCAGGGCACACCCGGCTGGGTGGCACTGGCCTGCCTGATGTTGCTCTACGGCACGGCCTTCAGCGTGCTGTTCGTGACGCTGCCGCGCCTGAACATGGCCGAGAACGCGCCGGTGATGAACATCGAACCCGTGGC
>CAYUAH010000115.1:0-10316 GCA_964442375.1 uncultured Hydrogenophaga sp. | reverse complement strand
CTGGATAGAGCAGCTGCCTTCTAAGCAGCAGGTCGGGGGTTCGAGTCCCTCCGGGTAGGCCAGCAACGCATTCCACACGCCACAAACCGTTTCGTGCCAGCGGTTGACCTGGCTCAACGTGCTCGGCAACCAGTCGCGCAAGAATGCCCCATGCGCCGCCGCCCAAGGCGTCAAAGAGGTGTCGCCATGAAAAGGTTGTCCTTCATTGCCGTTCTGCTGGCGTTGTCGCTCAGCGCGCCCACCTGGGCGCAGATGGACACCTTGCCTGACGGGCTGGGCACGCCCATCCGCAGCGCTGAAGGTTTGCGTGCGCTCATCGAACGCAAAGACCCGCGTTTTGTCATCGTCGATGTCCGCACACCAGCCGAATACGCCGCAGGGCACATTCCCACAGCCATCAACATTCCGGGTGGCGTGACGGTCGACCTGAAATCGCCGCCCACCAAGGACAAGTACCTCGTCCTGTATTGCCACGGCGGCATCAAGTCGCCCGCAGCAGGCGACAAAATGCTGGCCGATGGCTACCGATATGTCCTTGTCTGGGGTGGCATCGTGAGTTGGCCTTTTGCCCGGGAATCCCCGGCGAAGTAGCGGCTGGCTGGTCAACAGGGCGGCTTACAGCAAAGGCCGCACCTCGCGCGCGGCGTCGTGCAGCAAGGGCAGCCAGTGGCCGGTCACGGCCGCAGGGCTCAACCGGGCGGCTGTGGTCACCACGTTGAGCGCAGCCACGGTGCGCCCCTGCTGGTTGCGCAAAGGCACGGCCAGGGCGTGCACGCCCATTTCATGTTCCTCGTGGGCCACGCAATGGTCTTGTGCGCGCACCTGCGTCAGCAGCGCACGAAAGGCCTTGGGCTCGGTCAGCGTGTGGGGCGTGACGCGGTGCAGGTCGTGCGCCTTGAGCCACGCGGTCAGAGCCAGGCGGTCGAGCGCGGCCAGCAGCACCCGCCCGGTGGAGGTGGCGTGGGCCGGCAGGCGCGCGCCGAGGTGCAGACCGTAGGCCAGCACACGCGGCGTGTTGACCGGGCGCGGTGGCGCGCCCAACGAGCTGCCGTAGAAATCGGCCTCTTGCAGCGCCACACTGCGCGCCACGATGACGACCTCGCTGCCGTCCAGCACCACCGCAGAAAACGAGCCGGTGGCCTGAGCAGCCAGGCGGTTCAAGGTGGGCTGCAGGGCCCGGGGCAAACGGGCGGAGGCCAGGTAGCTGCCCGAGAACCTCAACACCTTGGGCGACAGCCAGAAGTAGGCGCCATCGGTGTCCAGGTAACCGAGGTGGGCCAGGGTCAGCAGGTGGCGGCGCGCAGCGGCGCGTGTGATGCCGGCGCGCTGTGCGGCCAAGGTGGCATTCAGGCGCTGGCGCTCGGTGTCAAAGCTCTCCAGCACGGCCATGCCCTTGGCCATGCCTTCAATGAAATCTGCCTTGGCGATGTCCATGGTAGTTCCCGTTTGAGATTGCGCGATGATCGCACACGGTGGCTGCTGATCGCGCAAATATGGGGTTGTGGGGCACACACATCGGGCCATTGTTCCTACAGTTGAACCCATCGCTTCAACCCCACAGGAGACCTCCCCCATGCGAACCCAGGTTGCCATCGTTGGTGCCGGCCCCTCCGGCCTGCTGCTCGGCCAGTTGCTGCACAAGGCCGGCATAGACGCCATCATCATCGAGCGCCAGACCGGCGACTATGTGCTCTCGCGCATCCGCGCCGGCATCCTGGAACAGGTCTGTATCGACCTCATGGACGAAGCCGGCGTGGGCCAGCGCATGCACAAGGAAGGCCTGGTGCACGGCGGCTTTGATTTGCTGGTGGATGGCCAGCGCCACCGCATCGACATGAACAAGCTCACCGGCGGCAAGAACGTGATGGTGTACGGCCAGACCGAGCTGACCCGCGATCTGATGGACGCCCGCGCTGCCGCCGGCCTGCCCACCGTGTACGAGGCCAGCAACGTGCAGGTGCACGACTTCGACACCAAAAACCCGCGCGTGACCTATGAAAAAGATGGCCAGTCGCACACCATCGAATGCGACTTCATCGCCGGCTGCGACGGCTTCCATGGCGTGTGCCGCGCCAGCGCGCCGCGCAGCGCCATCAAGGAATACGAGAAGGTCTACCCCTTCGGCTGGCTGGGCCTGCTGGCCGACACGCCGCCGGTGCACCACGAGCTGATCTACGTGAACAGCCCGCGTGGCTTCGCCCTGTGCTCGCAGCGCAGCTACACCCGCAGCCGCTACTACCTGCAGGTGCCGCTGACCGACAAGATCGAGGAATGGACCGACGACGCTTTCTGGCAGGAACTGCGCCTGCGCCTCGACCCCGAAGCCCGCGAGAAGCTGGTCACCGGCCCGAGCATCGAAAAAAGCATCGCCCCGCTGCGCAGCTTCGTCACCGAGCCGCTGCGCTTCGGCCGCATGTTCCTGGCCGGCGATGCCGGCCACATCGTGCCGCCCACCGGTGCCAAGGGCCTGAACCTGGCCGCCACCGACGTCAAGTACCTGTTCAACGGCATCCGCGAGTTCTACGCCGACCAGAGCGAGGCCGGCATCGACCGCTATTCCGAGCTGGCCCTCAAGCGCATCTGGCGCGCCGAGCGTTTCAGCTGGTGGTTTACCCAGCTCATGCACCGCTTCCCCGGCGACCCCGAGATCACCGCCAAGTTCCAGCGCGCCGAGCTGGACTACCTGATGCACAGCGAATCGGGTGAGCGCACCATTGCCGAGAACTACGTGGGCTTGCCACTGGATTTTGGCCAGTGAGGTGTCGCGCGGGCGAAGCCGCCCGCGCCCGGCCATGCGGTAGATTCCTGTGCAACTCAGGAGCCTGCCCACATGACCACCCCCAGTCCCAAACCCCTGCGCGGCCAGCGCATTCTCAGCCTGGCGCTCAACCTGCCCGGGCCGGCCGCGCTGATGCGGTTGCGCGCCATGGGCGCGACCTGCACCAAGGTGGAAGGCCCTGCCGGCGACCCGATGGCGCTCTACAAGCCGGGCGCGTATGACGAGATGCACACCGGCGTCAAACGTCTCACGGCCGACCTCAAAACCGAGGCTGGGCAGAACAAATTGCACACACTGCTGGCCCAGACCGATGTGCTGTTGACCTCGTTCCGCCCATCTGCCCTGAACAAGCTGGGCCTGGGCTGGAAGGCGCTTCATAAGGCCCACCCACAGCTCAACCTGATCGCCATCGTGGGCGCACCGGGTGCGCGCGCCGAAGAACCCGGCCACGACCTGACCTACATGGCCGACAACGGCCTCATCACCGGGCTGGACCTGCCGCCCAGCCTGTTCGCCGACATGGGTGGCGCGTTGATGGCGGTGGAGGCCACTTTGCAGGCGGTGCTGCTGCGCCAGGCCAAAGGCAAAGGTGTGCAGTTTGAAGTGGCCCTGAGCGAAGCCGCCCGTTGGCTCGCCCTGCCCCGCCATTGGGGCCTGACCCTGCCCGAGGGCTCTGTGGGCGGCGCCCACGCGGGCTACCGCGTCTACCGCTGCAAAGACGGCCGCGTGGCCGTGGCCGCGCTGGAACCGCACTTTGCGGCCGCCTTGTGCGAGGCCGCCCAGGTGCCGGTCAAGGATGTGCGCGGCCTGTTCGCGCCCGCCACCCACGCCGCCATCGCCGCTTTCCTGGCCGGGCAAACGCGCAAGCAACTCGACAAGCTGGCCGTGGCGCGGGACATCCCGCTGCACACCTTGCCGCGTTGAAGCAGGTGGGGCCAAACGGTCGTGCCGTCAAACGATGGAGAAAACGGCGTCATGCCGTCTTGCGAGCCGAAGGCTGGGTGCCTTGGCGGTTGGCCAACACAGTGCCGCGCACGGCCTGAGCCAGCCGGCCGCTCGTCTCCGCGCCCACGAAACGCGCCTCGATGGCGTCCAAGGATTCATCCAACGGTGCAGAAGGATGCAAGCGCGCGTCGTAAAGGGTGATGACCTCGCGGGCCTGCCGGACCGGCGAGGCTGGCAACTTCACGGACGCAAATGGGCTGGCAGTGGCAGGCATGGGGGGCTCCTTATGGCGCATTTTGCGCCAAAGTGGCACAAAAACCCTCAAACGCCTCTCAACCGGTCACCAGGTTGCTGCGGCTCAACTGCCTGAAATCGCTGGGCGACAGGCCCGTGTGCTCGCGGAACACGCGGCTGAAGTGCGCGCTGTTGCTGAAGCCCCAGGACAGCGCGATGTCGGTCAGGGTGCGCTGGGCCTGCGCCGGGTCTTTGAGATCGCGCATGCAGCCGTGCAGGCGCCGGCGCAGGATGTAGTGGGCCAGCGTGTCGTCTTCGTCGCTGAAGGCCTTGTGCAGGTGGCGTTTGCTGCAGTTCAGACCCTGGGCGATGCGGTCGATGGACAGATCGGGGTCGCGCAGGCGCTGGCCCACAAAGTCGCGTATGCGGTCGCGCAAGGCTTCGATCTGCGTGGTGGCGCTTTCCCGCCCGGCCAGCTCTTGCAGCGACAGGCGCACCAGTTCCACGATCATTTCGCCGGCACCGCGCGCGGACGCTTCGCTCATGCTGGGCAATTCCTGGTAGGTGTTGCGCATGGTCTCCAGCGCCACCCGCGCGATGCCCTGTGTGCCCCCCACATGGCGGGCCATCAGCGGGTCCAGCCGCAGGCCCCGCTCCAGCAGGTGTTCCTTGGGCAGCATCACGATCAGGTGTTCGACCCGCTCCGGGTTGCCGATTTCGTAGCTGCCGGTGGTGTCGTAAATGGCCCAGCCACCGGGGCGCACAAAGGCCTGGCGGCCGTGCTGCTCCACGGCCGCGCTGCCGCGCCAGGGCGCCACGATCTTGAGGTAGCTGGTGTCGCTGGCGCGCGCCAGCTGGGCGCTGCGCAGCACACGGTGGCGGTTGGCCTCCAGTTTGGTCAGCACCACGTCACCCGCGCGCGACGAAGCCATGTGGCCGTCGAAGTCGGTGTCGCCGTAGAGGTCGGACTCCAGCCCGCCAAAATGCGTCCAGATCCAGTCGCGCCACGCTGCCGCACGCTCCTTGGGCGCGGCGATGTCGGTGCTCATGGTCTGGATGTCGCTCATGGATGGATCTCAGTTTGCGGTGGCGCAGCTTGACCTTCATTATCAAACCCCACACGGCGTGGGGAGCGCCAGTGATGTTGAGGGAAAACCCCCATGGGTGTGCACGTTTGGACAAACAGGAAGTGCACGCTGAATCAAGCCATGCGCGGCGGGCGCGCCTACGATGCGGTCACCCGCCAAGCTTGGCCCAAAATAGGAGACAGACCGTGGCACAACCGACCCGCCGATTGATCATCCAACGCGCCGCCGCCACCGTGGGCGCCCTGTCCGTGGCCCCGCAGTTGTTGGCGCAGAACGCGCCGGTGCGCGTGGGTTACGCCATGGCCCGCACCGGCCCCTGGACGGGCGGCGCCCAGACCAGCCAGGAGCCCAACTACCTGATGTGGGCGGAGCAGCAGAACGCGGCCGGCGGCCTGGACGTGAAGGGCGTGCGCCGCAAGATCGAGCTGATCAGCAGCGACGACCGCAGCGACGTGGAAACCTGCGTGCGCACCTACGAAAAGCTCATGGGCAGCGACAAGGTGGACCTGGTGCTGCCGCCCTGGGGCAGCAACGCCAACTTCGCCGTCGCGCCGCTGGCCAACCGCTTCCAATACCCCTTCCTCGCGCCCACCGCGCTGTCGCGCAAGCTGGCAGAGATGAAGCTGCCCTACTTCTTCCTGCTGCTGCAGCAACCCAAGCCCATGTGCGAGGCGCTGGTGGACATGCTCAAGGCCAACGGCGCCAAGACCCTGGCCTGCATCTACGTGGACGACCTGTTTGGACTGGAGAACTACGCCGCGCTCAAGGTGGCGCTGCAAGGCAGCGGCATCCAGATGGTGGAGGACAAGAGCTACCCCGGCGGCGTGAAGGACCTCTCGCCCGTGCTGCGCTCCATGAAGGACAAGAACCCAGACGCGTTCGTGGGCTTCACCTACCCGCCCGACACCATTCTGGCCAGCCGCCAGGCCAAGGAGATTGGCTTCAACCCCAAGTTCTTCTACGCCTCCGTGGGCACGGCCTTCCCGCTCTACAAAAACGTGATGACGCCGGCAGGCGCCGAAGGCGTGCTCGGCATGGGCTCGTGGAACGGCAAGACCAGCCCGGGCGCCAAGGCCTACTTCGACGCGCACGTGGCGCGCTGGAAGAAGGAACCCGACCGCTGGGCCAGCGGCGCCGCCTGGGCCGGCCTGGAAATCCTCACCAACGCCGTCAAGTCGGTGGGTCTGGACCGCAAGGCCATACGTGACTACGTGGCGGGCACCACCCACAAGACCATCATCGGCGACATCAAGTTCGCTGGCAGCGAGAACGTGGGTACGCCGGGCACGGTGGGCCAGTGGCAGAACGGCGAGTTCGAGGTGGTGTGGCCCAAGGCGCGTGCCACCGCCGCACTCAACCCCAACAAGCCGGCCTGGAAGTGATTTAGCCCACCCCCGCGTCGCGCCTGTGGCGCGGCACCCCCTCGAGGGGGCAGTGCGAGCGGACCGGCAGAGCCGACTCCGCCGCGCGCCCGGTTTGATCTCATTGCTCTTCCATGTCCTTCTCCGCCTGGCTTGAACTCATCGCCTCGGGTCTGATCACCGGGGGCATCTACGCGCTGGTCGCATTGGGGCTCAACCTCCAATATGGCCTCATGCGCATCCTCAACATCGCCCACGGCGAGTTCCTCATGGTGGGCGCCTTCCTCACCTGGATGGTGCAGACCTCGTTCGGCCTCTCGCCGCTGCTCATGATCCCGGTGTCCTTTGCGCTGCTCATGGGCCTGGGCTTTGCCATCCACTGGCTGTGTTTCCGCCGTCTCACCGCCACCTCGCCCAACCTGGATGTCTTCGAAGCCCGTGGCCTCATGGTGTCCTTCGGGCTGATGTTCCTGGTGCAAAACGTCATCTCCTACGTGTGGGGCGGCGACCTGCGCGGCTACGACTTCCTGACCCAGCCGGTGCAGATTCCGCTGCCCGGTGGCGAAGCGCAGTTCGCCGTCAACAAACTGCTGGTGTTTGCGCTGGCCTTGCTGTTTGCCGGCGCGCTCATCGTGCTGCTGCGCATGACGCTGTTGGGCAAGGGCGTGCGCGCGCTGATGCAGTCGCCCATAGGCGCACAGCTGGTCGGCATCGACACCAAACGCCTGCACCCGCTCATGTTCGGCATCGGCCTGGGCCTGTCGGGGGTGGCCGGCTGCCTGCTGTCCATGGCCTACACCATCAGCCCCTCCATGGGCGAGCCCTACACGGTCACCGCCCTCATCGTCATCACGCTCGGCGGTTTCGGCAGCATGGGCGGCGCGCTCGCAGGCGGCTTGCTGCTGGGCGTCATCGAAGCCGTGGGCATGCACTTCACCAACCCCTCGCTCAAGGCCTTGCTGAGCTACGTTGTCTTCATCGGCGTGCTGCTGCTGCGCCCCGAAGGTTTGTTCACCCGCAAGAGCAGAAAAGCATGAGCCCCAGACAGTTGTTGATCCGCGACCTGCTCGTCCTCTTCGGCCTCACTGGCTGGGCCGTTGCCCTGCCCGGCTTCGCCAGCGAGTTCGCCGTGTCCATGGCACTCACCTGCCTGATGTACATCGCCCTGTCGTCCAGCTGGGCGCTGTTCTGTGGCACCACGCGCTACCTGTCGCTGGCCACCTCGGCCTTCTTCGGCATCGGCGCCTACACCAGCGCCATCCTGCTGGAGTCCATGCCTTGGGAACAGGTCATTGCGCTGGGCGCACTGATCGCCGCTGCCGTGGCCGTGATCATGGGCGCGGCAGTGTTGCACCTGCGCGGTACCTACTTCGCGGTACTCACCTTTGGCATGACTGAGCTCATCCGCCACGCCATCAGCTACTTCGAAAAGTCTGTCACGGGTACCGTGGGACGCGTGCTCATGGTCGTGCCAGAGCGTCAGACCATCTACCTCACGGTGCTGCTGTTGGCCGTCGTTTCCGTGTCCCTGTCCATCGTCATCCGCCGCACCCGTTTTGGCCTGGCCATGCGCGGCATCGGCGCCGACGAACAACGAGCGCAGACGCTGGGGGTGAACACACGCGTCGTCAAGACGGCCGGTTTTGCCCTCACGGCCGCCATTGCCGGCGCGGTGGGTGCTGCCATGAGCGTGCGCTGGACCTACATCGACCCCCACACCGTTTTCAACTCCTTCATCGGTTTTCAGACCGTTCTGATCGCGCTCATTGGTGGCGCCATGACGTTGTGGGGCCCGCTGATCGCCGCCATCGTGTTCAGCGTGCTGGCCGAGACCCTGCGCTTGCAGGTGCCACAGCTCTACATGATGTCGCTGGGCCTGCTGCTCATCCTCTCCGTGCTCTACCTGCCGGGTGGCCTGGCCTCGTTGCGGGCTGACACCTTCAAGGCCTGGAAGAACGACACCAAGGCCTGGTGGGCTGACATCCAGGACGAACTCAGTGGCGAGAAACAGCGAAGAAAAGACCGCGAGAAGAAACGCAGGGAGCAACGCCATGTCTACTGAAAAACAAGCGCTCCTCGACGCACGGGACGTCACCGTGCGTTTCGGTGGCCTGGTGGCGGTGGACGCGGTCAGCGCCACCTTTATGCCTGGCGAACTCGTGGGCATCATCGGCCCCAACGGCGCGGGCAAGACCACTTTCTTCAATGCCATTTCCGGTGTGACCCCGCCCACCAGCGGCCGTCTGGCCGTGCGGGGCCGGCAACTCGCAGGCAAGGCGCCGCACCGTTTTGCTCGCCACGGACTGGCCCGCACCTTCCAGACGCCGCGCACCTTTGGCGACATGCTGGTGCGCGAGAACATCGCGTTTGGCCTTCAATTTGCCGGCAAGCGCCCGCGCAAGTTCATCTTCTGGGGGGAGGAACTGGACGTGCCGTGGGTGTTGCGCAGGCCTGAAAGCATCCTTGCGCTCATCGGACTGGGCGCCCAGTCCGAGCTGCCGGCCGCAGCCCTCACCCCATCGCAACAACGCCTGCTGGAAATTGGCATGGCCCTGGCCACCCGCCCCCGGCTGCTGTTGCTTGACGAAGTGGCCGCCGGCCTGACCGAAAACGAGGTGGAGGACATGGCGCGCCTCATCCGCCGCCTGCGCGACGAGCTGGACCTGACCGTGGTCTGGATCGAGCACGCGGTGACGACGCTGTTGCGCCACGTGGAACGCGTCATCGTGTTGCACCAGGGCAAGAAGATCGCCGATGGCACGCCGCGCGAGGTAGTGCGCAACCCCGAGGTGATCGAGGCCTATTTGGGCGACGAGATGAGCGACGGCGCAGAGGAGGCCAGCGCATGATGTGGCACCGACCTCAAACCTTCACTTTGGGTGGAGCCTCCCAGGCACATCTCAAGGTGGAGAACCTCTCGGCTGGTTACGGTGCATTCCTGGTGCTGCGCGACATCACGCTGGACATCCGCCCCGGCCTCACCGTGGTGCTGGGCCCCAACGGCGCCGGCAAGACCACACTGCTCAAGGCGCTCAACGGCCTGATTCCGCGCGGCGGCAGCGTGCTGCTGAACGGCGAGGAGTTGCCCGAAAAGACCCACGAGATCGTCACCGCCGGCGTGGCCCTGGTGCCTGAAGGTCGACAACTCTTTCCCCAGCTCACCGTGACCGACAACCTGGAGCTGGGCGGCTGGCTGGTGCCCAAAGTCGAGCGCGCGCGCCGGCTGGAGCAGGCCTTCCAGGACTTTCCCAAATTGCGCGAACGCGCCGGCCAGTTGGCCGGCACGATGAGTGGCGGCGAGCAACAGATGGTGGCCGTGGCCCGCGCCATGATGTGCGCGCCACGCCTACTGATGCTCGACGAACCCTCGCTGGGCCTGGCGCCCCGCATGGTGGACGAATTGCTGGCCATCGCCCGCCGCATCGCCGACGCCGGCACCACCGTGCTGATGGTGGAGCAGAACGTGAAAAAAGCCCTGGCCGTGGCCGACCGGGGCTATGTGCTGGAACGCGGCACCCTGGTGGCCAGTGGCCCGGCGCGCCTGCTGGCCCGCTCCACCGTCATCCGCGAAGCCTACCTGGGCGCCGAGAAGGCGGCCTAACCCCTCTTTTTCTTCCAAGGAGTACCCCATGTCCGATCTGTCCATGCTCATCAACGGCCTCAAGGTGACGGCCGAAAAAGGCGCCACCTTCGAGCGCCGCAACCCGCTGGACGGCAGCGTGGCCACCCGCGCTCCCGCGGCTTCTCCCGCCGACGCCGTGATGGCCGTGGACGCCGCTGCCGAAGCGTTCAAGACCTGGAGCGAAACCGGCCCGGGCGAACGCCGCGCCCTGCTGCTCAAAGCCGCTGACGCGCTCGAAGCCAAGACGCCCAAGTTCATCGAAGCCGTGGCCGCCGAGACCGGCGCCA
>CAYUAH010000114.1:0-10329 GCA_964442375.1 uncultured Hydrogenophaga sp. | reverse complement strand
GTTGACGGACTTCACTAACTTCAGACTGGTACGGCTGTCGGGGGGCAGGTCACCGCAACCCGATCCCGCGCCCTTGAAAAGCCGCGAAGACATCGCCCGCGCCGCGCGCCTGAGCAGCAGCCAGGTGGTGCAGATCGAAAAAATCCAGAAGCAGGCCGCGCCCGAGGTGGTGGAGGCAGTGAAGTCTGGCACCCTGTCTTTGAGCGCCGCAGCCGCTGTGGCCAGCCTGCCCGAGCCGGAACAGAAAGCCGCCGCCGAAGGTGGCCCGGAAGCCTTGAAGCAGGCCGCCAAAACCGTGCGCGAGGCCAAACGCAAACCACGCGAAACCGCGCCTGTTGACGCCGCCGAGGCACCCGCGGCCGCGCCGCCGGACGTGGCGGCGCTGATGCAGCAAGTGCAGCAGCTCACCGCCGAGAACCAGGCGCTGCGCGCCGAGCGCGACGCCTTGCTGGCGCGCCTGGCTGCGCCAGCCTGATCAGCGCAACAAGGCCTTGGCCGCGTCGACGCGCAGCGCCAGTTCGGCGGCCGGGTCGCGCATCACCGACAGCAGGAACTGACGGGCTTCGTCGTCCGAGGCACGCGGTGCCGGGGCGGTCGTGACCATGGGCGTGGCGTCTGTTGCCTGCAGCGCAGCGCGCAGGTCTTGAGCCGCAATGGACGACAGCCGCCCCAGCAGCTCCGCTTGCGCGTCTTCGCCCGGCGGCAGGTCCAGCCAGGGTGTGTCGGCAAACACCGCCGCGAGGTCGGAGCTCACGAAGGCGGACCACGCGTCGGCCGCCACCTGCCGGGGGATGGTGGGTGGTGTGCCGCTGATCAGCCGCAGGCGCTCGGGCGCGACGTCGGGCAGGTAGCGCTGGCACAGGTGGCCGAGCAGGTGTTGTGCCTCGGCGGGCGGCAGCGGCTGGGCCAGCGAGAACCACAGCTGGTAGCCGTCCACCCCGTTGACCGCGATGACCGGCGCGGGCCAGCCCAGGTCGGCCTGCACGCCTTGCCACACCTGGGCCAGGCGTGGCCAGTCGGCAGGCCGGGCCAGTTCCAGCACCAGGGCGCGCACGGGGCTGTCGCCATTGCTCGGCGGTGAGCCATACAGGCGTTGGATTTCGCTTTGCAGCCGGGTCATGGGTTCAGGCGGCGAAGGCCGGCCGCTGCGCCAGCAGGGCGCGCCAGCGCAACACGTGCGGGTGGCGCTCGTCGGGTTTGAGCTTGACCACACGGGCGAAGTCCACCGCCACCGCAGCGGTGATGTCGGCCAGGCTGAAACGGTCGGTGGCAAGGTACTCACGCTCGGCCAGGCGCGCGTTGAGCATCGCCAGGAAGTGCGTCACTCGGGCCAGACCGCGCTGTGCCAGCTCGGGGATCTGGGGGTAGTCCACCGGGCCGGGCAGGGCGCGGCCGGCCATGGCCGGCGAGCTGTTGCGCAAGGCCTCGGCGATGGCCATCAGGCCTTCGAATTCGGCCCGCCAGTGCCAGCTGGCGATCTCGGCTTTTTCCAGTGACGTGCTGCCCAGCAGCGGCGGCTCGGGAAAGCGCGCTTCCAGGTAAGCGGCGATGCCCGCGTTGTCGGTCAGCACCACACCTTCGTCGGTGCGCAGGGCCGGCACGGTGCACTGCGGGTTGATGGCGCGGTAGGTCTCGCTCATCTGTTCGCCTTGCCGCAGGTCGATCATCACCGTGTCGTGGGGCACGTTTTTTTCAGCCAGCAGGATGCGCGTGCGGCGCGGGCTGGGGGCGGTGGCGCAGTCGTAGAAGGTGATCATGGGCTCACGCCGCGGGTTGCAGCTTGTCTTGGGTGTGGGTGTCGAAGTCGCTGGCATCGTGGCGTTCGTGCAACTGGGTGGTCAGCGGCCCGATCACGCGGTTGACCATGCGGCCGCGCTGGGCCGCAGGGCGTTGCGCGATCTCGTTGGCCCAGCGCAGCACGTGGGTGTATTCGTGCACCTGCAAGAACTCGCCCGCCTCGTACAGCAGGCCCTTGGCCAGCAGGCCGTACCAGGGCCAGGTGGCCATGTCGGCGATGCTGTAGTCGTCGCCGGCCAGGTAGCGGTTCTCGGCCAGGTGGCGGTCGAGCACGTCCATCTGGCGCTTGACTTCCATCGCATAACGGTCGATGGCGTACTCGATCTTGGTCGGCGCGTAAGCGTAGAAGTGGCCAAAACCACCGCCCAGAAAGGGCGCGCTGCCCATTTGCCAGAACAGCCACGACAGGCAGGCCGCGCGGGCCGGGCCCTCCGACGGGATGAAGGCGCCGAACTTCTCGGCCAGGTACATCAGGATGGCGCCCGACTCGAACACGCGCTGGGGCGTGGGACCGCTGCGGTCCACCAACGCCGGGATCTTGGAGTTGGGGTTGGCCGCCACGAAGCCGCTGCCGAACTGCTCGCCATGGCGTATGCGGACCAGCCAGGCGTCGTACTCGGCGCCCGTGTGCCCGGCCGCCAGCAACTCTTCCAGCATCACGGTCACCTTCACGCCGTTGGGCGTGCCCTGGGAGTACAGCTGCAATGGGTGGCGGCCCACCGGCAGGGGCTTGTCGAAGGTGGCGCCGGCGGTGGGGCGGTTGATGTTGGCGAACTGGCCGCCGTTGGGCTTGGCAGGGGTCCAGACGCGGGGCGGTGTGTAGGGAGTGGTGTCGCTCATGACGCGATTGTTGACCGGCTCGCGGGTGCGCGTGATCACCTCGGCGTCAACCCCCACGGTTTGCGGTGGTGTTGGCGGTGTGGCCACGCGAGCGGCGGCGCAGCAGCTCGGCGAACTCGGCCGCCGGCGCCGACAGCGTGGTGGAGCGCCGCACCACCAGACCGTATTCGGCCAGCCGCCCTGGGTGCGGCACACGCAGGCGGGTGATCTGGCCGGCGGCCAGGGCGCCGCGCACCACGGGTTCGGACAACAAGGCCACGGCCGTGCTGTGTTGCAGCAACTGCAGCGAGGCGAACACCGAGCTGCACTCGATCAGGCGCGCCGGGCGCGGCAGGTTGAGGCGGGCGAATTCCTCTTCCAGCAGCACCCGCGTGGGGGTGGGCAGGGGTTGCATCACCCAGGTTTCGTCCATCAGGTTGGCCAGGGCCAACCGGCGCTTGCGGGCCAGCGGATGGCCAGGCGTGGCCACGAACAGCAGGTCCTCGTTACCCAGGGGCTCGAAACTGAACTGCGCATGCTGTTCGGCGGCGATGTAGCGGCACACACCGAACTCGATCTGGTGCGATTCCAGCAGCGCCATGATCTGGTCGCTGGTGTCGCCCAGCAGTCGCACGGTCAGGCGTGGGTAGCGTGTTTTCATCTCGGCGATGGCGGGCCCGATCAGGTCGGGGGCTGCGCCCATGATGCCGCCCACGCTGAGAAAGCCATGGCCGCCCGAGCGCTTGCTTTCCAGGTCCGCGCTGAAATGTCCCACCTGGCCCAGGATGAGGCGGGCGTGGGCCACCACCGCCTCGCCCAGCGGCGTGGCCAGCATGCCGCGCGAATGGCGCTCGAACAGGGCCACACCCAGGGTGGACTCCAGGTCCTTGAGCAGCTTGGTGGCGGCGGGCTGGGTGATGTTGAGCTCCTCGGCCGCCAGGTTGAGCGTGCCGCTGTGGCCCAGGGCGCGCATCAGCGCCAGGTGTTTGAGGCGCAGGCGGTTCAGCAGGCGGTTGACCAGCACCGGGTTGAGCTGGGTGTGGACGGGTGGAACAATCGATTCCATATGGTTATAGCAAAAGATAAATAATTGATTGGATGGTAATTGCAGGCGTCGATACAGTCTGCCGCAGACAACTGTGGAGACAAGCGATGCGACTGCTTCGAGTCGGCCAGCCTGGCCGCGAAAAACCTGCCCTGCTCGACGCGCAGGGCCAGACCCGTGACCTCTCGGGTCACTGCCATGACATATCGGGCGGCATGCTGTCGCCGGCAGGCCTCGATGCCTTGCGCAAGATAGACCCCAGCACCCTGCCCCTGGTGCCGGCGGGCGAGCGCATCGGCCCCTGTGTGGGCCAGAGCCGCAAGATCATCTGCGTGGGCCTGAACTACGCCGACCACGCCGCCGAATCGGGCATGGCCATCCCGGCCGAGCCGGTGCTGTTCATGAAGCCCACGAGCTGCATCGTCGGTCCCTTCGACGACGTGGAGATTCCGCGCGGCGGCGACAAGACCGACTGGGAGGTCGAGCTGTGCATCGTCATCGGCCAGCGCGCCAAGTACGTGAGCGAAGCCCAGGCCATGGACCACGTGGCCGGTTACTGCGTGGCCAACGACGTGTCGGAGCGCGCCTTCCAGCTGGAGCGCGGCGGCCAGTGGGACAAGGGCAAGGCGCACGACACCTTTGCCCCCATCGGCCCCTGGCTGGTGACGGCCGACGAGGTGCCCGACCCGCAGAACCTCGCCATGTGGCTGGACGTGGACGGCAAGCGTTACCAGAACGGCAGCACCCGCACCATGATTTTTGGCGTGCGCACGGTCGTGAGCTACATCAGCCAGTTCATGACGCTGGAGCCGGGCGACCTGATCTTCACCGGCACGCCGCCGGGCGTGGGCCTGGGCCAGAAGCCGCCGGTCTACCTCCGGGCCGGCCAGCTCATGCGCCTGGGCATCGAGGGCCTGGGCGAACAGGCCCAGACCACCGTGGCGGCCTGATCCCCCTTCTTTTCACGCCAACATCAACATGAACCAGATCGATCTGAAAGGCCGCGTGGCCATCATCACCGGCGGCGCCCGTGGCATCGGCTATGCCATCGCCGAACGTTTTCTGCAATCGGGCGCCGACGTCTGCCTGTGGGACGTGGACCAGGCCCGCCTGAGCGAAAGCGAAGCGCAGCTGCGCGCGGCCCATCCGCAGCGCCAGGTGCGCAGCCGCGCGCTGGACCTGAGCGACGAGGCCGCCGTGGACGCCGCCACCGCCGAGGTGGCCGAAGCCCTGGGCCACATCGACATTCTGGTCAACAACGCCGGCATCACCGGTGGCAACGGCCCCACCTGGACGCTGGCCCCCGAGGTCTGGCGCCGCGTGATCGACGTCAACCTGGTGGCGCCCTACCTCACCTGCCGCGCCGTCGTGCCCCACATGCTCAAGGGCGGCTGGGGCCGCATCGTCAACGTGGCGTCCATCGCGGGCAAGGAGGGCAACCCCAACGCCTCGCACTACAGCGCGTCCAAGGCCGGCCTGATCGCGCTGACCAAGTCGCTGGGCAAGGAGCTGGCCACCCAGGGGGTGCTGGTCAACGCCATCACCCCGGCGGCGGCCAAGACCGAGATCTTCGACCAGATGAAGCAGGAGCACATCGACTACATGCTGTCGCGCATTCCCATGGGGCGCTTCCTGCAGGTGGACGAGGCGGCGGCCATGGTCACCTGGCTGGCGTCCAACGACTGCGCCTTCACCACCGGCAGCGTGTTCGACATCTCCGGCGGCCGCGCCACTTACTGAGAAGAAGAGCAGGAGCCCACCCATGGACATGCCACGCATCAAACACGTGCGCGCCTTCACCGTGCGCGGTGGCGGCGCCGACTACCACGACCAGGGCGGCGGCCACTGGATCGACGACCACATCGCCACGCCCATGGCGCGCTACCCCGAGTACCGCCAGAGCCGCCAGGCCTTTGGCATCAACGTGCTGGGCACCCTGGTGGTGGAGATCGAGGCCACCGACGGCAGTGTGGGCATAGGCGTGACCACCGCCGGCGAGATCGGCGCCTTCATTGTCGAGAAACACCTGGCGCGTTTCCTCGAAGGGCGGCCGGTGACCGACATCGAGAAGATGTGGGACCAGATGTACAACGCCACGCTCTACTACGGCCGCAAGGGCGTGGTGATCAACACCATCTCGGGGGTGGACCTGGCGTTGTGGGACCTGCTGGGCCAGGTGCGCCAGGAGCCGGTGCACGCGCTGCTGGGCGGCCCGGTGCGCGACGAGCTGCAGTTTTATGCCACCGGCGCGCGCCCCGACCTGGCGCAGCAGATGGGCTTCATCGGCGGCAAGTTCCCGTTGCAGCACGGCCCGGCCGAGGGCGAGGAAGGCCTGCACAAGAACATCGCCAAGCTGGCCCAGATGCGCGAGCGCGTGGGCCCGGATTTCTGGCTCATGGCCGACTGCTGGATGAGCCTGGACCTGAACTATGCTACGCGCCTCGCCCAGGCCGCGCACGCGCACGGCCTGAAGTGGATCGAGGAGGCCTTGCCGCCCGACGACTATTGGGGTTATGCGGAACTGAGGAAAAATGTGCCCACCGGCATGATGGTCACCACCGGTGAACACGAGGCCACGCGCTGGGGCTTCCGGCTGCTGTTGGAAATGGGTTGCTGCGACATCATCCAGCCCGACGTGGGCTGGTGTGGCGGTGTCACCGAGCTCATCAAGATCTCGGCCCTGGCCGATGCCCACAACAAGCTGGTCGTGCCCCACGGCTCCTCGGTCTACAGCTACCACTTCGTCATCACGCGCCACAACAGCCCGTTTGCCGAGTTCCTCATGATGGCGCCCCAGG
The DNA here is from genome assembly GCA_964442375.1 of uncultured Hydrogenophaga sp. Taxonomy (GTDB): domain Bacteria; phylum Pseudomonadota; class Gammaproteobacteria; order Burkholderiales; family Burkholderiaceae_C; genus Hydrogenophaga. The sequence continues at coordinate 3,870 of CAYUAH010000114.1, read as the reverse complement.
CCGACGAGGTGGTGCCCATGTTCACGCCGCTGCTGCTGGACGAGCCGGTGCCCGTGCAGGGCCGCATGCGCGCCAGTGCGCTGGACAAGCCCGGCTTTGGCGTGCGCCTGAACCCGGCCTGCGAGCTGCACCGGCCCTACCCGCGCTGACCCCAGCACATCCATTTTTCACGACACAACAGGAGACAGACATGCAACAGATCAACGCCCCCATCAGCCGCCGCAGCCTGCTGCGCGCCGGCCAAGCCGCCGCGCTTGGTGCCGTGGCCGCACCGTGGATCCACGCCCGCGCCCAGGGCGCCAAGGTGATCCGCCTGGCCCACCACGTGAGCCTGCAGTCCGAGCAGCACAAGGCGGCCGAGAACTTCGCCGCCCTGGTGCAGAAGTACAGCAACGGCGCGCTGACCGTGCGTGTGCTGCCGGCGGCCCAGGCCGGTGGCCAGCGCGAGGCCATCGAGTCGGTGTCGCTGGGTGCGCTGGAAATGGCCTACGGCGAATCGGGCCTCTACGCCAACAACTCCCCGCGCTTCGGCGTGGTGGGCCTGCCCTACCTGTACCGCGACCTGGCGCACTGGGCGGCCATCGTGGACGGTCCCATAGGCGCCGGCCTGGCGGCCGAGCTGCAGAAGTCGGCCGGTCTGCGCATCATGAACTGGATGATCGGCGGATACCGCGACACCTACAGCCGCACGCGCGCCATCCGCAAGCCCGAGGACTTTGCCGGCATGAAGCTGCGCCTGCCCGAGGCGCCGGCCTTCGTTCGCAGCTTCCGCGCGCTCGGCGCCATTCCCACGCCCATCCCCGCGCCCGAGGTCTACTCGGCCCTGCAGACCGGTGTGGTGGACGCCATGGAAGGCACCAACGAGCTGGCCTACACCTTCAAGATCTTCGAGGTCACCAAGTTCATGTCGCGCACCCGGCACATGATCCTGGACGGCAGTTTCGCCATGAACCAGAAGTTCTACGACAGCCTGCCCAAGGACCTGCAGGCCGCGCTGGACCGCGCCTCGCTGGAGTGCACCCAGCAGCAGCGCAAGGAACACGTGGAACGCGAAGCCATGTGGTTCGGCAAGCTCAAGAACGACACCAAGGTCGAGATCAACGACGTGGATACCGCCGCCTTCGCTGCCAAGCTGGCACCGCTGCACACCGAGTTTGCCAACGCCGCCAAGGCCGCTGACATCCTCGCCGCCATCAAGAAGGGGTGAGCACCGTGGCCGCTTCCTGGCCCGTGCGGGGCACGGCGGCGGTGGTGCGCCTGGCCGCCGCCGTCTGTGCCCTCGCCTTTGCCGCCTTCTGTGCCATCACCCTCATCCAGGTGCTCAACCGCTATGTCATCGGTGGCGAGTTGTACTGGACCGAAGAGGTGGTCATCCTGCTGTTCGTGTGGTCGGTGATGATGGGCCTGCCCGTTGCACTGTGGTCGCGCAACGAGATCGTGGTGGACCTGCTGCAGCTGCGCCCTGGCCTGCTGCGCACGCTGCAGACCGGCCTGGCCGAACTGCTGTCCATCGCCTTCCTGCTGGCCATGACCTGGTCCGGCCTGGAATTCATCGAACGCGCGGGCAACGCCCTGTCGCCCGCGCTGGAACTCTCGCGCTGGTGGTTTTACGCCAGCATCCCCGTGGGCAGCGCCCTGTCGGTGCTGGCCTTGCTGGGCCGCTGGTGGCGCGACGGCGTGAACGGCACCCCCTCTCTGGACTCCGACTATGTTGCTGACGCTCACGATTAGCCTGCTGGGCTTCCTGGTGCTGGGCGTGCCCATCGCCTTCGCGCTGGGCCTGGCCGGCCTCACCGCCATCCTGCTCAATGGCTCCATCCCGCTGGTGGTGGTGGCGCAAAAGGTCTACGCCTCGCTGGACAGTTTTCCGCTGCTGGCCATCCCGCTGTTCATCTACGCCGGCTCGGTCATGAACAGCGGCGGCATCACCGAACGCATCGTCGATTTCGCCAAGTCGCTGGTGGGCCACATCCGGGGCGGCCTGGGCCAGGTGGTGGTGCTCACCAGCCTGATCTTTGCGGCCATCTCGGGCTCGGCCGCTGCCGCGGCGGCGGCGGTGGGCGGCATGCTGCTGCCGGCCATGAAGCGCGAAGGCTACGACGAGCCCTACTCGGTGGTCATCGTGGCCAGCTCCGCCATCCTGGGGCCCATCATCCCGCCCAGCATCCTCATGGTCATCTTCAGCTCCATGACGGGCGAGTCGGTGGGCGCGCTGTTCGTGGCCGGCATCGTGCCCGGCCTGCTGATCACCGGCGTGCTGATGCTCATGGTCTATCTGCTGGCCGGAAAGATGGGCGCCAAGGCCCAGCGCCGCGCCACGGTGGCTGAGATTTGGCACGCCTTCAAGCGCGCCATGCCGGCGCTGATGATGCCCCTCATCATCATCGTGGGCATCCTCTCAGGCGTGTTCACCGCCACCGAGGCCGGTGTGGTGGCCGTGGCCTATGGCATCGCCTACGGCTTCATCACCCGCCAGCTCGACTTCGCCACCCTGCGCAAGGAAACCCTGGCGGCGGCCATCACCTCGTCGAGCATCCTGGTCATCCTGGGCGGCGCTGCGCTGGTGAGCTGGCTGCTGTCGCGCGAAGGTGTGCCGGCCGAACTGGCGGCGCTGGTCAAGGCCCATGTCGAGTCCAAGACCATGCTGCTGTTCCTGCTGCTGGTGGTCCTGTTCGTGGTCGGCATCTTCATCGAACCCATCCCGGCCATGATCATGCTGGTGCCGGTGCTGCTGCCCATCACCAACGCCTACGGCATCGAACCCATCCACTTCGCCGTCATCATGACCGTGGGCGTGCTGCTGGGCTCGCTCTCGCCCCCGGTGGCGGTGCTGGTGCTGATCGCGGCCAAGGCCGGCAACGTGGACTACTCGCGCACCAACGGCCCGCTGATCCCCATGTTCGTGGCCCTGACGCTGACGCACGCGGTGGTCACCTTCGTGCCGCAGCTGTCCACCGGGCTGGTGCGCTGGTTGGGTGTGGGGGGCTGACGCGCCTCACGCTGCCCCGCTGGCCGCGCGCTCGCAACGGGCCGCATCGATGGGCTGGCCAGCCAGCCGAAAGCCCTGGGCCGCACGGGCGAAATGGGCCACCACCTCGTCGGTGGGCGCGCGGCGTGCGGCCGCGAGGTGGCCCTTGACCTCGGCGTGGGCCGCGTGCCAGGCGGGCAGGCGCATCACCACGTCGGCCAGGTAGGCGCACTGGCTTTCATGGGCTTCGGCCAGCGCCAGTTCGCCCGCTCGGGCGGCGGCGATGGCCGCCGGCACGGCAAAGGTGATGCGGCAGCCGGGGCAGGTCTCCAGCGGACCGCGCACCGAGGCGCTGGCGTCTTCCATGACGTGCAAGGCCTTCTGCGGGTCGTCGGCGTGCAGGTTGATGCGGGCGCCGTAGATGCGGTCCAGCAGGTGAAAGCCGATGTCGGTCTGGCGCGCCATGTCCAGCGCGTCGTCGAGCAGGGCGCGGGCGTCCTCACGCCGGCCTTCGTGCTGGGCGAGTTCGGCCAGCCGCTGCAGGCCCAGCGCCTCGCCGACGGGGCCGCCGATGGCGCGGTGCAGGCGCACGCCCTCGCGCAGATGGGACTGTGCGGTGGCCAGGTCGCCGGCCAGCCACTCGGCCTCGCCGCGCAAGGTCACGCCAAAGGCGTGGCCACGGCCCGCGCCCAGGCGCTGTGCCTCGGTGGCCAGGTCGGTGGCGAAGCGGATCACGTCGGCATAAGGCCGTGCGCCGTACAGAAAACGCTGGGTGATGCACAGGTGGCCATCGAACACGCGCAAGGCGAGGTGGGGCAGGTGGCTGGTTTCCTGCAGGTCGGCCCAGACGCTGCGGTGCAGCTCGCCGCGGGCATGGGCGGCGGCGGCCTGCGCCCAGGAGG
>CAYUAH010000113.1:0-10455 GCA_964442375.1 uncultured Hydrogenophaga sp. | reverse complement strand
ACTCGATGCCGTTACCAGGAAGTGGGAAGTCCCTTCGTATTCATGCCGCTGCGCCGGACACCCCACCACCCTGATCCCGCCAGCCCAAACAGCGTCAAGCCTTGGAAGGCAACAGCTTCTCAATCCCCGCCACGTCCACCTCGTCCACCTGCGCCGGCAACAAAAACCGTTGGGCGAATTCGCGCCACACGCCGCTGTGCAGGAAGTAGCGGAACAGCTCGGTGTCCAGGTGCTGGTCCTTGCACATGAAGGCCATGATCTTGAGCGACTCGGACAGCGTCTTCGGTGCCTTGTAGGGCCGGTCGGCGGCGGTCAGGGCTTCGAAAATGTCGGCCAGGGCCATGATGCGGTCGGCCGTGTCCAGGCGCTCGGCCGGCAGGCGGCGCGGGTAGCCTTTACCGTCCATCTTTTCGTGGTGGTTGGCGGCGATGTCGGGCACACGCGCCAGCTGGCGGGGCCAGGGCAGGCCCTTGAGCATGATGTAGGTCTGCACGATGTGGTCGTTGATCTTGAAACGGTCCTCGTCGGTCAGCGTGCCACGGCGGATGCTCAGGTTGTAGAGCTCGCCCATGTTCTGCTTGTGCGCCGGCAGCTGCATGTCGAAACCGTAGCGGTTGTCGGGGTGACCTTTTTCCACCGGCGGGCGGTCGTCGGCCCAGGGCACCAGGTGCTCGGGCCGGTCGGCCAGCAGCGGCTCCAGCGCGGGCAGGGTGGGGGCCTGGGGCTCGGCGGCCAACAGGCGCTTGAGTTCTTCGCTGGAAAGCCCCAGCCGGTTGTCGAAGTGCCGTTCCCAGGTTTGGCCGGCGATGCTGCGCAATCGATCGATCGCGGCGTCGGCCATGAACTCGCCGCCCACGTTGCACTGGGCCACGAAGGCGAAGTCCTCGCGCAACTGCGCGTGGCGCGCGTCGCGTTCGGCGGCCGATGGGGCGCTGTCGGCACCGGCGGCCACACGCTGCAGGTGGGCAATCTCGGCATCGCGCCACAGCAGCTCGAAACGCAGACGCAGCTCGTGGATGCGGTTGTAGATCACCTCCAGCTTGGTGGCCTTGTCCACGATGTGTTCCGGGCTGGTGACCTTGCCGCAGTCGTGCAGCCAGGCGGCCAGGTAAAAGGCGTAGCGTTCGTCCTCGCTCATGGCGAAATCGGCGTAGGGGCCGTCGCGGTCGGCGTGCATGCGGTCGGCCAGCAGGGTGGCCAGCTGGGGCACCCGCTCGCAGTGGCCGCCGGTGTAGGGGCTCTTGGCGTCGATGGCGTCGGCCATGAGGCGGATCACGGCATCCAGCAGGTTTTTCTGCGCCTCGATGAGCTGGCGGGTTTCGATGGACACGGCCAACATGCCCGAGAGCCGCTTGGCAAAGGCAATGAAGGCGGCGTCGGCGTGGTCGTCGTCGCCCTGGTGGTTGAGCACCAGCAGGCCTTGCAGTTGCCCGGTGCGTCCGCGCAGCTCCAGTTCCATCTGGTGCTCGCCGCTGTCCACGCGGCGGGTGCCGGTGCGCACGGTACGTTGTGCGTCAAACGCAAAACGCCCCACCAGCGAGGCCGGCAGCTGGCCCTCGGCGGCGGCGCGGTTCATCAGGCCCGCGCTTTCGTTCCACAGGTACACCGCGGCGCCGTCGCAGCGGGTGGCGGCCAGAAACTGCTGCAGCACGGCACCCAGCATGCGCTCCACCTGCGGCTCGGTGGCCATGGTTTCGCTGATGCGCAAGAAGGTCTCGATGGTGCGGCCCATGCCGTCCATGGCGGTGGACAGTTGGTTGACCTCGCGCACCCAGCTCGGCTGACTGTGCGCCGGCCGTGCAAAGTCGAAGCGGCCAATGCGTTGCGCCCGCCCCGACAGCCGGTCCAGGCTGTGTCCGATGCCCGCACCGGCCCACCAACCCACCGGCAGCAACAACAGCACCACCACAATCACCAGCGCAATCACCTGCAGGCGCCGGCGTTCAAGCGCCCCCATCAGCTCCTGGCTGGGCATGGCCACCAGCAGGCGCATGCCGGGGCTGCGCCAGACGTCGAAGTGCATGGCCACGCCCAGCCACTCCTCGCCTTGCGCTTCGTACAGGGCGGCCGGGTTGTCGGCGTCCAGCAGCTTGCTCAGCGGCGTCAGGCTGGGCTCGTCCAGTTCCTCCAGCGTCTTGAAGTCGAAGCTGTTGTCGCCCTGCTTGAGCACCCGCGCCATGTCGGGGTAGGCCAGCACCTCGTGCTGGGCGTTGACCAGGGCCAGCTGCGTGCGCGGTGTCACGCGCAGGTCGCCCAGGCTGCTGGCCAGGTCGTCCAGCACCACGTCGATGCCGATGACGGAACGGCCGCCACGGCCGCGCTGGCTCAGGGTGATGCCGACCTGCTGGGTGGTGAAGAACACGTAGGGCAGTGAGAGTTCGGGGGCGCCTGACGGCAGTGCCGCCTGGTACCAGGGCCGGGTGCGCGGATCGAAGCGGTAGTCGGGCTGCGGCCGGCGCTCGATTTCCTTGCCGTTGGCGCTGAAGAAGCGGTACTCGCCCCGGCGGCTGCCGTCGGCCTGTTGCGTCACCGCCTGGACCAGGAAGTTGGCCATGGGCGGGGCCTCGAAGCGGCGGCGCACCTCGGGCCGGTCCAGCGGGCGCGCGAGCACAAAGTCGCCGTTGTCGTAGCCCACGTAGATGGCCGAGATCAGCTCGTTGACCGCGAGCTCTTCCGACAGCACGTAGATGCGCTGCAGGCGTTCGTCCAGCGTGGTGGCGGTGGCAATCGGGTCAAAGCCGAGCTGGCGCACGGTGGACTGCGCTGGCTCCAGCATGCGGCGCGCCTGCTCGGTGACGAGCTGCCCGGCGTCGCGCGCGGTTTTGGTGGCGGTGGCAATGGCGTTCTGGCGCGAGCCGTAGCTGCCCAGTGCCAGCACCGCCACCGCCAGCACCAGCATGGCCAACACCACCACCGAGGCAATGGAAAGCCGGATCGGCCAGCCGGGGGCGGGTGGCGATGCGGGCTTCTTGTCGCTGGGGCTGCCAGAGGTCATGGGCGAAAAGCGGTGGTTGGCAATACCCTCTTATAACTGTTAATCAGATTTCACAATATGCCTCAGTGGTCGGCATGGGGTGGTGGTGCCGCAACACCGGGGGCCAGGTCCATGCCACCGCGCGCCACGTGGTCGGCCAGCAGATCGAGAAAGGCCCGCACCGACGGCACCAGCCCGCGCCGCGACGGAAACACCGCATGGAAAATGCCGGGCGGTGTCGCCCAGCCCGGCAGCAACTGCCGCAGGTGGCCCAGGCGCAGGTCGTCGCGGCAGAGGTAGTCGGGCAGCATGCCCACGCCCGTGCCCTGGCGCACCGCGTACTGCAGGCTCAGCAGGTCGTCGGCCACCACACGCGGGCGGTGCTGGAACGGCTGCGTCTGCCCGTCCGGGCCCACCAGCGTCCAGCTGGCCAGGCCGTCGGTGGCCGACATGCTCACCGTGTCCATGGCCCGCAGTTCGTCCACGTTGCGTGGCGTGCCCTGGCGCGCCAACTGGGCCGGGCTGGCCACCAGCAGGGTTTGCGACACCGCCAGCCGCTTGACCACCAGGCTGCCGCTGTCGTCCAGCGTCTGGCGCACCCGCAGGGCCACGTCCACGCCTTCCTCCACCAGGTCCACCACCCGGTTGCTCACGCGCATGTCCACCCGCACCTTGGGGCAGCGCTCCAGAAACAGCGGCAGCAGTGGCCCCACGGTGGTTTGCGCCAGCGTGACCGGGCAGGCGATGCGCAGCAGCCCGCTGGGCTCGCTCAGCGCCAGGGCGACCACGTTTTCGGCCGCCTGGGCGTTTTCGCGCAGGGCCACGCAGTGGCGGTGCAGCTGCTCGCCCACGGCGGTCAGCGAGAGCTTGCGCGTGGTGCGCTGCAGCAGGCGCACGCCCAGGCGCGTCTCCAGCTCGGCAATGCGCCGCGACAGCTTGGACTTGGGCAAGCCCAGGCTGCGCCCGGCGGCGGCAAAACCGCCTCGGTCCACCACCTCGGCGAAGTAGAGCAGGTCGTTGAGGTCTTGCACGTGATTGTTCCTAATTTAGAACGATTAGTTTCCATTTTGCCGTCTTATCAGAAATTGTTCTACCGGCAATACTTCACCCATCGCCGCACCACGCGGTAACCCCACAAGGACCCCACCATGAAACTGCTTCACATCGACTCCAGCGTGCTCGGTGCCAACTCCGTGTCGCGCCAACTCACCGCCCAGATCGTTGACCAGTGGGTGGCCACCCACCCCGGCACCCAGGTTGAGCACCTGGACCTGGCCATCAGCGCGCCCAGCCACCTGTCGGCCGATTCCCTGGGCTTTCGCCTGCCGGTCGGCGCCGCCGAACTGAGCGAGGTGCAACGCGCCGAGAACCTGGTCTCCGAGCGCCTGGTGTCGCAATTCCTGGCCGCCGACGTGATGGTGGTGGGTGCGCCGCTCTACAACTTCTCCGTGCCCAGCCAGCTCAAGGCCTGGATCGACCGCGTGGCCCAGGTGGGCCGCACCTTCAAGTACACCGAGAAAGGCCCCCAAGGCCTGGCCGGTGGCAAGACGGTGATCGTGGCCTCCACCCGTGGCGGCGTGTACTCCACCAGCGAAGGTGGCCGCGCCATGGAACACCAGGAAAGCTACCTGGCCACGGTGTTTGGCTTCTTGGGCATCACCGACGTGCGTTTCGTGCGCGCCGAAGGTGTGGCCATGGGCGACGCCGCCAAGGCGCAGGCCCTGGCCAGCGCCGAAGCCGCCATCCTGGCGGCCGTGGCCGCCGGCCGCAGCGCTGCCGAGGCCGACGCGGCCCTCGAAGCGGCCTGAAGCCAGCGCAGCGGGGGCGGGTGCTCAGCTGCCCGACCAGATGACCCGCTGCCCCGAGGCTTCCCACGCCGCGTAGTGCCGGGCGTACAGGTCTTCGATGCGGTTGCGCTTGACCTTGAAGGTCGGCGTGATCACATCGTTGTCCACCGTCCAGGGCGTGGTCACCACCACGATGCACTGCAGCTGTTCGTGCGGGTCCAGCGCGGCGTTGATGTGCTGCAGGTGCTGCGCCAGCGAGGCTTCCAGCGCCTGGCGCGCAGCCGGCTCGCCGCAGGCCGCCGCCGCATCCGCGTTGAGCATCACGATGCCCAGCGGCTGGCCCAGGTTGGCGCCGGCCACCACGCAGGCCTCCACGGCTTCGTGCATCACCAGCCGGTCTTCAATGGGGGCGGGCGCCACGTATTTGCCCTTGCTGGTCTTGAACAGGTCTTTCACCCGCCCGGTGATGTGCAGGTTGCCATCCGCGTCGATGTGGCCCTTGTCGCCGGTGTGCAGCCAGCCGTCCGCCGTGAAGGCTTCGGCACTCAGTTCGGGCGCCTTGTAGTAGCCCAGCATCAGCGCCGGGCTGCGCATCTGGATTTCGCCGTTCTGCGGGTCGATGCGTTGCTCCACCCCGTCGTACACCGTGCCCACCGTGCCCTGCTGGTTCTTGCCCGGCACCGTGATGTGCGAAGCCGCCAGGTTCTCCGTCATGCCGTAGCCTTCGTTGATGTGCAGGCCCAGCCGGCTGTACCACCGCAGCAGCTCCACCGGCATGGGCGCTGCACCCCCGGCCGCAAAACGGCACTGGTCCAGCCCCAGCGCCCGCTTCACTTTCCTGCGCACCAGGGCGCCGATCAGCGGGATGCCCAGCAGGCGCTGCAGCCTGGCCGGCGCCATCTTGTGGTGAACGCCCTGCTGAAACTTCACCCACAGGCGGGGCACCGAAAAAAAGATGGTGGGCCGGGCGCGCTGCAGGTCGGCCGCAAAGGTGTCCAGCGACTCGGCGAAGTACAGGCTCATGCCGGTTTGCAGCCAGCCGTGTTCCACCAGCACCCGCTCCACCACGTGCGCCAGCGGCAGGTAGGACAACATGCGGTCGTCGCCCGCCATGGGCACGCGTTGCAGGCCGGCATGGATGGCCCACGCCAGGTTGCCAAAGCTGTGCATCACGCCCTTGGGTTGGCCGGTGGTGCCCGAGGTGTAGATCAGCGTGGCCAGTTCGTCGGCCGCCCGCACCGGCTGCCCGGCCAGCGGCGCGGTGCGCGCCACGATGGCGTCCCAGCCCTCATAGGCCGCCACCACGTCGGGCGGCGACAGCGGGTAGCTGAAACAGGGCAACCCCGCCGGCACGCCCGGCTTCATGCCCTCCCAGCCGTCGAGCTTGCCAATGAAGCAGGCCTTGGCCTCGCTGTGGGTGAGGATCTGCTTGACGGTGTCGGCGGCCAGCGTGGGGTAGAGCGGCACCGACACATGACCCGCCATCCAGATCGCCAGGTCGCTCATCAGCCACCAGGCGCAGTTTTTGGACAGGATGGCCACCTTCGATCCCGGCGCCCAGCCCTGCGCCTGCAGGTGCGCGGCCATGCGCCGCGTCTGGTCGGCCAGCTGGCCCCAGGTCCAGGCGTGGGTGCGGCCGTCGCCCATGGGCTGGGTCAGGGTGACGCGGGACGCAGCGGCCTGTTCCCAGTGGTACAGGCGTTGCAGTGACAGCAGTTCGGGCGCGACGGGGTGCATGGCGGGACTCTCAAGTTGTTGTGGCTGCGCAATGCAGACCTCCCGACGACGAGGCTACGCCGCTGCGCAAGGGCTGTCTTTGATCCGGCTCAAGCCGCCTGCGCCAGCACCACTTGGGCGAGCAGGGCGCTGGCGTCGTCGCGCCAAAAGCCCAAGGCCGCGTAGAAACCTTCCCACACGCAGCCGTTGCAGCCCCGGCCGCAGCAGGTGTCGGGTTCGGGTGGCGGTGGGCGGTGGGTCATGCCCGCCTCGCGCAGCAGGCGCGCCACGTGGGCGATCAGGGCCTGGGCGGCGGGCAGGTCCTGGGCATCCAAAGTGCGCCAGTCCACCGGCGTGAAGCGCGGCTGCTGCCGGCCTTCAAAAACGCCCGCTTCGGCAAACATGGCCGCCGGCCGCACCCACAGCCCACAGCCGCCGTACAAGGCGCGGTACAGCGTCATGCCTTGCAGGGTTTCGCTGCAGCGCACGGTGTCCAGCACCTCGTACCAGCCGCCTTTGTAGTGGCGGTAGAGACCGGGCGGCGTGGCGGACAGGGCGGGCAGGGGGTGTGACATCGTTGGGGCTCGGGAAAGCGGTCGGATTGTGCCTGCTTCGGTGGCTGCGGGCTTGGCACCAAAGCGCCCAGTCGGTGACAATGTTTTACAACCCTGCCACCCACACAAAGCCACACCATGAAACTGCTGCTGAAGTTCAACCTCATTTTCCTGCTGGTGTTTCTGATTGGCCTGGCGGGTTCGGGGCTGGTGGCGCGTGGCCTGTTGCAACAGGCGGCCATGGAAGAAGTGACCGACCGCGCCCGCCTGCTGCTGGAAAAAGCCAACGCCGTGAGCAGCTACACCGCCGACCAGATCCGCCCGCTGCTGGAGGCCGAGATGCAGCACGCGTTTCTGCCGCAGTCGGTGCCGGCCTATTCGGCGCACGAGGTGCTGGCCACCATGCAAAAGGCCTACCCCGACTACAGCTTCAAGTCGGCCATGCTCAACCCCACCAACCCGCGCGACCGCGCCGTGGCCTGGGAAGAGGACGTGGTGGCGCGCTTCAGCGCCCGCCCCGAGCTCAAGGAGTTGGTGGGCCAGCGCGACACGCCCGCCGGCGCGGCCCTCTACATCGCCCGGCCCATCCGCATCAGCAACCCGGTGTGCCTCACCTGCCACAGCACGCCCGACGCCGCGCCGCCCACCCTGGTGGCCCGCTACGGCCCGTCCAACGGCTTCGGCTGGAAAATGAACGAAACGCTGGGCGCGCAGGTGGTGTCGGTGCCCATGGCCGTGCCCATGCAGCGTGCCGACCAGGCGCTGTGGGTGGTGGTGGGCGTGCTGTCGGCCGTGTTCCTGCTCATTGGCGCCACGCTCAACTTCATGCTGTGGCGCCTGGTGATCCGGCCCGTGTCGCGCCTGTCGGCCATCGCCGACAAGGTCTCGCTGGGCGAGGAAGCGCCCGACTTCGAGGTGCGCTCCAAGGACGAGATCGGCACCCTGACCGAATCCTTCGGCCGCATGCGCAAGAGCCTGGCGCACGCCATGAAGATGCTCGACGCCTGAGGGCACGCGCCGCATGAGCACACCGGTTCCCGAACGCATCAGCAAGTACGAGATTTCCGCCGTCCTGGGGCAGGGCGCCATGGGCGTGGTCTACAAGGGCTTCGACCCCCACATCCGGCGCCCGGTGGCGATCAAGACCATCCACAAGAACCTGCTCGGCGACCCCGAGGCCAACGCGCAGCAGGACTCGATCGCCGCGCGTTTCCGCAACGAGGCCCAGGCCGTGGGCCGCATCGCCCACCCCGGCGTGGTGGCCATCTACGAATTTGGCGAAGACGAGCACTGCGCCTACATCGCGATGGAATACGTCGAGGGCCGCAACCTGGAGCAGCTGTTGCTCGAATCGCCGCCGCTGGAACAGCCCTGGCTGCTGCACCTGATGGACCAGTTGCTCGACGCCCTGGGCTCCGCCCATGCACAGGGCATTTGCCACCGCGACATCAAGCCCGCCAACCTGCTGCTCGCCACCAGCGGGCAGCTCAAGCTCACCGACTTCGGCATCGCCCGCATTGCCGACCTCAACCTGACCCAGGTGGCCTCCACCATAGGCACGCCCGGCTACATGGCGCCCGAGCAATACATTGGCGACGAACTCGACCACCGGGCCGACCTCTTTGCCTGCGGCGCGCTGCTGTACCGCCTGCTGAGCGGGCGGCCTGCGTTCAGCGGCACACCCGAGCGCGTGATGTACCAGGTGCTCAACGAACACCCCACGCCGCCCAGCCAGGTGGCTGGTGTGGCGCGCGCGCCCGCGCTGGACGAGGTGGTGGCGCGCGCCCTGGCCAAACACCCCGACGACCGCTACCCCAGCGCCCAGGCCATGCGCCAGGCGCTGGCGGCGGCCGGTGCGGCCAGTGGTGGGGCAGGCGGGGGCGGCGACGCCACCGTCATCCTGCCGCTGGCCATGCGGCCTGCTCTCACGGCGGTGGCCACCGGCGCCCCCGGCACCCTGCTGGCGCCGCCCACCGGGTGGGACCCGCAGGTGCTCAGCCGCATCGAACGCGCGCTGGCCAGCCACGTCGGTCCCATGGCCAAGCTCATGGTGCGCGACGCCGCCCGCCACTGCACCGACTTCGGCAGCCTGGCCACGGCGGTGTCACAACACATCGCCGAAGCGGGCCAGCGTGCGCGTTTTCTGGACCAGGTCGAGGCCCGGCCCGCAGGCACCCACGCCAGCGCGGCCCAAGCGGCCAGCGCCGCCAGCGTGGTCAGCCCGCAGGCGACCCCGTCCGGCACCCACGCACCCACCGCCAGCCAGCCCCTGACCGACGACTTCCGCGCGCGCGCGCTCCAGGCCCTGTCGCGCCAGCTGGGCCCCATTGCCAAGGTGGTGGTCAAACGCGCCGCCGAGCGCGCCAGCGGCGACCAGGCCCGTTTTGTTCAAGCGCTGGTGGACGGTGTGGACGGCGTTGACCGCGCCGCGCTGGAGCGCGAACTCGGGCTTTGAGCCCAACCCCCACATACGCCACCTCCATCTTGTGCACCAGCGTGTGGCCGCAGAGCATGTGGTCGTGGATGATGGCGTTGAACCGGCTTGGCAGAGGCTGTATCCTCAGAACACCATGCGTTTGACCGATGCACAGCGAACTGAATTGAAAGCCGCCGCCCGCCAAGCCTTCGAGCCTGGCGTGGTGTTGCGCCTGTTCGGGTCGCGCCTGCACGACCACCGCCAAGGCGGGGACATCGATCTGTTGATCGAGACGCAGATGACCGATCCGGCACAAATTGTGCGGGCCCACACGCAGTTTCTGTCGCACGTCTATTCGCGCTTGGGCGAACAGAAGGTGGATGTGCTGATCGACTACCCCAACCGGTCAGCCCAGTCACCCATCTACGCCCAGGCCCGCGAAACCGGGGTGGAGCTGTGACACCGGCCGAATTGGCAAAAGCCCGCTTGCTGGACGCGTGGAGCCAGTGCGAGCGGCATTTGCACCACCTTGACCACGCCTTGCGGTCCATCACCCCCAACCCCCACATACGCCACCCCCATCATGCGCACCAGCTGGGGGTCGTAGAGGTTGCGGCCGTCGATGATGACGGGCTGCTTGAAATCGTCAGCGCACCGTCTCACTTGGAGAATGGGGGCTTCAGTCGGTGCGGTTCAGGACAGCCAGCGCGTTCACCAAAGCTGGTAAAGCAGTTTGCACCGTGTCCCACACAAGATCGAGGTCAACATCGAAGTAGCCATGTGCAATCCGGTTGCGCATGCCGCGCATGTTGCGCCAAGGGTACTTGGGAATGTGCATTCGCAAAGTCAGGCTAACGGCCCATCACTTTTGTGGCCGCCTCACCCAGTACGATCAGGCTCATGATCACCGCTTGCTGCGTGCGCTTGTCTGCCAAGAAGTCGATGCGGCTCTCATGACCTGCCCCCCGACAGCCGTACCAGTCTGAAGTTAGTGAAGTCCGTCAACCA
>CAYUAH010000112.1:0-10468 GCA_964442375.1 uncultured Hydrogenophaga sp. | reverse complement strand
GGTTGACGGACTTCACTAACTTCAGACTGGTACGGCTGTCGGGGGGCAGGTCACAAATGACTGCGAAGCCGACCCTCAACCTCAACGAGTACGAGTTCACCGCCAGCATCGACTACGTGTCGTTGGTGGGCCTCCAGAAGACTGACCTGCCGCCGCTCAACGGCAAGGCCAAGTGGCCAACCTCTGTCCCTGGCAAGCTGACCGTGCAGGAGCCCAGCGCAGCCGACGTGCAGGCCTTGGCCGAGACCTTCCCGGCGGGCCATCTGGACGAACTCGAGATCTGCGTTGATGTCCGCACGGCACAACAGCAGCATACCGCCCAACAGGACGAGGCCTTGAAGGCCTTCAAGGCCGAATTCGTTGCCAAGCGCCTGAAGCCGACCTTCATCGAGGGCACTAACAGCGGGTTCCGTGGTGCTTACGACCACAACATCAAAAAGACGCTGCCCTACAACCACCGTGTGCCGGCAGCGCACGAGCAGTTGCTCAACGGGCATCGCCACGACCACGCCCAGGCCAAGAGCTACTACAAGCGCACCGACAATCGCGAGGCGCTGCGGATCGAGAAACACCGCATCCGCATCGAGGTTCGGTTGGACATGCTGGCCCTGGATCTCCATCGCTTGGTGACGGTGTCTGATCTCCTGAGCTTCAAGTTCCGCAAGGAGCTCATGCCCTACTTCACGCACGTGTACGGCTCGCGGCGCCCCAAGGTCCGCAAGTCCTCGCGGGCCGCCTTGCTCGGCATGCTGAACGCATACCAGGACGCAGCAGACCGCAAGCACTGGGATCGCGTCGGTGTCGGCGCATTCCTGCCCGGAGGCAAGCGTGAGAAACCCCACCTGATCTTCAAGCGCGACGTCGCGCTCAACAACCGTATCGGCCAGGCGCTCGGTCGCCTGGAGCGCTCGTTCGCCGTCAAAAAATTCGTGCGTACAGCAGTCCCAGCCTAAGCACGAAGCCCAGCATTCATGCGGGTTGCAGCGCGGTTGAGTAAGTCACCTATGACTTACTTAACTATGACCCTCCCACCTCCTCCACAACCCATCAGTCCACGCCATACAGGGGCTGCCTGCAGCCCTGCCATTTTCGTTCGTCATCACCTTCAGGAACACCGTCAGACATGCCTACCTGCCAGACCATGACCCCGATCGAAGTCGAAACCCGTACCGCTGTTGATACCGCCACTGCAGCCTTTCACCTCAACCGCAAACAGCAGACCTTGCGTGCATGGGCCTGCTACGAGGACGGTCCGATTCGTCCCATCCGGGTCCATGGGCGCCTGGCCTGGCCTGTCTCCGAAATCCGCCGGCTCCTCGGCATCACCCCCGCAAGCAATGACCACCACTACCTCAACCGTGCCTGAGTACGGACAGCTTGGATGTCCTCTATCCCAACCCAACCCCGAAAGGAAATCCATGTTTTCGAAATCTGCCTCCCATAACGCACAAACGTCGCCGAAGTTTGAGCTGATCACTGGTGGCCTCGTCTCCAAGCCCGCCCACAGGCCTGAGGGGGCCGCTTTTGCAACTCTCGGCCAGGCCCTCCCCGCTGGGTACGCTCCGATCAGCCGGGAAGATCTGCTGAAGGTGGCGACCGAGCTCCTCAAAGTGATGCAAGGCGCAGAAAACTTGCTCATCTCCCTGGAAGAGAACCACGCCTCCTTCGGAGCGCTGGTCAAACACGTCGCGGAACGTGCCCACCAAGTCGCCATGAAAGAGAAGAGCTTGAACGTCGCGATGCAGGCTCTGGCGCAGTGCCAGCCCGCGTTTGTGACCATCGACGATCAGATGCACTTGGTGGTCAGTCCGTCCACGTTGACCGAGTGTGCAAGCCTGCTGGCCAAGACCTTGAAGCTGCCGTGCTTCTTCTCGCCCGGCATTGGCTTGGTCGAGGTGGAAGAAGAGCCGCTGTTTGGCGGTTGGCGCTGCAGTCCGGTCTCGATGCCAGAGCTTGCCAAGGTCTTGCGCACGCACGTCCGCTTGCTTGGCCTGGACCACGGGCGTTGCGACTGGACGCTGCATGACATTGACCTGTACGACCACTTCGCGAAGGTGTTGGCTGGGTCGCGCGCTTCGAACCCCTATTTCCCCGAACTCAAGGGTGTTGTCTTCGTGGGCCACACCGCAAGCGACGGCCGGGTGATCAAGCGCAGCGGCCTGGATAAGCGCACGGGGCTGTACGCGATGACGCGCAAGCCCTTCCGCGCCGCCAATGACGAACCGATGGCGGTTGCCGCCTGACATCTCGATAGCCCAACCAGTGAATGCCCCGGCGCGCCGCCGCGTCGGGGCATTCACCAGCCCTTACCCGATTCGAAACATTTCTTTCAACGCCATGAACGACCTGATCATTGAAGACGACACCCAGATGAGCCACGACTTCCACCCGGATGACGTGGTGCCCGCCGCCGAGCATGATTTGCCTGCCGACTCTGAAGAAGTCCAGTCCAATCTGGACGCGGCCGCCGAGGTCATTGCCCACTTCACGCGGCCGGTCCACCCGCCGGTTGTGATTCTGGACGACGAAGCCACTGCCTCGGCCGAAGAACGGCCGGAGGTGAGCTCGGAAGACACCTGGCCGAGCCCCATCGCAGAAGGCAGGGAGCCTTCCACCGAGGGCGTTGCGGCGCCCACACATACGGCGCAGACGCCTGACACGCCCCTGCCCCGCATCGAGGTCGTCCCCGGCAAGATTGGCGAGACGCTTGCCGCGGTCGAGGCTCTGCTGGCCGACTCTGGGCGCTTCTTTCAGCGCAATGGCAAATTGGTGGAAATCCGCCAGGACATCGACGGCCACGGCTGCGATGTCAAGGCCATGACCATCGAGAGCCTGCAGGTTGCTCTCTCCACCATGAGCGAGTGGTGGCGTTTCAACGCCCGCTCCAGCGCCTGGCAGCCCTGTGACCCTAACTCGGGCGTCTGCCGCCTGCTGATCAACGGCAGCAGCCTCCCCCACCTCAAGCCCCTCAAGGGTGTTGCCAGCCAGCCGCACCTGCGCCCGGACGGCAGCCTGTGCCTGTCGCCTGGCTACGACGAGGCCACGGGCATCTACGGTGCGTTTGATGCGCGGGGGATCATGGTGGAGGCCACCCCCGGGATCGAAGAGGCCCGCGCTGCGGTCGCGGAGCTGGAAGACCTGCTCTCGGAGGTGGCGTTTTCCACGGAACAGGACCTGGCGGCAGCGCTGTCTGCCATCCTGACCGCAGCGGTGCGCCCGAGCCTGCCCCATGCGCCACTGTTTCACGTTACCGCCCACCAGCCCAGCTCGGGCAAGAGCTACCTGTGCAACCTGATTGCCTTGTTTGCAGGCCCGAAGCCCCCCAGCCAGGCATCGTTTCCCGGCAGCAATGAGGAGTGCGGCAAGTTGCTGCTCTCCCAGTTGATGCGCTCGCCAGCGGTGATCGAGTTCGACAACCTGACCACCGACATCAAGCCCTACGACAAGCTCTGCAGCGCGTTGACCAGCGACCTGATCGAGGGCCGTGTGCTCGGTAGTTCGTCCACCGCAAGCGTGAGCACGCGCACCCTGTTCTTGAGCAGCGGCAACAACGTGATGCCCACGGCCGACATGGGGCGTCGCACGATGGTGATTCGCCTGGACCCCAAGGTCGAGATGCCCAGCGCGCGCACCTTCGCCCGCCCCAACCTGCTGACTGATATCCGCAGTGAGCGGACCCGCTATGTCATGGCAGCACTGACCGTGATTCGCGCCTGGTTGGCTTCGGGCGCCACCTCGGTGTCGTGCCGGCCCGTGGGCAGCTTCGGCGACTGGTCCAAATGGTGTCGCGAGTCCTTGATCTGGCTGGGCTACGAGGACCCCGCTACGGGCCTCTTTGAGAGCCTGCAGAGCGATCCGGACAGGCTGCTGCTGGGTAGGGTGCTGCAGGGCTGGAAATCGCTCTATGGTGCCTCTGTGGTGATGTTGCGCAGCGTGGTGCCGGCTGCGATGCGCTTCGACCCCGATGACGACTTCCGTGACGCGCTGGTCGAGGCCAGCGGCGGCAACGACACCATCAACGTGCGCAAGCTCGGTCACTGGCTCGCCCGCCGTGAGGGTCACATCGTGGGTGGTCTGCGTCTGGTCAAGGCACGCAAGACCGGCAGCGCGCAGAACTGGTGCGTGGAGGAGGTGAAGACCTAAGAAAAGCTCCTAAACACCGCCCTCTCCCGCGCCGCACCGCCCATCAGAGGTACGGCGCAACTCTCAACTGTCGGGGTGAGGCGATCCAGCCGCCCCGGCACCACGGTTCCCTAAATCCGCGCCCGATCAACGGACGCATCACCAAGTAAGAAAGCAAAGATGTCGAACACCAAAACTGAAGCTGGTCACAAGTCGGTTGCCGATGCAGCGACCAGGGCAGACAAGCCCCAAAAGCCCAGCCGTGCCCGCAAGTCTGCAGCACACTCGCGCCCCAACGCCAAGGCCGCAAGGCCCGATCACGCAAAGTCTGCTCGCGCTAAGGGCAAGCGCGTCTCTCGCGCGGACCTGGTCCAGTTGGACGTGGATCGTTGGTTGGTTGTCGCTGACGAAAATGATCTGGCGAGGACCGCCAAATTGGCCATGGCGGCACTCGCAAGCACCGGGCGCATCTTCCTCATGGCGGGCAGTCCGGTGGAATTGACCTACGACGATCGGCACATCGCCCCCGAGCTCCGCGTTCTGGACTACGACGGTCTCGCTAGTGTTTTCTGCGAGGTGGTGGGTTGCGTTGGTTATGACCACGACACCGGCAACTTGAAACCCGGGCCGGGCTCCGCGCAGTTGGCAAAGCTGATCCAGGTTCACCGGCCTTATGGCGAGTTGCCTGTGCTCAAGGCCATTGTGGTTGGCCCCGCTAAGCGCCCTGATGGCACCGTGATCACGGAATCGGGCTATGACGAGCTCTCCGGTCTGCTCGTGGTGGACGTGAACGCCAACCCGAAGCACTTCGCGCCGGCGGTGTTTACGGGTGACGCCGAACTCGACGCGCTGCTGGCCGAACTGGGTTGACGATATGACGGACGGTGGCTGATGCCGTACTGGATGATCCCGGTCCGGCGCCACGCCTCCGCCGACCTCGCAGTAGGTTCTTTAGGTTTGTAGGTTCTATTTGCATCATGGCCGGCTCTTGTCACGCGCCCCGGCAGCGGCCTCCATGAAGTAGGTTCTGTAGGTTTTGTAGGTTCTCTTTGAGTGATGGCGGGCGCATGTCAGAAGGCACCAACCATAGCGATGGCGAGCGCAGCACCACGACAACGCTTATAGGTAGGCCGTCCATTCGCGGCTCGGCCACAGACATCGAGATCAAGATTTATTCAGAGCGAACGCAAGGGGTTTCGGACACCCGGGTTTTGATCAAGGGCTGCGCAAATACGACGCATGTGCAGGTCATTCCCATGAACAACTCACCCCAGAAGACCGCAAGAATCGAGATGGTGCCCGCGCCTCAATCGAACCCGGGGGTCGGTGCGGGCTGAGGTGAGATGGCGCGATCCAGTCGTTTCTCGCACTCTTTGAGGCTTCGTGAGGATAGGACTGCGTGCCTGGCAATCAGGTAGGTATAAGCGGAAGGTGGGGGTGGTGGGCTTCCCCCCTTCAATCAAACCTCGATTTGGCTGAGCGTCAAAGGGTGTTTACCGTGCCGAGACTGTCACAGAAGCCCCTGCCCCTCAGCGTGATCACGTTGAAGTGGTGCCGCTTTGGCCAGGGCCATCCACACATCAAACCGCAGGCCGGTGAACGGCTGCTTGGGCGCCACCCGCACGATATCCAGCCCATTGGCGGCGGCCACGATGACGCCGCATTCGGCCGGCACCTCGTCGGCCTCAGCGATCGGATGCCACTTGGCGTTCAGCCCCAGCACGTAATACACCTGCGATGCCATCGCCAGGTAGGCGGCTCGTTTCTCGGGTCGCTTGAGGTCACCCAGCAAGTCCGCCCGGCTGACCTTGATCTCATGCACCACAGGTTCCAGGTAGGCCTCCACCGTGGTGTTCCGGATGCTGAACACATCGGGGGTGGCCTGGGTCCAGGCTCCGTCCACCTGCGCCCGAAGGGCCAACTGCGTCCATGCAATGCGCCCCTCCTGCTGCATGCGCTGGGCCACTTGCATCACCAGTTCATCGTGGGCGCTGCGGTTGGCTCGGTTGCTCGCATGTGCATCGGCCAGCGCCTGCAGCCCGGCAGGCGTCAGGTGCAGCGTTTCTCTTCCATCGCTATCCCGCTCGGCCTGCACCAGCCCGCCCACGATCAAGTCCACCTCCAGCGGGTCGCGGCAAGGCCAGCCCGAGGATCTGTAGATCTCCCGCAGCCGCGTCAGGTGCTTGCGGGTGATGCGCGGTGATGTCGGTGTGTCTGTCACGCCTTTCTGCGCCCCCGATCAGGCTCCGGCGTGGCCATCAGCAACTGGGCCGGGTACGGCTGCATGAAGGCCATGGAGCGCGCTGCCGGTGCATCAAGCCACTCGTCGTACTGGTCCTCTCTCAAGATCACCACCATGCGCTTCTCGTCCTCGGGTCGGTGGAACTGGTTGAAGACCGGGTGGTTGTCGGCGTTGATGGTGAGCATGGTGAAGCTCAGCACCACTTCCCCTGTGGCCTTGCGATTGACCGCCCACAACCCGGCAATGCCCATGGGTTTATCGTCCTTGCGCTGGATGCGGGTAGGCACAGCTCTGCCGCTGCGCCAGTCAGGCTCATAGACGTTCTCCGCGGGGACGATGCAGTGCTGCCCCAGCCGCCAGGCGTCCCGGAAGCTGGGTTTCTCCGCCACCGTCTCTGAGCGGGCGTTGTAGGTGCGCTTGCCGAACGCGATTTCACCTGCCCAGTGCGGGATCAACCCAAACAGGCCGGCAAGCGCCTCGCGCGGCGGCACGGCTTCATCACCCACGTCGTGGTGTGGGTGGCGGCGGATGAACGGCGCGTGGTACAGCGGCCAGACCTCGCCCTTGATGCCTGGTGGTACATCCACACCGAAGTGCAGCTTGAGCCGCTCCGTCTTGGTCACCGAGTCGTAGTTGGAGCACATGGTGGTGTGAGTTTGTCGTCACCCGGATTTATACTGGATGAATGAACAGTATTTTGCAATCGTCCTCACCAACCGCACTGGCAGCCAGCTCCTTGGTGCTGCCCATGCCGGTGGCGGCGGTGCGGGCGGGGTTTCCGTCGCCCGCTGAGGATTTTGCGGTCAACCGGCTGGATTTGACCCAGCTGCTCATCACCCACCCACAGGCGACCTTCCTGCTGCGGGTAGCCGGTGCCTCGATGCGCGAGGCGGGCATTGACGATGGCGACACCCTGGTGGTGGACCGCGCCATCAAGCCCCGGCATGGTCACATCGTGGTGGCGGTGGTCGATGGCGAATTCACGGTCAAGCAGTTGTACCAGCGTGCAGGCCGGGTTCGACTCAAGGCCGCCAACCCCACCTTCCCAGACATCGAGCCCAAGGACGGTCAGACGGTTGAGGTCTGGGGTGTGGTGAGCTCCTGCATCAAGCGCTTCGTGATCTGAGCGGCGGCAATGTTGGGACTGCCATGTACGCGCTGGTCGATGGGAACAATTTCTATGTGAGCTGCGAGCGGGTGTTTCGGCCCTCGCTGCAGGGCAGGCCCGTCATCGTGCTGTCCAACAACGACGGCTGCGCCATCGCCCGCTCCAACGAGGCCAAGGACCTGGGCATCAAGATGGGGGCGCCCTGGTTCCAGATTCGGCACCTGGAGAAGACAGAAGGGCTGGTGGCCCTCTCGGCCAACTTCACCCTGTACGGCGACATGAGCGACCGCATGATGACCTTGGCGGCGGGACTAGGCCCCACCCAGGAGATCTACAGCATCGACGAGTCCTTCATCGGGCTGCACGGGGTGCGGGGCGATCTGACCCGGCGAGCCCACATCATCCGAGACCGCATCCTGCGATGGACGGGCATTCCTTGTGGGATCGGGATCGCACCGACCAAGACCCTGGCCAAGCTGGCCAACTTCATTGCCAAGACGGCGGAGCGCAAGCCTGGGAGCTACCCCGAGCACCTGGCCCGGGTGTGCAATCTGGCGGCGCTGAGCCAAAGCGATCTGGAGGCCATCCTGGGCGCTACGGACGTGGGTGAGGTCTGGGGTGTGGGGCCGCGTATTGCCACTCAGCTACGGGAAGGCAGGATCAAGACGGTGCTGGACCTGGCGCGCATGGACACGGCCACGGTCAGGAGGCGCTGGAACGTGACCTTGGAGCGCACAGTGCGCGAGGTGCAGGGCTTCCCCTGCATCGACCTGGACGATGTGCCTGCGCCCAAGCAGCAGATCGCCTGCACGCGCTCCTTCGGGCAGCCGGTGACTGATCTCGAGCCCTTGATGGAGGCGGTGAGCGAGTTCGCCAGCCGGGCAGCGGAGAAGCTCCGGAAGCAGGACAGCCTGGCCGGGGCGCTGCAGGTGTTCATGCACACGTCACCCCACCGGGCGGGGCCGCAGCTGTCCAGGAGTGTGACGGTGCCGCTCAGGCGTCCCACGGCTGACTCTCGGCAACTGGCCAAGGCGGCGGCTGATGGCATGCGCTTCATGTACGTGCCGGGGTTCCAGCTCATCAAGGCGGGCGTGTTTCTGATGGACCTACGGCCCGCGAGCGTGCAGCAGGGGGAGCTGGAACTGGAGCCCGAGGAGGGGCGAGACCGCACGCGGCTAGTGGCGGCGATGGACGCGCTCAACGGACGGTTCGGCAAGGGTACGCTGCATTTGGGGTCCGCAGGACTCAAGTGCACCACACGTGAATGGGGGATGAAGCAGGAAAGGAGGACACCTCAGTACACGACGAACTGGGCAGATGTGCCGGCGGCGAAGGCGTGAGCGTACGGTGTCAAGTGGCAGGCGGTTGACGAGCCGGAGCGGTCCCTCGACCAACAGAAAGCGTCAAGTTCAAGCGTCAACGAGGATGCCGAGTTTCGCGGGCTACACATTGCATCAACGCTCTTGCACATCGGCTAACATTTCACCGCCATCTTCCTCGCCATCACTGTCACAAAAGCCCTGCGCCTCAGAATGATCGCGTTGATGTGGTGCCGCCTTAGCCAGTGCCATCCACGCATCGCACCGCAGCCCGCTGCTTCGGCGCTACCCGCACGATTTCCATGCCCATTGTGGACGCCACTATGACGCCACACTCTGCCGGTAACTTGTCGGCTTCGCCTATCGGTTGACTCATGGCGTTCAGGCCCAGCACGTAATACCACCATCATGGCCAGCAGGGACTTGCGCCGTGGTCAACCGGTGCGCATGTTGCCCCAGTACCATCCCCAGGAATGGATCGAGCGTGGTGGGGAACTTCCTTCAGCACACTGTCATGCTCAGATGAGCACCCCACCGCCTTCAGAAACGCTACGCGAATGGCTGAAAGCCCCGAAGCCGTTGCAGCAGAAACTCAGCAAAGGCCTCGGCAGCTGGCGGCACCGCACGCACTGTAGAGCGGTACACACACACCTGCCGGATGACCTCCGGATCTTTCACGCGACGCATCACCAGGCCCAACGGTTTGGCCACCACGCCCACATAGGCCGGCGCCAGCGTCGCGGCGAGGCCTTGCGCCGCGATGCCCAGCGCGGTGGATATGTTGTCCACGATGTCCACCGGGTGGATGCGCGTGCCCTCCGGGGCATTCGCGTGCATCTGTGCCACGCTGCGTTCGTGATCGCGCCCGGCGGCCACCAGGGTCACATCGCGTAAATCCTGCCAGCGCAACGACCTGCGCTTGGACAGCGGGTGGTCCGGCGAGCACCACAGCACCCAAGGGCTGTCAAAGGCGGGGGTGGCGAGCACGTGTCCTAGACCTGGGCGATCAGGGCCCACAGCCAGGTCGATATCGCCCGCAGCAACCCGGTCCACCAGCGCGTCCACCGGGGTATCGCGGATGCGAATTACCACCTTGGGCCGCTCCTCGTTGAAGGCACGCACGATAGCGGGCAAGACCGCGCTGGCCAGTACCAGCGGTGCGCCCGCACGCACTACGCCTGAGGCTCGGTTGCGTACATCGGCCGCTGCGGCTTCAGCCAGGTGCACATGCCGCAGCGCAGTCTGCACCGCTGCCAAGAAGTCCCGTCCAGCGCTGGAGAGTTCCACCCGCCGGGTGCTTCGATCAAACACCCTGAAGCCTATGGTTGCCTCCATCTCGGCAATGAGTTGGCTCACAGCGGAGGACGACAAGCCCATCTGCTCACCCGCCGACGCAAAGCCGCG
Source organism: uncultured Hydrogenophaga sp. (assembly GCA_964442375.1). Lineage (GTDB taxonomy): Bacteria > Pseudomonadota > Gammaproteobacteria > Burkholderiales > Burkholderiaceae_C > Hydrogenophaga. The sequence goes on along the minus strand of CAYUAH010000112.1, from coordinate 273 downwards.
GAGATCGGCGACAGCCACAAAGGCTTCGAACTGTCGAAGGGTCAGGCGCGTAAGAGGCATGGGGCAATTATCAATTTTTGCTTACGAGTGAACCATTATTCATTGATTGTGGTTTCGAGTGAGTCCTACGAGACTGCGGCCTTCGCCAAAGCAACCACCATACCAACGGAGACACCGTGAAACTGAGCCCCCAGCTCCACGCCCAACTGGCCGCCCAATTGCACGCCGCACAACGCACCCGTGTGCAGGTGGAGCAGTTCTCGAAACTGCACC
>CAYUAH010000111.1:0-10647 GCA_964442375.1 uncultured Hydrogenophaga sp. | reverse complement strand
CCATGGGCGGCAACGTAAACCGCGCGACGAAGACCCGTTTGCCTTTTGACTTGCAGCGCGCATTATCGCACTGCAACATGCCGCCCGAAAAGTCAATCCATAAAAATTGTTCATTTCGTGATGCGACAATCCGCGCATTGTTCTCGCGCCCCAGGCGCCCGTCCCATGTCGTCCGTACCGGTTTCCACGTCCCCCACCGCCTTGAACTCCCCCGCCTTGCAGGCCCCCACGCTGACGCGCCGCATGGCCTGCTGGCTGTACGAAGGCATGTTGATGTTTGGCGTGGTGTTCATCGCCGGCTACCTGTTTTCCACCCTCACCCAGACCCGACACGCGCTCGACAACCGGCACGCCTTGCAGTTTTTCCTGTTTGTGGTGTTCGGCATTTATTTCGCATGGTTCTGGTCCAAAGGCCAGACCCTGGCCATGAAAACCTGGGACATTCGCGTCGTCGATGCCCAAGGCCAACCCCTCAGCCAGGCACGCGGTCTGTGGCGCTATGTGCTGTCGTGGCTGTGGTTTGTGCCGCCGCTGGCCGTGAGCTGGGCGCAGGACGTGAGCGGCGGCGAGTCCCTGGTGCTCGTCTGTGGCTGGGTCGCCATCTGGGCCATCCTGTCGCGCTTTCATCCCCAAGGTCAGTTCTGGCACGACGCGCTGGCCGGCACCCGCCTCATCCACGTGGAGCGCAAGAAGTGACAGACTCACCGGAACAACGCGAGGCGCCCACAGCACAGAAGCAGCGCCATGGCCTGTCCCGCCTGGTGCATGCCTTCGGCTATTCGGTTGAAGGCCTGCGGGCCGGCTGGGGCGAAGCCGCGCTGCGCCAGGAAATGGTCGCGGCCATCCTGCTGTTGCCACTGGCCTTCTGGGTTGGCCAGACCTGGCTGGAGGTGGCCTTGTTATGCGGCGCGGTGGTGCTGGTGCTGATCGTCGAGTTGCTCAACACCGGGATCGAGACCGCCATCGACCGCATCGGCCCCGAGTGGCATGCCTTGTCCAAACGCGCCAAGGACATGGGCAGCGCGGCCGTGTTGCTGAGTCTGTTGTTGTGTGGTGGCATCTGGGCCGCCGCACTGTGGCACCGTTTTGCCTGACCCCACCATGAACCCCAACTTCTCGATCTGCGTCTACTGCGGCTCGCGCCCTGGCGCCCAGACCGCCTACACCGAGGCCGCGCACCACGTGGGCGACTGGATTGGCCGCCACGGCGGGCAACTGGTCTATGGCGGCGGGCGCAATGGGTTGATGGGTGTGGTGGCGCAGGCCACCTTGGCAGCGGGTGGGCGCGTGGTCGGCGTCATCCCACAGGCCCTGGTGGACAAGGAAGCAGCCAACCGCGACTGCACCGAGCTGCACGTGGTCCAGACCATGCACGAGCGCAAGCGTTTGATGGCCGAGCGTGCCGACGCCTTTGTGGCCTTGCCCGGCGGCATAGGCACCTTCGAAGAGTTGTTCGAGGTCTGGACCTGGCAGCAACTGGGCTACCACAACAAACCATTGGGCCTGCTCAACGTGGCCGGCTACTACGACGGCCTGATGGGCTTTTTGCGCAGCGCCGTGGCGCAAGGCTTCATGAGCGAGTGGCAGATGGACATGTTGAAAGCATCAGCACAAGCCGACCGCCTGCTGCCCGATCTGGTGCAAGCCGCCGGGCTGAGCCCCCGGGCCCAACTCGACGACATCTGAGCGCGCTCAGACCGCGGCGTCGTCCTGCTCGCCGGTGCGGATGCGGATGACACGCTCCACCTCGGTGACAAAAATCTTGCCGTCACCGATCTTGCCGGTGCGCGCCGCGCGGATGATGGCATCCACACAACGGTCCACATCGTCGCTCTTGACCACCACCTCCACCTTCACCTTGGGCAGAAAGTCCACCACGTACTCCGCGCCACGGTACAACTCGGTGTGGCCCTTCTGTCGGCCAAAGCCCTTGACCTCGGTCACCGTCAAGCCGGTCACGCCCTGCTCGGCCAGCGCCTCGCGCACCTCTTCCAGCTTGAAGGGTTTGATGACGGCGGTGATCTGCTTCATGCGTGGGGCTCCGGGCTGAGTGGGAAAACCAAAACTTTATCACGCGGGGCACAATGTGTGCCCATGTCCACCCCTCATCTCCCCCACCACGTTCCAATTGCCGCCACTTTCCGCGGCGGCCACCCCGAAAACGTTCATTTCGGCAGCTTTGCCGTGGTGAGCGCCACCGGCGAGGTGCTCGCCAGCGCGGGGGACATCGACTTTCCCCTCTTCACGCGCTCGGCGCTCAAGCCCTTCCAGGCCATGCCACTCATCGCGCGGGCATCGCAAGACTGGTCCCTGGAGGATGCCGACGTCGCCCTGCTGTGCGCCAGCCACAACGGCGAGCCGCGCCACACGGAACGGGTGGCAGCGCTGCTGGCACGCATAGGCGCGAGCGAAGCGGCTCTGGCCTGTGGGACACACGAGCCCTACTTTTTCCGCACACTGGGCCAAACGCCTCCGCCTGGGGCGCAGTACTCCCGGCTGCAACACAACTGCTCCGGCAAACACACCGGCATGCTGATGCTGGCCCACGCGCTGGGCCAGCCGCTGGCCGGCTACCTGGACGTGGCACATCCGGTGCAGTTGGCCATCGCTCAAAGCGTCGCGCATTTCAGCGGCCTTGCGCCAGACCACCTGGTGCGTGGCACCGACGGTTGCAGTGCGCCCAATTACGCGCTGCCGCTGCGCGCCCTGGCCCAGGCCTTTGCGCGCCTCACGCTGGGCACGCCCGACGCGGTCTACGGCGACGCGCCGCTGCGCGTGGCACGCGCCATGAGCCGCCACCCCGAGATGGTCAGCGGCGAAGGTCGCAACGACCTGTTTCTGATGCGGGCCGGCAATGGCGACTGGGTCAGCAAGGTGGGCGCCGATGGTGTGCAGGCCATGGCCAGCTTCAGCCGGGGCGTGGGCATCGCGGCCAAGGTGAGCGATGGCAACCTCACCCCCTTGATGGTGGCCTTGGTGTCGGCCCTGGAACAGCTCGGGTGGGCCGATGACAGCAGCCGTTCAGCGCTGCAACCGCTGTTGCCCCCGCCCATGAAAAACGCCGCCGGCATCGAGGTCGGCGACATGCGCTCGGTGCTGCAGTTGCAGCACCATTGACGCATCAGGCCCTGTACTTGCTGGTGATCGGGTAGCGCCAGTCCTTGCCAAACCCCCGGTGCGTGACGCGCACGCCCACTGGCGCCTGGCGGCGCTTGTACTCGTTGATGCGGATCAGGCGCACCACCTGCTCCACCGCAGCCTGCGGGTAACCGGCGGCCACGATTTGGGCTGGGTCCATGTCGTTTTCCATGTAGCGCTCGATGATGGCGTCGAGCACTTCGTAGTCGGGCAGGCTGTCTTGGTCGGTCTGGTCGGGCCGCAGCTCGGCGCTGGGCGGTCGGGTGATGATGCGCTCGGGGATGGGGTCCGTGCCAGTGCCGAAGGGATCGTGGGCATTGCGCCAGCGTGCCAGACGGAACACCATGGTCTTGGCGACGTCTTTGATGACCGCAAAACCGCCGGCCATGTCGCCGTAGAGGGTGCAGTAGCCGGTGGCCATCTCGCTTTTGTTGCCGGTCGTCAGCACGATGCTGCCGAACTTGTTGGACAAGGCCATCAGCAGCGTGCCGCGAATTCGCGCCTGGATGTTCTCTTCGGTCGTGTCTTCCTTGAGGCCGGCAAATTCGCTCGCCAGGCTGGCCTTGAAGGCCTCGAACTCGGGCCGTATGGAGATCTCGTCGTAGCGCACGCCCAGGCGTTTGGCCATGTCGCGCGCATCTATCCACGAGATGTCGGCCGTGTAGGGTGAGGGCATCATCACGGCGCGCACCTTGTCCTTGCCCAGCGCGTCCACCGCAATGGCCAGCACCAGGGCAGAGTCGATACCGCCCGACAGGCCCAGCAGCGCCCCGGGAAAACCGTTTTTGCCGATGTAATCGCGCACGCCCATCACCAGCGCATGCCAGAGATCGCTTTCCACCGAACCCTCGGGCGCCGTCACACCCGACAGCCTGCCGCCATCGAGCGCCACGTCGAACACCGCTTCGCTGAAGCTGGGCGCGCGTGCCGCCAGCGAACCATCGGCATTCAGCGCAAAACTGCGCCCTTCAAACACGATCTCATCCTGCCCGCCCACCAGATGGGCGTACAGAAGCGGCAGGCCCACATCGGCCACGCGCTCGCGCATGGTGGTTTCGCGCTCGCCACCCTTGCCCACGTGGAAGGGCGACGCGTTGATGACCGCCAGCAATTCGGCGCCTGCGGCCCTGGCATCGGCCGCTGGGGCGTGAAACCAGGCGTCTTCACAAATCAGCAGCCCCACCCGGACCGGGCGGCCGTCATGGCCAGGCACGTCGAACACACAAGGCGCGTTCCCGGGCGCAAAGTAGCGCCGCTCGTCAAACACCTGGTAGTTGGGCAGCTCGCGTTTGGCGTAGGTGTGGGTGATCAGTCCGTCGCACACCACGCTGGCCGCATTCACCAAGCCGGGCACCGACACGCTGCGCGTGCGCTCCGCGCCCGGCCGGCGCGCCGGGTGGCCCACCACGATGCGCAAGCCACTCAACCCCGCCGTCTCGCGGGCCACTGTTTTCAGGGCATCATCACACGCGTCGATGAAGGCGGGCCGCAGGAACAGGTCTTCGGCGGCGTAGCCACACAACGCCAGTTCAGGGGTCAACAACAGGCGCACGCCACGCCCATGCGCCTCGCGGGCGGCACGCACGATGCGCTGGGCGTTGCCCTGCAGGTCGCCAACGACGAAATTGAGCTGGGCGATGCTGATGGAAACGGTCATGGACAACGGACGGGAACAGAATACCGAGGAAGCCGGATTGGCAGCAAACGATTATGTCACCCGGGTCGTTGACGACCCCAGCGCCCTGCCCCGCGCCGCCTGGAACGCCCTGCTGCAGCACTGCGACGACCCCAGCCCCTTTGTGCGGCACGAATACCTCTGCGCACTTCACCTGAGCAACAGCGCCGCCCCCCCTACCGGTTGGGCGCCGCGCTTCATCAGCCTGTGGCGGGGCGACGAAATGCACGCGGCATGCCCGCTGTACCTCAAAAACCATTCCTACGGCGAGTACGTGTTCGACTGGGCCTGGGCCGAGGCCTACCAGCGCCACGGTCTGGGCTACTACCCCAAGGCCGTGATCGCGGTGCCGTTCACGCCGGTTCCGGGAGCACGGCTGTTGGCCCGGGACACACCCGCCCGCGCGGCGCTGCTGCAGGCCGCACAGGCGTATTGCGAGGCGGAAAACATCTCATCGCTGCACTTGTTGTTCGCGCAGGATGCCGACATGGCAACCGCCGATGCCCAAGGGCTCATGGCACGCCACACGGTCCAGTTCCACTGGGACAACAGCACCCCGGTCCACGCCGATTTCGACAGCTTCCTGATGACGCTGAACCAGGAGAAGCGCAAAAAAATCCGCCAGGAACGGCGCAAGGTGAGCGATGCCGGGGTGCACTTTCGATGGGCGCGGGGCCAGGACATCAGCGCCGCAGACTGGGCGTTTTTCTACCGCTGCTACGAACGCACCTACCTCGAACACGGCAACGCCCCCTACCTCACCCCAGCGTTTTTTGAAGCCATGGCGCGCGACATGCCCGGCCACTGGCTGCTCTTCATCGCCGAAGACGCACAAGGCCGCCCCATCGCCAGCAGCCTGATCGCCCTGAGCGACACCGGCGCCTCACCTGCGGTGGCCTACGGCCGCTACTGGGGCGCGCTGGAGCGGGTCGATTGCCTGCATTTCGAGGCCTGCTACTACCAACCTCTGAACTGGTGCATTGCGCACGGCGTGCGGCGCTTTGAAGGCGGCGCCCAGGGCGAACACAAAATGGCCCGCGCCCTGCTGCCGGTGAAAACCCACAGCGCCCACTGGCTGGCCCACCCGGCCTTTGCCGACGCGGTGGAGCGGTTCCTGGCGCGCGAAGGCGAAGGCATTGACAACTACATGGCCCACCTGGAGGCGCGAAACCCGCTCAGGCAAGGAAACGAACAGCGCTGAGCGCCCCCAGCAACACGGGCTGGTGCAGCATGTAGTAGCTCAAGCTCCATCGCCCCAGAACCGCCATCCACCTGGGCGCCGGGCCTTCCAAGGCCGAGCCAGGGCGTTGCAGCACCCAACGCCCACCACACATGCCCAGCCACATCACGCCCAGCCAGGGCAGCACCGGCACGTAGTCTTCGGTGATGGGTTTGCGCGAGATCAGGCCCAGCCAGTTGGCCCATGGCTCGTTGAGCCACAGCCAAAGGGGCTGGGTGGCGATGTGCGAGGCCGCCAACGAAGGCAATGCCAATGCCACCAAAGCGAGTGTCAGCAACACGGTGCCCGACCATGCCGCGCTGAGCCGGGCCACGATCAACATCACCGCCAGGCCGTGCAACACGCCAAAATAGATGAAGCTGTGCGGAAACATCCCCCACGACCCCACACTCACCAGCAAAGCGCAACCCGCGACCTGTGCCCAACGGCGCCAGAACCGCGCCCAGCCCTGCCCCTGCGCGTGGGCCACGGCCTGGCCCAAACCGGCGCAGAACAGAAACAGGGACACGATGGCCGTGCGTTGCCAGGTCCAGAACGGATCGCGGTAGAAATCCGCATCCAACCAGCCGAAGAAACGCAAGTCAAACGCGAAGTGGTAGGCCGTCATCCACAGCATGGCCACCGCACGCAGCGCGTCGATGCGGTCCAGGCGCACCCCGGCCGAAGTGACAGCTCCGGTCATGCGCTACGCGCTGCTGCAAGCAGGACCTCGGCCAGGGCGTGAGGCTCGCTCACCATAGGGTCGTGGCCGGTGGCGATCTCGACCACCTGCCAACCAGGCTCACTGCGCACACGTTGGCGACTCACTGCGATGGTGGGCAGCGCTGGAGCGGTGCAATCGACAAAAGTGCGCGGCACCGTGGCAAGGCGCGCGGCATCAAAATCCAACGGCTGCTGGTAGACCCGAAGAGGCTGTGGCGTTTGGCGGCGGTTGACCCAATCACGGTCGGCCCCGGTCAGGCCAAACACCCCCGCATCGGGCGGTGGAAAACTCAGCCCGCCACTGGGCGCTGCCGCCGCGACCCGACCAGCCACGGTATCAGTGCTGTGGGTACTGCTCCAACTCTCACCCGGCCGGGGCACCACCGCATCCAGATACACCAGTTGGCGCAGCCGACCCGACGCCTGCGCCAGCAACCGGTCAGCCACGCCAGTCACCACCAGGCCCCCATAGCTGTGCCCGACCAGCACCACCTGCTCCAATTCCTCGGCTTCGATCAGACCCAACACATCCTGCACGTGGGTCGACAGATCGATTTCGGAGCTGAGCAAATGTGCACGCTCTCCCACCCCCGTGAGCGTCACGGCGTGCGCCTCGACGCCCTGCTTGCGCAGCAAGGGCAGCACGCGACGCCAGCACCAGGCACCGTGCCAGGCACCGTGAACCAGAACAAAAGTCGGAAAAGCAGTCGTGGGAGGCATGGCCGCAGCGGAATCAAGAGAAGAGGCATCGCGGTCGCGGATAATCGTGAATCGCGCCTGCACAGGCGCTCACTTTACCGCGCAACCCCGTTCATGAGCCAAGAATTCACCGCCACCGGCACCGTCGTGTCCAGCCAAGCCTTCATCCAGCATGTGCAAGCCCTGATCCGCAAAGGGGCGCTGAAGGATGCCGTGCAGGAACTCAACCGGGCGGCCCATACCGCCCAGCACGACCCGCGCCTGCACATCCTGGGCATGGAGCTGGCCGAAGCCAGTGGCAATGCCAAAGGCGCGCTGGAATCCGCCGAACGCGCTGTGCGCAAATCGCCGCAATGGGCCCCGGGGGTGATGAACCTGGCGCTGCTGCACGCGCGGCAAAATCGCTTCCCTGAAGCCTTGGCCGAGGCTCACAAAGCTCTGGACTTGGCCCCCGCACAACCCGAATTACTCGAAGCGGCCATCCAGATCGCCCAGCGTTCTGGCGCCAACGGGCCTTTGAAGATCTGGACGCAACAGGCACTGGCATTGGATCCGGCCAACGTTGCCCATCGCATCACACTGGGCGATGCGCTGCTGGCTCTGGGTGAAAACCAGGCCGCGCTGGCGGCCTTCGAGACCGTGCTCAGCACCGACCTGGACAACGACGCAGCGGCGGCGGGGCGCGCCCATGCGCTGCTGGCTTCGGGCCGCCAGGGCGACGCCGTGGCCGCCTGGGATGCGCTGCTGGCCCGCCAACCGGACAACGAATCGTGGGCCTTTCACCGGGCCATGGCCGCGGGTGAGACGCCACCTGCCCACCCCCTGGCACTCGTCAAAAGCACGTTCAACGCCATGGCACCGGTGTACGACATGCACATGCTGCGCACCCTGCGCTACCGCTTGCCCAAGGACGTGGCCGACCGCCTCCTGACGCTCCACCCCGACCGCGAATTCCACCTGCTTGACCTGGGCTGTGGCACCGGCTTGCTGGGCCTGATGCTGGGCAAGATCGCCGGCAGCATGATCGGCGTGGACGCCTCGATCAAGATGATCGAGCAGGCCGAAAAGCATGGCGTGTACGACCGCTTTCATCACGTCGACTTGCTCGACGCCTTGCGCGAAACGCCGGCATCGCTCTACCACGTGATCACGGCGCTCGACGTGTTCATCTACCTGGGCGATCTGGCGCAGGCCATCACCGATGCGCACCGCATCCTGCGTCCGGCGGGCCGATTGGTGTTCTCCTGCGAAGCTGCGCCTGAGGGCAAGGCCGACTGGCTGCTGCTGGCCAATGGCCGTTACGCCCACGCCCGCGCCCACATCGAGGCGCTGTGCCAGGCGGCAGGCTTCGCCGACATCCGGATCCAGGACGTGGACCTGCGCCTGGAAAAAGGCGAGCCTGTCAAAGGCTTCCTGGTCGAAGCGGTCAAGCCAGCATAAACACGTCGCCGGCCACATCGGGGATCAAGGCCCCCGATGTGTTTTCAGTCCTGTGTCAGTGCACCTGGCGCTCGAAACTGAACTGACCGGGTGAGCGGATCGGGTCCACACCCACCGGAATCACATCCTTGGGCACAAACTTGCCCTCGAGGATCAGCTTGGACAGCGGGTTCTCGATGCGCTGCTGGATGGCGCGCTTGAGCGGACGCGCGCCGAACACCGGGTCGAAGCCCACCTTCGCCAGCTCGGCGAGGGCGGCCGGTGACACGTCCAGCGACAAGTCCATCTGCGCCAGGCGTTTCTGCAGCAGCGCCAGCTGGATGCCGGCGATCGCTTCGATGTGCTGGGCGTCCAGGGCGTGAAAGACCACGGTCTCGTCGATGCGGTTGAGGAACTCGGGCCGGAAGTGGTTCTTGAGCTCGCCCCACACCGCGTCCTTGATGTCCTCGGCGTCCTGCCCTGTCATGGCCTGGATCAGCGGCGAGCCGATGTTGCTGGTCATCACGATCACCGTGTTCTTGAAGTCCACCGTGCGGCCCTGGCCGTCGGTCAGGCGGCCGTCGTCCAGCACCTGCAGCAGCACGTTGAACACGTCGGGGTGGGCCTTTTCCACCTCGTCGAGCAGCAACACGCTGTAGGGCTTGCGGCGCACCGCCTCGGTCAAGTAGCCGCCTTCGTCGTAGCCCACGTAGCCGGGCGGCGCGCCGATCAGGCGGGCCACCGAATGTTTCTCCATGAACTCGCTCATGTCGATGCGGATCAGGTGGTCTTCGCTGTCGAACAGGAAGCCCGCCAGCGCCTTGCACAGCTCGGTCTTGCCGACGCCGGTGGGGCCGAGGAACAGAAATGAGCCGGTCGGCCGGTTCGGGTCGGACAAGCCCGCGCGCGAGCGGCGGATCGCATCCGCCACTGCGCGGATCGCCTCGTCCTGGCCGACCACGCGCTCGTGCAGCTTGTCTTCCATCTGCAGCAGATTGTCGCGCTCGCCCTGCTTGAGCTTGCTCACCGGGTTGCCGGTGGCGCGCGCCACCACTTCGGCGATCTCCTCCGCGCCGACCTGGGTGCGCAGCAGCTTGTTGCCCTTGGCGCCATCGGCCTTGCCGGCCTCCTTCACCTGGGCTTCCTTGAGCTGCTTGTCCAGCTCCGGCAGTTTGCCGTACTGCAGCTCGGCCACCTTGTTGAAGTCGCCCTTGCGCTTGAGTTCCTCGATCTGGAACTTCACGCGGTCCATCTCCTCACGGATCTGGGCCGAGCCCTGGGCCTGGGCCTTCTCGGCCTTCCAGAGTTCCTCGTAGTCGGCGATTTCCTTCTGCAGCTTGCCAATCTCTTCCTCGATCAGCTCCAGGCGCTTGAGCGAGGCCTCGTCGGTTTCCTTGCGCACCGCCTCGCGCTCGATCTGCAGCTGGATCAGCCGGCGGTCCAGCTTGTCCATGACCTCGGGCTTGGAGTCGATCTCGATCTTGATCTTGGCCGCCGCCTCGTCGATCAGGTCAATCGCCTTGTCGGGCAGAAAGCGGTCGGTGATGTAGCGGTGGCTCAGCTCGGCGGCGGCCACGATGGCCGGGTCGGTGATGTCCACGCCATGGTGCACCTCGTACTTCTCCTGCAGGCCGCGCAGGATAGCGATGGTGGCCTCCACGCTGGGCTCGTCCACCAGGATCTTCTGGAAGCGGCGCTCCAGCGCGGCGTCCTTCTCGATGTATTTGCGGTATTCGTCCAGGGTGGTGGCGCCCACGCAGTGCAGCTCGCCACG
>CAYUAH010000110.1:0-10833 GCA_964442375.1 uncultured Hydrogenophaga sp. | reverse complement strand
TTCATCATCGCCGCCGACAACGCCAAATTCGGCCAACCCGAAATCAAGCTGGGCATCATCCCCGGCGCCGGCGGCACCCAGCGCCTGCCCCGCGCCGTGGGCAAGGCCAAGGCCATGGACCTGGCCCTCACCGGCCGCATGATGGACGCCCTTGAGGCCGAACGCGCCGGTCTGGTGAGCCGCGTGGTGCCGCTGGACAAGCTGATGGATGAAACCCTGGCCGCAGCCCTCACCATCTGCGGCTTCTCCCTGCCCAGCGTGATGGCCGCCAAGGAAGCCGTCAACCGGGCCTTCGAGAGTGGGCTGAGCGATGGCGTGATGTTCGAACGCCGCCTATTCCACGCGCTGTTCGCCACCGCCGATCAAAAAGAAGGCATGGCCGCCTTCGTTGAAAAACGCGCGCCGGTCTTCACGAACACCTGATTTTTTGGCTATAATCTGAGGCTTCGGCGCTTTAGCTCAGTCGGTTAGAGCGATGGAATCATAATCCACAGGTCCGCGGTTCGAGTCCGTGAAGCGCCACCAAAAAAACTGATCAAGCCCACTGTTTCACGACAGTGGGCTTTTTCTTTGCCTATAGCAAGGCTGTGTGCGGTTTTTTGGCTGAGAACACGGGACTGACACTTGCGACGCTGCGGGCACGGTAGCGAACAGGCTGTCGCGACGGTTTCGACACTTTCACACGCTGTTAGCGACTGTCTGCCACGATGAATGTCGGGTTACACGACGCTGGATGTAACGGCGCTTTTGACGCAGCAGGAGCGAGCTGCGCTATCAGCCACACCGCCCGAAGGGGTGGTTCTGCATCAGGAAGGCTTCGATGGCGTCATTCACTGGCGCCGCGTGGGTAATAGGTCCCATGTGGCCGAGGCCATCCAAGCTCAGGACCTTCACTTCCGGCAGGACCCGCGCAAGCAGGGCAACGACGGCTCGCGCCGAGTTCGTCGTTTCAGTCCCGTGGATCAGAAGCACCGGCATCTTTAGCGCGTGCATTGAGGCCAGCGGAGTGGGCTCATTGGTCAGCGCATAGAACCACCCCTGCACGTGAACAATGGCATCCTCGATTGCGATCCGCTGCGCCTCTGGCTTCGCAAAGTAGGCTCCTTCTCCCATCCAGTAGTCAATGAAAGTCTCGGCGGCGGCGCTTCGGTCACCCACAGCGAGGGCTGCTGCGGCCAGCGCCACGCAATCGCGTATGCCGTCCGCTGCGTTTGGCCGTTCCGATGTGGCATCGATCAATGAAAACAGCGTGGGTTCGTAGAGTACCAGCGCACTGACGCGGTCAGACCACCTGAGCGCCGCCAGCAGCGCGACCGCTCCGCCATATGAGTGGCCAACCAAGGCAAACGGTTCTCCAGCGCGCTGGAAAAGAGGTTCGAGGAGATCGACTTCGTCACTTAGGCCCAGCGGTCGGTCGGCTGGCCAGGCCGGCCCCCGACCGGCGCCGTGTGTGTCCGGCGCCAGAACGAGGTGGCGCAGCGCAAGCTGGTCCATCAGCGGACGCCATTGCGCCGAACTGCTGGCGTTGCAGTGGATGCAAACAACACCGGGGCCAGAGCCGGCAGCGCGGTGGTAAGGCATGGCCGGCTGGCCATTGGCGTGGTCGGTGGGCATGTTTCTCAGCGGCGATGGACGACGACTTCAATGTACTCGCTTGGCACCACCAGCGATGCGCTTCCGGCGCGGTTCATTCGCGTAAGCAGTTCGGTCAGGTCGTGTTCCAAGGCCAGTGCGCCATCGGTGGGCAACGCAGCAAATGCCTTGTGAATGGGGCCATACCAACTGCGGAAGACCTCAATGAAGTGAGCCGCAGAGCGGTAGCGGAAGTGAAAGAGTCGCGGCGTCACCGAGATTGCGCTGGCGGTTTCACCAAACAGCATGTGCAGATGGGCCTCGACACCCCAGCGCGATGGCGGTTGAACGCCAGGTGGTGGTGGCAGGTGACGCCCCAGGGTCTTGAACACCTGACCAATGAATCCCTCTGGCGTCCAGTTCGCCAGGCCAATGCGACCGCCTGGGCGACACACCCGTGCCAATTCGGCAGCGGCCCGCGGCTGATCGGGTGAAAACATCACGCCGAAAGTGGACAGCACGGCATCGTAACTGGCGTCGTCGAAAGGCAGAGCCTCAGCGTCGGCCACCTGAAACGCGGCCTGCAAGCCTTCTGCACGGGCCCGCTCTGCGCCACGCTCCAGTAGGCTGCCCACGTAGTCGGTCGATGTCACGCCGCAGCCCCGGCGCGCAGCTGCCAGTGTGGCGTTGCCGTTGCCTGCGGCGACATCGAGAACACGTTCGTCAGTGCGCAGATCACAGGCTTCAGCGAGCTGCTCACCCACGATTTGCAGCGTGGTGCCAATCACCGCGTAGTCGCCGCTGGCCCAGGCGGCTTGCTGGCGGGTCTTCAAGGCGGTCAAGTCCGTTGGTGCGATCATGGGAAACCTCGTTAGTGGAGATGTTTGAACGGGGTGAGAGGGCGAAGGCGCTGTTCAGTAGCGGGGCACGATGCGGTCGGGCCGTTCTGCGTGGCGGCAGGCCGACTGCCACAGTTCCAGAAGCCAGCCCGCGAGCGCAGAGGAGCCGAAGGGGCGTGCACGGCGGGGCCTGCTTGTGGCGGCTGCCGTTTGGCGCCACGGTGTGCGGGGAAGGGTCAGATGAGCCATTTGAGTCTCCAGCACGGATGAATTCCGTAACGCCATTGCACTGGAAACCGGCCTCGGTGGCTTGGGTCGTTTGTCCCTGTTGGGCCTCGGACGCCAGCGGAGCACTGCAAGCCCCCGGGACGGGCGTCCCGCACAGGGATCGTTGGTTGTCGGCCGCGTCAGCGAGGCAGATCAGATCGACCGAAGCCGGCGTCGCGGGCACGCACGATGGCCTGGGCCCGCGTGGGGGCCTCGAGCTTTGCAAATACCGCAGACACCTTATTGCGCACGGTTTTTTCCGACAGGCCCAGGTGTGCCGAAATCTGGAGGTTGTCCAGGCCATGGGCCAGCAGCTCCAACAACGCCCGCTCACCCGTTGTCAGGTTGGGAAAAACACCGAGCGGGCCCTGTGCCGGCTGTTGGAGCCGCAGAAAGCTGCCGATTTCAGCCAGACATTGAGCAAAGGCGGGCTCACCCTGCAGGAGCACGTGGTTCTGACTCTCGAGCGACACGAAGCGTGCGCCAGGGATCAGGCTGGCCATGTGTCGCCCTTCTTCAAAAGGCACCCTGGCGTCCTTCCGGGCATGCATCACCAATGTGGGGCAGCGGATCTGGCTCGCGAGTTCGCAGACATCGATCTGGCCAAACGCAGAAACGGTTCGCAGCGCGTGCGCTGGTGTGCAGGACAAGCGCTCCAGCTCGTTAAACCACCGCACCTGCTCTGCGCTTCCGCCAGGTATGAACAGCGAGGTGAACACTTGTCGAAACGCTGGATTGTCCTGTCCCCAGCCCAGCTCGATCAAGTCCAGCATCAGCCGTGCCTGCTTGAGTTGTTCAGGTGTTCCATTCCTTCGCTGCGTGCCTCGGGCATAGCCACCCAACAAGACCAGGCAACTGACCCGCTCGGGATGGCGCGCAGCATAGGCCATCGAGATGGCCGCTCCCTGGGAGCAGCCAAGCAACGCAAAACGCTCAACGCCCGCTGCATCCACCACCGCCTCCAGATCCGACACCCACGCATCGAGCGAAAGGTGCTGGAGCGTCATGTCGGACAGACCGCAGCCACGTCCGTCGTACCGCACCAGTGTGTTGGCTCGACTTAGCTCATCGATCCAGGGGCCCCAGACCGGGCTGTTGAGGTCGAAGTCAAGATGGGTGAGGAAATGCGCGGCACGCACGATCACGGGACCTTGGCCAGTGGTGGCGTACGCAATCCGCGTCAAATCAGCGGCAGTGCAGAAGCGGATGGATTGGGTCAGACGGGCCATGACGGGTGATGGTCGGCAACAGCGCGGGAGCACTGCAAGTTTTGGCCAGTGTCTACTCAACTGCTCCTCTCAACAAGCTGCTGTCGTAAATCCAGGGCCCACTGCTTCACGTCACACGACACTGCCATCGGTTTGAACAGATCGAATGTGGTCGTGAATCACTCGCCCCACATCTGACGGATGGGTGACGATCATGAAGTGATTTGCCCCGTCAAGAATCTGCAAACGGGCTTGGGGAAGGTGCTGGACGAGCAACTGATTGCAGCGCTTCATTGCCGCATGGCTGGTGCTGCCGCAGACAACCATGGTAGGCACATCCAAACGAGCAAGGTCCGTCGCTGAAAACGATGTCGCGTAGGGGCACTGCCAGTCCAGAACATTGGTAGCTGTGTAGGCGATGAGCTTGTCCTGTATGACAGGTGGATAGGCATCAAAGGTGCCAGCGCCGCCATAAAAATCAATCACATGGCGGACAGCCAGTCGATCACCATTTTCCCAGTCAGCCATGTATTGACTGGTCATGGAATCAACCTGGCTTTTCAATTCGGCGTCGTCGCTAAAGCCAAGCAGGTTGAACATGACCGGCTCAAGCAGCGTCAAGCTCAACACGCTCGGTGAGCGGCACAAGACCAGATACAACGCAACGTAGGCCCCAAACGAATGTGCAACGACATGGGCTGGCATGCCTACACGTGTCAGGACAGCTTCAAGCACATCCATTTCATGGTGGACGTTGAAGCTGTCGGACTGTCGTCGCTCACGGGTCTTGCCATAGCCACACAAACTGGTCGAAACCGTTCTGTAGCCCTCACTCAGCGGTGCGCTGATGGCTCGCCAAGAAGCCCCGGTAGAAAACGAGCCAGGGACGAAAACGACCGCCTGCCCGCTCCCACTCTCTTGGTACTCAACGCTGCCAGCGACGTCGGCAATATCAGATGCGGTGAAACCCGAATGACCCATGGTCTGCTCCGATAGCGCGTGGAAGGACCGCGATTATGGGCCTGCCGTCGAAATTGGCAAACTGGCCATCCCCTGCATGGCTGCACCCGTGCGTGTTGAGGCACATCAAACACAGGCCTGACAACGGCTGCAGTACGTAGCTTCCACAAGGGCCCGCTACGGGGCTTGAGCGACACTGAATTGTCAAACACCTGATCCGCCGCCCGTGCGTGGCCGGCCTTTATTGGAGACAACATGTACAAAAAGCTCTTCGTTCCCGTCGACGGTTCCGAACTGTCGCACCGCGCCATGGACGGCAGCATTGCGCTGGCCAAGCAGCTGGGCGCGGCCATCAACGGCTTTGTGGTGGAGCCCGACCTGCCGCTGTCGGTGGTCAGCCCGGACCCCCACACGGCCACCGAACGCATGAAGAACCACGAAGCCCAGAACGAAGCGCACGCCAAGGCTTTGCTGGAGCAGTTCGAACAACGCGCCAAGGCGGCCGGCGTGGACTTTGTCGCCTCACACGTGACGGCTTATTCGGTGGACAACGCCATCATGGAAGAAGCCGAAAAAGCGGGCTGCGACATGATCGTGATGGTCACACACGGCCGCGGCCCGCTGGGCGAGTTCGTGTTCGGTTCGCACACCAAAAACATCATCTCGCGCAGCAAGCTGCCGGTGCTGGTGCTGCACTGAGCCGCTGAAACGGGCCGCGCTCAGGCGCTGGTCTCCACCCGGTTGCGGCCCATCTCCTTGGCGCGGTACAGCGCGGCATCGGCCTGGCGTATCAGCGAGACCGCGTCGGTGGCGTGCTGGGGCGCCTCGGCCACCCCCACCGACACACACACCTGCAAGGCCACGCCGTTGGCGCTCATGCCCAGGGCCGCCATCTGGCGGCAGATGTCCTGCGCGCGCGCCGTGGCGGTGGCCAGTGGCATGCCCGGCAGGAGCAGCAAGAATTCCTCGCCACCGTAACGGCAGGCGATGTCGCCCGCGCGCAGGGTTTGCGTGAGTATCCCGGCCACGGCCTTGAGCACCTCGTCGCCCACCGGGTGGCCGTGTGTGTCGTTGATGCGCTTGAAGTGGTCAATGTCCACCATCATCGCGCTGATGGGCGCGTCGTCGCGGGCGCAACGCGCCAGCTCGCGGTCTATGGTCGCGGCCAGATGGCGGCGGTTGTAGAGGCCGGTCAGGTGGTCGCGGTCCACCTGCTCCTTCAGTTGGCCTTGTAGCAGCCTGATTTCGTCCAGCTGAGCCTGCAGGGCCTGTTCGTTGCGGCGCAACTGCTCACGCACCTGGTGCAGCTTGATCGTGCGATCGTGCGCCCCCAGGCCGTACATCACCAGGTAGACGGCGAGACAGGCCATGGAAAGCAGGCTCACTGGCAGGCTGGTGCCGGGCGCAAAAGACCAGCCGGCCACCGCCCACACCGCCACCGCGCCCAGCCCCTGCAGCACAAGCGCCTTGGCCACGCCCCTGGCCCCCAGGAACGCCGCAAGGTTGATGCAAGGCCCGACGCCAAACAGGAAGGCAATCCACAGCGGGAAGCCCATGGCCGCCGACCAGATGCCCAGCGAGAAGGCATCGAGCATCATGTTGTGGATCTCGGCCCCCAGCGGATCGCGCGCGCGCCGGGCACGCCAGTACACCGCCTGCGGGTAGACCAGGAACTGCAGCCCCATCGCGGCCCACACCCAGGCGGGCGGACTCAGCGCCGCCAGGTGCACCCCCACCACCAGGCACAGCACCGCCCACGACCACGATCGGTTGCGGTGGTTCATGCGCACCGCCCAGTGCAGCGGGGTGGCACGGGCAGCGGAGTCGGTGTGTGGGGTGGAGGGCGAAGTGGGCATGACAGGGTGAACGCAACCTGTAACCATAGCCGCCAACGGGCCTGTGGTCAACGCCGAAGGCGACCCTGCCCCACGCGCTCAGTGCCGCGCCGCCAAGTGGTCGAAACCATGGCCCCCATGCCTTCGCCATGAGCGCGGAAGCCGGCGCCCGGATGGGGTGCGGGCAAAGGACATGGACTAACGCCCCCGCCCGGTTCAGGCCGCGCGGCGCAGGGCCACACGAGGCGCCACACGCCGCCCGCCCCCCAGGGTGTGGCTGAACAAGTCCTTGGGGTCGGTGGCCTCGGGCACCAGCAGCACGTCGGTGCCCAGGCCACGCCGCGTCACCTGTTCATGCACATGGCGCAGGGTGCTGTAGTCCTCCAGGGCAAAACCCACCGAGTCGAACACCGTCACCTGCTCGGCGCGCTGGCGACCCACCTCGGCGCCAGCCAGCACCCGCCACAGGTCCACCACCGGGAAATCGGCCGGCAACTGCTGGATGTCGCCCTCGATGCGGGTCTGCGGCTCGTACTCCACGAACACACGCGCGCCACGCAGCACGTCGGCATGGAGTTCGGTCTTGCCGGGGCAGTCCCCGCCCACGGCGTTGATGTGCATGCCGGGCTCGATCATCTCGGGCGTGAGGATGGTGGCGTTGGTCTTGTCGGCGGTGACGGTGGTGACGATGTCGGCGCCCGCCACGGCCTCGGCCACCGAGGCCGCGCGCAGGATGCGCAGGCCGGGGTAGGCGGCCATGTGGCGCTCGAATTTGTCGGTGGCGTGGGGATCGACGTCGAACACCGCGACCTCGGAAATGCCCAGGTGGCCGTGGAAGGCCAGTGCCTGGAACTCGCTTTGTGCGCCGTTGCCGATCAAGGCCATGCGGCGTGCGTCGGGCCGGGCCAGGGCGCGGGCGGCCATCAGCGAGGTGGCGGCGGTGCGCAAGGCGGTGGCCAGGGTGAGTTCGGACAGGAGCACCGGGTAGCCGGTCGCCACGTCGGCCAGCACCCCGAAGGCCATCACCGTGTAGAGACCGTGGGCTGTGTTGATGGGGTGGCCGTTGACGTACTTGAAGGCGTAGCGCTCGGCGTTGGACACCGGCATCAGCTCGATCACGCCGATGTCCGAGTGGTTGGCCGTGCGCGGCGACTTGTCGAACTCGGGCCAGCGGCGGAAGTCGTCGGCAATGGCATCGGCCAGCTCACCGATGAAGGGAACCACGCCGATCTGCTGCACCAGCTGCTGCATGGTGGGAACGTCGACAAAACGTGTCATGGGGAACTCCTTGTGTACGGGTTCATTGTTCTCCACCGTGACGCCAATGTGAACGGTACAACTTGTCAAAATTATCCTTAAACCTTACATTTTGCTCACTCAAAAAAGCAAAACATCCAACACATGGACGACACCGACCGCCAGCTGATTGCCTTGCTGCGCGACAACGCCCGCACCCCGGTGGTGGCCCTGGCCAAGGCCTTGCGCGTGGCCCGCGCCACCGTGCAGAACCGCATCGCCCGGCTGGAGAGCGAGGGGGTCATCGTCGGCTACACGGTGCGACTCAAGCCCGGCGCCGAGGCCCACCGCATTCGGGCCATCATGAACATCGCGGTGGAGGGCCACCATGGCGACAAGGTGCGCCGCGCCCTGCGCGGCAACGTGCACGTGGAGACGCTGCACACCACCAATGGCCGCTGGGACATGGTGGCGGAGCTGCGGGCCGACACGCTGGAAGCCTTCGACCAAGCGCTCAATGTGATCCGCGCCATACCCGGCATTGCCCACACCGAGACCAGCATCCTGCTGTCCACCCACAAGGCCTGAGCCTGGTGCGGGCGCATCTGATACAGATCAAAGGTGGTTGCGATAACAACCACATGCGAGCCCAACTGGCCTACAGTGAAAGGCAGGCACACGCCTTGACACCAAGGCCAGGAGAACGCCCATGACCGAAACCCCCACCGCCACCGCGTCGCCGTTGACCGATTTTTCGCATTGCCACGAAGGCATCGTCGCGCGACTCAACACCTTTGCCGCCCTGCCCGAGCTGATCGAGGCCGCCACCCGTGCGCGACAAATTGCGCACGACACGCTGGCCTTCTTCCGCAGCGCCATGTTCGACCACCACAAGGACGAGGAAAAGGACTTGTTTCCTGCGGTGCTGGCACACGCCACGCCGGGCGCCGAGCGCATCGAGGTGCAGGCCATGGTGGACACGCTGACGGCCGAACACCGCCGCATCGAAGCCCTGTGGCTGAACCTGGAACCGCAGCTCGAAAAGGTGGCCAAGGGCGCCGACGTGTCCTTCAACGCCGCCGCCACGCAGGAGCTGGTGGAGCGCTACCGCGCCCACGCACGCTTTGAGGAAGAACGCCTGCTGCCCCTGGCCCAGACCATACTCGCCCGCCACAGCGGCGATCTGGCCGAACTGGGCCTGGCCCTGCACACCCGCCACGTGTTGACGGCGGCACGCCGGGGCTTCAGGGGGTCCTGAGCAACAGCGCCTCGCCGGCGCGGTTGAAGGGAATCAGCCCGTCGATGTCGCCCATCTGCACGCGCTGCACCAGTCGGTCCAGCGCGCCGCTCACGGCAGCGTCGTCGGGCGCGCGGCCCGCCTGGCCACCCATCGCACCGGCCAGCACCATCTGCCAACCCGCGCTGCGGCCATCGGCCTCGGCCCGCAGCTGATCAAAACCCGCCAGCACGGCAATGCGATCTGGCGCCAGGTCCACACACATCACCGGCACCAGCGCACCACCCTGCCCGGCCTCGAAGTCGGCGCGTTCGGCCGCGCTGCAGTCCTCGGGCAGGGCCACCTGCACAAACACCAGCAACAGGCATTGCGGCTGGGGCTGGGCGCGCGCGGCGCGCAGCAGGTCGTCAAAGTGTTCGATGTTCATGGTGTCCTTGTTCAACCGCAGGCGCCAATGTGGCCACAAGCGGTGCAGTACTCGCAGCCGTCCTTGCGAATGACCGCGTGCGCGCCGCACTCAGGGCATTTGCGCCCGGCCATGGTGGTGGGTGGGAGCGGGGCCGCAGGGGCGGCGGCAGGCGCAGCCACTGTGCCGCTGGCGCGCCGCTCCAGAATGTTCTGTACCGCATAGGCGATGGCGGCCACCTCGGAGTCATGCCACAGCGGCACGCGGGTGCCGTCTTCGCGCACACGCTGGCCCAGGCGCACGGGGCCGCGGTCCCAGGCCACCTTGCGCATGTCGCTGAGCGCGCGCTCCAGAAAACCGCCGCGCGCCGCCAGCGACAGCATGCGCATGCTGGAGGTGATCCACTGCTGCGACTCACCGCTTTGCCCCACGGGCATGAAAAATTCGATGGCGCGGTCCACCGTGCCGCTGCCGTCGGCCGTGGGCACGGGCAGGAAGGAGACGATGAGGTAGAGCGTCTTCTGGCCCTCGTGCGTCCAGTACTCGATCTTCTCGGCCACGGCGTCGAGCGCGCCCTTGGGCCGGCTCTCGATCACGCTGCGCATCGGGTCCACCAGCGGTGGGGCCGCCGCAACTTTGGGTTCGCTGGGTGTGACCTCCAGCACCGCGCCCAGGATGGTGTTGGGCCGGTAGGTGGCCAGGCCCTTGAGGCCGGCGCGCCAGGCGCTCAGGTACAAATCCTTGAAGTCGTCGTAGGGGCAGTCGGCGGGCACGTTCACCGTTTTGGAAATGGCGGTGTCCACAAAGGGCTGCACCGCTTCCATCATGGCGATGTGGTCGTGGGCGCTCATCGCCAGCGCGGTCACAAAGGCCTCGGTCAGCGGCGCGTCCGGGCCGTTGAGGTGGCGGAACAGGCGCCAGGCGTGGTCCTGCACTTCGTAGCTGCGCTGGCCGCCGTCGGCCTCGCGCTTCTTGCGCGTGTAGGACCACGAAAACGCGGGCTCGATGCCGTTGGACGCGTTGTCGGCAAAGGCCAGACTCACCGTGCCCGTGGGCGCAATCGACAGCAGGTGGCTGTTGCGGATGCCGTGCGTGCGTATGGCCTGCTGCAGCGCCGCCGGCAGGCGGCTGGCAAAGGTGCCTGGTTCCAGATACGTCGCCACATCGAGTGCGGGGAAGGCACCCTTCTCTTGCGCCAGCGCCACCGACGCGCCATAGGCCGCATCGCGCATGGCCTCGGCGATGCGGGCCGCCATGGCCCGGCCCTCGGGCG
>CAYUAH010000109.1:0-10854 GCA_964442375.1 uncultured Hydrogenophaga sp. | reverse complement strand
GGTACTTGCGGATGTAGGGCAAGGCCTGGGCCAGGATCTCGGCCTTGTCGCGGGGGGCAAGCTGGACAGGGGAAGCGGCGTCTTTGGAACTCATGGCAGTGTCTGACGTGAAAGAAAATCCGGGCGACCCAAGCCGCCCCACCGCCGAACATTATGCGTGTGCCGCACGGCCCACCGCCACGCCGCCTGCCCAGGGGGC
The DNA here is from genome assembly GCA_964442375.1 of uncultured Hydrogenophaga sp. Lineage (GTDB taxonomy): Bacteria > Pseudomonadota > Gammaproteobacteria > Burkholderiales > Burkholderiaceae_C > Hydrogenophaga. The sequence continues at coordinate 10,655 of CAYUAH010000109.1, read as the reverse complement.
CCACAACTACAATCCTGGCCCCATGACACGTCTCCACCGGCTGGCCTGCTTCTGCATCGCAATATGCTGTGCCGCCGCCCACGCCGCTGGCCTGCAGATCACCGACGACCGTGGCGTCACCGTGCATCTGGACGCCCCACCCCAACGCATCATCACGCTCTTGCCCTCGCTGGCCGAAACCGTGTGCGAACTGGGCCAGTGCCAACGCCTGGTGGGCGTGGACCGCTACACCCAATGGCCGGCCCACATCGCCCAGCTGCCCCGCCTGGGCGGCGGGCTGGACCCCAACGTGGAAGCCGTGCTGGCGCTGCGTCCGGACGTGGTGCTGCTGGCGCAATCGGCGCGCGCCATCGAACGGCTGGAAGCGCTTGGGCTCAAGGTGATCGCGCTGGAGCCACGCACCCACGCCGATGCCCGGCGCGTGACGCAGCAGGTGGCACGGCTGCTGGGCCTGACGCCCGCGACCGCGCAGACGCTGTGGCAGCGCATCGATGCCGACGTGTCGGCCGTGGCGCATGCGCTGCCGGCACAGGTGCGGCGGGCGCGGGTGTACTACGAGGTCGACAGTGGTCCTTATGCCGCCGGTCCCACGTCCTTCATAGGCGAAACCCTCGCCCGCCTGGGCGTGGCCAACGTCGTGCCGGCATCGCTCGGCCCTTTCCCCCGGCTCAACCCCGAGTTCGTGGTGCGCGCCGACCCGGACGTCATCATGGTGGGCGCCCACAACGCCGCCGAAATGGCGCAACGCCCTGGCTGGCCGGCGATGCGCGCACTGCGCGAACAGCGCCGCTGCGTGTTCAGCCCGGCCGAGTCGGATGTGCTGATGCGCGCCGGCCCGCGCCTGGCCGAAGGCGCCCGCCTGATGGCCCGCTGCCTGCAGGAGAAGGCGCCTTGAGCGGGGTCCGCACACGCCGTCCGCTGTGGCTGGTGGCAGCGCTCATCCTGTGTGGCGGCCTGCTCGCGCTGGCCGGCCTGGGCGTGGGCAGCAACGGGCTGGAAGCGGCCTGGACCATGCTCGACGACCCGGTGTCCACCCAGATCGTGTGGGATATCCGCGCGCCGCGCACCGTGGCGGCTTTTTGTGCCGGCGCCCTGCTGGGCCTGGCAGGCGCGCTGGCACAAGGCCTGTTCCGCAACCCACTGGCCGACCCCTTTCTGCTGGGCAGCGCCTCGGGCGCCTCGCTGGGCGTGGCGCTGGCGCTGGCCAGCTGGGGCGTGTCGCCCTTTGCCAGCCAGTGGCTGCTGCGCCTGGGCCTCACCGGCGCCGCGTTTGCGGGCGCGGTGCTGGCCGTGCTGCTCACGCTGGTCCTGGCACGTGGCGTGCAGCACACCCTGCGCCTGCTGCTGGCCGGTGTGGTGGTGGGTGTGGTGCTGGGCGCGCTGACCTCGCTGGTCACGCTCACCGCACCCCAAACCCTGGCCGCCATGCAGGCCTTCATGCTGGGCACCACCGCCACCGTGGGTTGGCCCGGCAATGCCCTCATGGGCGCCATCGGTCTGCTGTGCCTGCTGCTGGCCTGGGCGCTGGCGCGGGGGCTAGACGGCCTGGCGCTGGGCGAGTCCACCGCCTTGAGCCTGGGCCTGCCCCTGCGGCCCCTGCGCACCGCGCTCATCGCCGCCATGGCCCTGGCCACCGGCACCGCCGTGGCGCAGACCGGGCTGATCGCCTTCGTCGGCCTGGCTGCGCCCCACCTGGTGCGCTCGGTGGTTCAAACCACCCACGCCTGGTTGCTGCTGCTGGCCAGTCTCATGGGGGGCGTGCTGCTCATGCTGGCCGACACCCTGGCGCGCGGGCTGCTGGCCCCGCAAGAGCTGCCCGTGGGCGTGCTCACCGCCGTGCTGGGCGGCGGCTATTTGCTGTGGCTGATGCACCGGCGCGGGAGCTGACACTATGCACGCCACGCCACCCGAACCCGCCCTGCAGGCCTGTGATCTCTCGGTCAGCCTGGGCCACGGTGCCACCCGCCGCCAGGTGCTTTCTGGCCTCAACCTGGCGCTGCGCACCGGCGCCTGGACCGCCATCGTCGGCCCCAACGGCGCCGGCAAGTCCACCCTGCTCAAGGCCCTGGCGCAGGTCATCCCCCACCAGGGCCATGTCACGCTGCTGGGCGAGCCGATGGCGGGCCTGGGCGCACGCGAGCGCGCCCGCCGCCTGGCCTGGCTGGCCCAAAGCGGCGCCGGCGAGGCCAGCGCCGACGACCTCACCGTCCACGACGTCGCCCTGCTCGGCCGGCTGCCGCACCAGGCCTGGCTGGCCCCGCCCAGCGCCGCCGATCACGCCGCCGTGCAGGCCGCCCTGCGCCAGACCCAGGCCTGGGAATGGCGTGAGCGCCCGCTGGGCGCGCTCTCGGGCGGCGAGCGCCAGCGCGTGCTGCTGGCACGCCTGCTCGCGGTGCAGGCCCCGGTGATGCTGATGGACGAACCCCTGGCCAACCTCGACCCACCGCACCAAGCCGACTGGATTGCCCTGGTGCGCGCGCTGGTGGCCGAGGGCAAAACGGTGGTCAGCGTGCTGCACGAAATTTCCCTCGCGCTCATGGCCGATGACCTGGTGGTGATGCGCCAGGGCCAGGTCGCCTACGCCGGGCCGTGCGCCCAACGACAAGCCCATCAGACCTTGGAGGCGGTGTTTGATCACCGCATGGTCATCCACCCCCTGGGCGCCCACTGGGTGGCCCTGCCCACACCATGAACACTTCTCCTTTGGCCCGCTGCGTGATGGTGCTGGGCACCACCAGCGGGGCCGGCAAAAGCTGGCTCACCACCGCCCTGTGCCGCCATTACGCCCGCCAGGGCCTGCGCGTGGCGCCCTTCAAGGCGCAGAACATGAGCAACAACGCGCGTGTGGTGCCCACCCCCGATGGGGGTTTTGGCGAGATTGGCAGTGCCCAGTACTTCCAGGCCCTGGCCGCCCGCGCCGCGCCCGAGGTGCGCATGAACCCGCTGCTGCTCAAGCCCGAGGCCGACACCCGCAGCCAGGTGGTGCTGATGGGCGAGGTCAGCCGCGAGCTGTCCGACATGCCCTGGCGCGGCCGCAGCGAACGCGTGTGGCCCCACATCACCGCCGCGCTGGACGCGTTGCGCGCCGAAAACGACGTGGTGGTCATCGAGGGTGCCGGTTCGCCCGCGGAAATCAACCTGCATGCCAGCGACATCGTCAACATGCGCGTGGCACGCCACGCCCAGGCGCGCTGCCTGCTCGTGACCGACATCGACCGCGGCGGCGCCTTTGCCCACCTCTACGGCACCTGGGCCTTGCTGCCGCCCGAGGAACGCGCGCTCATCCAGGGCTTTGTGCTCAACCGCTTTCGGGGCGATGCCGCCTTGCTGGCGCCCGCGCCACAGATGCTGCAAGACTTGACCGGCGTGCCCACGGTGGCCACCCTGCCCATGTGGTGGCACCACGGTCTGCCAGAAGAAGATGGTGTGTTCGATGACCGCACCCGCGCCAGCGGCGAGGTGCACACCACCATCGCGGTCATCGCCTACCCCCGCATCAGCAACCTCGACGAGTTCCAGCCGCTCAAGAATGTGCCCGGCGTGCGCCTGCGCTGGGCACGCACACCGGCCGATTGCGCGGGCGCCGACTGGGTCGTGTTGCCTGGCTCCAAACACACCAGCGCCGACCTCGCCTGGCTGCGCGCCCAGGGCCTGGACCACGCCGTGGCCGCGCATGCGGCTGCCGGCGGGCGCGTGCTGGGCATCTGCGGCGGCCTGCAGATGCTGGGCGAGGCCTTGCTCGATCCGCACGGCATCGATGGCAACGCGCCCGGCCTGGGCCTGCTGCCCCTGGTCACGCAGTTCGAGGAAGTCAAGACCGTGCGACCCAGCCACGCCACCCTGGGCGAGGTGCGCGGCGCCTGGCACGCGCTGCAAGGCGTGAGCGTGAGCGGCTACGAAATCCACCACGGCCAGACGGTGCAACACCCCGCCATGGCCGCCGCTGGCGACCTGGCCCACACCGTGCTGCCCGGCCTGGCCTGGCAGAACGGCGCGGGCAACGTGCTGGGCATCTACCAGCACGGTCTGTTTGAAGACGCCAACGTGCTGCGCGCCCTGTTCGGCGCCAGCGTGCCGACGCTGGACAGCGTGTTCGACGGCCTGTCCGACTTCATCGCAACGCACTTTGACGCAGGCGTTCTGGATGGGCTGATCCGCCCTTGACACAGGTCAAGGCCAGCGCGTGCATGACGCGCGAACATGGGCTCCCCTCTCTGGAGAAAGCCCATGCAAACCCACTCCCCCGTGCGCACGAGCCTGCTGATGGCCGCCCTGCTGTGCGGTGCCTCGCTGGCCACGGCACAAGCTCTGGTGCGCGACGGCGTGCTGACCGACCCGGCCGGTATGACCCTCTACGTCAACGACAACGACAAGACGGTCCCCGGCCAGAGCATCTGCTACGGCCCGTGCCTGGCGCTGTGGACACCCTTTCTGGCGAAAAAGGGCAGCCAGCCCAGCGGTGACCACGGCCTCATCACCCGAACCGACGGCGAACAACAATGGACCTACAAAGGCCGGCCCTTGTACCGCTGGATAGACGACAAACAGCCCGGCGATCGCAAGGGCGATGCCACGCGCGCGGTCTGGCACGTGGCCAAGCCCTGAGCGGCCGGGCACCGCCCTGGGCACGCCCCCATTCGGTGCCAACAGCGCACCCGACGCCCGCATGTGGTGCGCTGCACCGCCAGGCTTGCTGGAAAGCGGATCTGTAACGGGCACGAAATCTGCTGCTTGTCAGCCATGGACACCCAATGTGACGCCGCGATGCCGCAGGCAGCGGGCGCACGCCGGGCGCGGGTTCAGCCCGTGCCCGGCCCCCGCACCGCTGCACACCCCATGGCCCAGGCTCCCGCCCTCGACCCGCTGGAAGACGCCGCGTCCTTCGGACGCTGGTGGCACTGTGGTGCGACGGGCGTTTTGTGGCTGTCGGCACGGGCGGCGGCCTTCCTCCATGTCGATGCAGGTGAACACCCCAGTGCCTCCGACGGCTTCTTCAACGTCGTGGCAGACGACCTGCTGCCGCTGCTGGCCACGCTGCAGCAAGCTGGTGAAGGCCACGAAGCGCCACCGCTGGAGTTCCGCGTCATCCATCCGCTTGAAGGCATGCGCTGGCTGCGCCTGGTGCACCTGCCCGGCTCAGACGCGCAAGGCATCCTGCTGGACATCACGCCGGTCAGACACGCGGCCATACGCGAACGCCTGGGCTTCGAGCTGACCGAGTTTCTGGTGGGCGCGCACGCCATCGGCGAAGTCATCACCAACGTCATCCAGCTGATCTGCCGCAACCTGGGCTGGCAATGGGGTGCCTACTGGGCACCGCAGGCAGAGCAGGACGGCCGCCCGCGCCTGGCCTGCCTCTACCACTGGCACCAGCCCGAACACGACATGGGTGCCTTCAGCGCCGAGAGCCTGGCGCTGCAGATGGCGCCCAGCCAGGGCCTTGTGGGCACGGTGTGGCAGACCGGTGTGGCCAGCTGGGTGGAAGACATGGCCAACGACCCGCAGTTCCTGCGCCGCAAGGGCGCCATGACCTGCCACCTGCTGTCGGGCTACGTGTTCCCGGTCACCTACACCTCCGAGGACGGCGCCCGCCACAGCCCCGGCGTGCTGGAGTTCTACAGCAACCTGGCGCGCCAGCGCGACGCCCAGCTGCCCGACATCTCAGCCACCATCGGCGCCCTCATCGCGCAGGCGGCACAGCGGCTGGAGGAGCAGTCGCGCATCCTCTACCTGGCGCAGGTGGACGAGCTCACCACGCTGGCCAACCGCAGCCATTTCCATGCGCTGCTGGCCAAGGCCTGCACCGCGACGGACGCGGCCACCTTCGACCTCATGTTCGTGGACCTGGACCGCTTCAAGCCCATCAACGACGCCTTTGGCCATGCGGTGGGCAACGTGGTGCTGCGCGAGTTTGCCCAACGCCTGCGCCAGATCGCTCCGCCGCATGCGGTGGTTGGACGCCTGGGCGGCGACGAGTTCGCGCTGTTGCTGCCGCGCGGCCCGGGCAGCGACGTCCATGCGCTGGCGCAGCGCGTGCTGGCGGCCGCCCGCGCGCCTGTCGACTACGAAGGCGTGGAACTCAGCGTCTCCGCCAGCATCGGCATCAGCAGCTTTCCCGAGAACGGCCACAACGGCGAGGAGCTGCTGCGCAACGCCGACGCGGCCATGTACCGCATCAAGCAGAACGGCCGCAACGGCCTGGCGGTGAGCGAACCCGGCACGCTGCAGCAACAGCAACTGGCGCTGGCGCGCCGCCTGCAGATCGAAACCGAGCTGCGCCACGCCGTGCACGGGCAGGGCCTGCGCCTGATGTACCAGCCCATCGTGGACGCACACAGTGGCCAACTGCGCGCGGTGGAGGCCCTGGTGCGCTGGCGCCGCGCGGATGGCAGCATGGTGCCGCCCGACGTCTTCATTCCCATCGCCGAACAAAGCCACCTCATCGTGCAGATCGGGCGCTGGGTGGTGCAGCAGGCCTGCGTCGACCTGGCGGCGCTGCACCGCGCCGGCCTGCCTGGGCTCAAGGTGCACGTCAACATGGCTGCGTCCGAGTTCGCCAGCGACACGCTGCCGCAGGAACTGCTGGCCTGCACCGCCGCCGCCGGCCTGGGGCCGGCCCACGTGGCGCTGGAGTTGACCGAGGGCATGCTGATGCAGCACCCGGAACAGGTGATCCCGGTGATGGGCCGCCTGCGCGGCCACGGCTTCGAGATCAGCCTGGACGACTTCGGCATGGGCCACTCGTCGCTGGCCCTGCTCAAGACGCTGCCGATCTCCTCGATCAAGATCGACCGCGCCTTCGTGCGCGACCTCTCACCCCAGGGGCCGGACCGCGCCGTGTTGCAAACCATCGTCGAGCTGGGCCGGCACATGCGCCTGGACGTGGTGACAGAAGGCATTGAAACCGCGGAGCAACTGGCCATTGTGCGCGCCAGCGGCTGCCAGCTGGTGCAGGGCTACCTGTTGGCGCGCCCGATGTCGCGCGAGGACATCGTGGCACGCCACCGATAAACACAAGAGCACACCGGGGAGCCCTTCATGTCCACACGCCCATGTCGCTGCACAACCTGAATCTCTCTCGCAAGTTCCTGCTGCTGGGACTGGTGGCCTTGCTGACCGCCGCCATCCCCACCTGGCTCCTGGTCCAGCAGGCGCTGGGTCAAGTACGCACCGCCCAGCAGGCGGTGCAGGGCATGGCGCCTTTGATGGCCATGCAAAAGGTGGTGCAGTTTGCCCAGCAGCACCGTGGGCTGTCAGCCGGCATGCTGGCCGGCAACGAGGCCATGAAAACGCGCCGACCGGGCGTGCGCGACCAGGTCCAGCAGGCGCTGGCCGAGGTCGACCGCGAACTGGACCAGGCCGGGGCGAGCCAGTCCCTCCACAACCACTGGGCGCAGCGCAAGCAGCACTGGCAACAGATCGAGCAGGCCGTGGGCGCGGGGCGGTGGAGTGCTGCCGAAAGCACGCGCGAACACACCCGGCTGATCGCCTCGGTGCTGGCCCTCAACGGCGAACTGATGGACGCTTTTGGCCTCACGCTGGACCCGGAAATGGCGACCCACGACCTGATCGCGGCCGCCTTTGTGAGCGCTCCCTGGTTGACCGAAAAGCTCGGCATCATGCGCGCCATGGGCAGCGGCTTCCTGACCCAGGGCCAGCTCCCGCCGCAAGGCAAGGGCACGCTGATGGGCCTGCGTGACCGGGTGGTCGAACTGCACGACGACACCATGGCCCACGTGGCACAGGCCACCGCGCTGCACAGCGGCTTCGAGCGACAGCTCGCTGCCCCGGCCCAGGCCTTGAAGGCCGAGGTGACACAAACCCTGGCCCTGGCCGGGCAGCACCTGATCGATGCCTCCGACATCCAGTTGCCCGCCACCACCTACTTCGACGCCTTCACCCGCACCATCGACGCGGTCTACCAGTTCAATGGCCTGGTGATGCAAGCGCTGCAAACCGAGCTGTCGCAGCGGGTGCGCGGGCTCTACACCGGCATCGCCTGGCTGCTGGGCCTGCAGTTGCTGCTGCTGGCCGCTGCGGTGGCCATCGCCCTGGTGTTCGTGCGCAGCATCACCGTGCCCATGCAGCACGCGGTGCGCCTGGCCCGCGCCGTGGCCGAAGGCGACCTCACCGTGCCCTGCCCGCCACACGGCCGCAACGAGACCGGGCAACTGCTGTCGGCACTGGCCGCCATGCAGCAGCAACTGGCCACCCTCGTGTCATCGGTGCGCAGCGACGCCGAGGGTGTGGCCACCGCCAGCAGCGAGATCGCCCAGGGCAACAACGACCTCTCGGCCCGCACCGAGCAGGCCGCCAGCGCCCTGGAGCAAACGGCCGCGTCCATGGAAGAGCTCAACAGCCACGTGCAGAAAAACGCCGACAACGCGCGCGAGGCCGATCAGCTGGCGCGCCAGGCCCAGCAGGTGGCCGAGCGCGGCGGCGGCGTGGTGCAGCAGGTGGTCAGCACCATGGACGACATTTCGGACAGCAGCAAAAAGATCGCCGACATCATCGGCGTCATCGACGGCATCGCCTTCCAGACCAACATCCTGGCACTCAACGCCGCCGTAGAGGCCGCACGGGCCGGCGAGCAGGGGCGCGGTTTTGCGGTGGTGGCCGGCGAGGTGCGCAACCTGGCCCAGCGCAGCGCCCAAGCGGCCAAGGAAATCAAGGCGCTCATCAGCGCCAGCGTGGCGCGGGTGGACCAAGGCTCGGCGCTGGTGAACCAGGCCGGCGCCACCATGAGCGAGGTGGTGGCCAGCATAGGCCGCGTCACCGCCATCATGGGCGAGATCAGCGCCGCCAGCGTGGAGCAGAGCACCGGCGTGGCCCAGGTGGGCGAGGCCGTGGGCCAAATGGACCACGCCACCCAGCAGAACGCGGCCCTGGTGGAGGAAATGGCCGCCGCCGCGGCTGGCTTGAGCGCCCAGGCCGGCCAGCTGGTGCGGGCGGTGTCGGTGTTCCGCACCGGTGCAGACGGCAGCGCACACGCCGCCAGCCGGCCGCGCCTGCCGGGCCTCAAGCGGGCCTGAACGCCTTCATCAGCTCGGCCGTGAGAAAGGCCAGCTCCAGGCTTTGTGAACCGTTGAGCCGGGGGTCGCAGGCGCTCAGGTAGCGCTGCGGCAGGTTGTGGTCGGTCAGCCCTTGTGCGCCGCCCCGGCATTCGGTCACGTCCTGCCCGGTCATCTCGAAGTGAACGCCACCGGGGTGACTGCCCTCCTGGCCATGCACCGCAAAAAAGGCCCGCACCTCGGCCAGGATGTTGGCGAAGTCACGCGTCTTGTAGCCCGAAGGGCTGGTCACGGTGTTGCCGTGCATCGGGTCGCAACACCACACCGGCAGGCGGCCCGCGCGGCGCGCGGTGCGCACCAGCTCGGGCAGGCGCTGGGCCAGCTTGTCCGCGCCCATGCGGGTGATCAGCACCAGGCGGCCCGGTACGTTGTCGGGGTCCAGCGCGTCCATCAGGCGCAGCAGCGCGTCAGGGGTGGCGCTGGGGCCTATCTTCACCCCCACCGGGTTTTCGATGCCGCGCAGGTATTCGATGTGGGCGCCGTCCAGGTCGCGGGTGCGCTCGCCCAGCCACAGCATGTGGCCCGAGCCGGCGTACCAGCCGCCGGTGGCCTCGTTGCGCCGCGTCAGGGCTTCTTCGTAGGCCAGCAGCAGGGCCTCGTGCGAAGTGAAGAATTCCACCTCCTTGAACTGCGGCGTGCGGGTGGCGTCAAAGCCGCAGGCTTCCATGAAGGCCAGGGCCTCGGTGATGCGATCGGCCACCGATTCGAAACGTTCGCCCTGTGGGCTCTGGCGCACGAAGTCGGCGGTCCAGCGGTGCACCTGGTGCAGGTCGGCAAACCCGCCCTGGGCCAGCGCGCGCAGCAAATTGAGCGTGGCCGCCGAGGCCGAGAAGGCGCGCAGCATGCGCTGCGGATCGGGTTCGCGCGCGGCGCTGGTGAAGGCGCTGCCATTGACGATGTCGCCCCGGTACGACGGCAGGGCCAGGCCATCGACCGTCTCCACATCGGACGAGCGCGGCTTGGCGAACTGGCCCGCGATGCGCCCCACCTTGACCACCGGCACGGCCGCAGCAAAGGTCAGCACCACCGCCATCTGCAGCATCACCCGCAGCGTGGCGCGCACGGCGTCGGCCCCCGAGTCGTCGAAGCTCTCGGCACAGTCACCGCCCTGCAGCAGGAAGGCGCGCCCCTGGGCCACCTCGGCCAGGCGCTGGCGCAGCGACCAGGCCTCGCCGGCAAAGATCAGGGGCGGTGCGGCCAGCAGCTGGCGCGTCACGTCGTTCACCGCGCTGTCGTCGCGGTACACCGGCATCTGCACGGCCGGGCGCTGGCGCCAGCTGTCGGGCGCCCAGGGGGTGGCGTGGGTGGGGTTCATGGGCTTGTGTGGGGAGTGAGTGGGTGGACATCATTCCAGCGGCAAAGCGCTGGTGCATTTGAGTTCGTTCAGGCAGATGCTGGAGCGCACGCCGTTGACACCCGGCAACTGTGCCAGCGTGCCGAGCAGAAAGTTCGACAGGCTCTTGAGGTCGCTGGCCACCACCTTGCACACATAGTCGAAATCGCCGGTGACGGCGTGGCACTCCAGAATTTCGGGCATGCGCTCGATGGTGCGCTGGAACTTGAGCACCTCCTTGAACTGCCCGC
>CAYUAH010000108.1:0-10858 GCA_964442375.1 uncultured Hydrogenophaga sp. | reverse complement strand
AAGGCCAGCGGGCGAGGGCGGGCGCCCGATAATGGGCGCCCACCCGTGACGACACCGGAGCCCCCATGAGCAAAGCCTTCGCCAGCCAGGCCGACCTGAGCGACAAGACCATCACGTTTGAACAGCTCAGCGCCCACTGCTGGGCCTACACGGCCGAGGGCGACCCGAACTCGGGCGTCATCATCGGCGACAAGTACATCATGGTGGCCGACACCACCGCCACGCCCGCGATGGCGCAAGACCTGATCGACCGCATCCGCCAGGTCAGCGACAAGCCCATCAAATACGTGCTGCTCACCCACTACCACGCGGTGCGCGTGCTGGGCGCCAGCGCCTACCTGGCCGAAGGCGCCACCGAGATCATCGCCAGCCGGGGCACCCACGAGCTCATCGTCGAGCGTGGCGAGCAGGACAAACAAAGCGAGATGGAGCGGTTTCCGCGCCTGTTCCGGGGCGCCGACAGCGTGCCCGGCCTGACCTGGCCGACGCTGGTGATCGGCGACGGCACGCCGGGCCGCCAGGCTTCGCTCACGGTGGACCTGGGCGGCGTCGAGGTCGAGATCTGGCACCCGGGCGCGGGCCACACGCGCGGTGACACCATCGCCTGGGTGGCCGCTGAAAAGGTGTTGTTCAGCGGGGATCTGGTCGAATACGAGGCCGGTGTCTACACCGGCGATGCGCAGTTGGAAGAATGGCCGGCCACGCTGGAGGCCTTGCGTGCCCTGCAGGCCGAGGCCATCGTGCCTGGCCGCGGCGAGGCCATGAAGGGCAACGCCAACGTGAACAAGGCGCTGGATTACACCCAGCGCTGGGTGAGCACCTTGTTCCAGGCGGGCAAAGAGGCGGCGGCGGCCGGCATGGACCTCAAGGCTGCCATGGCGCACACACGCCAAAGCATGGACCCGCTGTTCGGCCACGTGTTCATCTACGAACACTGCCTGCCGTTTGACGTCAGCCGCGCCTTTGATGAAGCCAGCGGCATCAAGCACCCGCGCATCTGGACGGCCGAGCGCGACCAGGCCATGTGGGCCGCCCTGCAGGGCTGATCAGAACCGGGAGGCCGTGACCAGGTGGTTGGAGTTGGCGAGTTTTTGCGCCACCTCCCGGCCCAGCACGTACATCAGCTTGGTGTGCAGTTCCGGGCGCTCCAGCTTGATCTTGTCGAGCACGCCGTGGGTCAGCACGAACAGCACCGAATCGGTGCCGGCGCTGACGTCGGCCGAGGCGTGTTTGCCGGTCAGGTAACTGATCTCGCCCACCAGGCCGCCCGGCACCACGGTGTTGAGCAGGGTGTCGCCCCAGGTGGCGTCCAGCCGGCCGTGGACCACAAAACCCACCTCGCCCACCTCGGCGCCCTTGCGCAGCACGTATTCACCCTCCTGCAGGTGGTTCCATCGCCCCAGCTTGAGCACGCGCCGGAATTCGCCCGGGTTCAGGGGGCCGAACACGTGCTCGTAGAGCCAGCCGGCGTCACCCGGGAAATGGCTGGCCTGGTTTTCCCGCCACAGCACGTACAGCTGCACCACGTTGATGACGATGATCAGGGCCGACATGCCGAACTGCACCCACAAGGGGCTGCCGACGCGGATGTTGTAGTAGACGAACAGGTCGCCCACCATGGCCACGATGGTGATGATGCGCAGCCACTTGATGTCGCGCATCACATAGGAAAAGGCGTTGATGCTGAAGGTGATGAAGGCCAGCAGGTCGAAGAAGCCCAGGTTGGACGCCATGTGTGCTCGCAGGGTGGTGTGTGAAGGTTCAGTCCTGGGCCAGGTGTTCGCGCACATCGTTCAGCAACGGCGGCAGCGCCACCACCGCCAGCACGGCGGCCAGCGGCAGCACCGCACCGTAGCCCATGGATTTGAAGGCCCAGGCGCCCAGCAGACCCCCAGCAAAAAACAGGCCCAGTATCAGTGCCAGGATGCGCAGCCGGTCGCGGTTGGCCCGCACCGGCTCGCCGCCGTGGGCGTGGCTGCGGTTCCAGTAGAGCAGCCGACCCAGCTCGATGCCCAGGTCGGTGATGACCCCGGTCATGTGGGTGGTGCGGATCTCGGCCTGCGATATTTTGGTGACGATGGCGTTCTGCAGCCCCATGATGAAGCACAGCAGCAGCACCGTGGTGGGCATGAAGACCTCGATCAGCTGGTTCAGGTTGGCACCCAGCAGGCCAAACAGCAACAGCAAGGCGGCTTCGAGCAGCAGCGACAGCGCGTATTCACCCTGCAGGCCGCGCCGCCGCGCCCAGTTGATGAGGATGGCGGTGGTGGCCGCGCCCGCCATGAAGGCCAGCAGCGCACCCGTGCCGGCCAGCACCAGCAGTCCTTGTCCCAGCACCAGATCGTCGGCGATGGACGAAACCACGCCCGTCATGTGCGAGGTGTAGCGTTGCACCGCCAGAAAACCGCCGGCATTGACGGCGCCGGCCATGAAGGCCAACAGCGCCCCCAGTTGCCGGTTGCGCTGGCGGGTGCGCTCGCGGGCGGCCAGTTGTTGCAGGGTCAGCAAAGGCATGCCGCATTGTCGTACACGGCCGCCAGCCGCTGTGCGTGTGCCGGGCGTTTCAGGTGGGCGCGGCTGCGGTGGACCAGGCGGGGCGGGGGCGCAGCCGGTGGACCAGCAGCGCCGCCGTGCTGCCTATGCACAGGCCGGCGGCCACATCGACCGGAAAATGCACGCCCACGGCGATGCGGCTCCAGGCCACCAGAGCGGCCAGAACGGGCGCCAGCCAGCGCACGGCGTGACGGGGCGCGCGCCACCAGGCCGTGGCGCCAAACGCCCAGGCCACGCTGGCGTGGGTGCTGGGGAAAGAGTTGCTGGCGCCGTGTGCGATCCATTGTTGCCCCAGGCCCAGCACAAACGGGCGAGGGGAGGGCCAGGCGTGCTGCAGCAGGCGCGCACCCAGCCAGGCCAGGGCCATGGCCAGCAGCAACTCCAGGCCCAGGGCGGCCCAGCGCCGTCTGGGCAGCAGCAGGCTGCCCGCCGCCAGTGCCAGCAGGAGGGCGGGCAAGTGCAAGGAGGCAAAGCGCGCCAGCAACAGCAACGCGGCGGGCGCACCGTCCGTCAGGTTGATGGCCTGATACAGCATCAGGTTCAGCTCGTTCATGCGCTCTTCTCCAGGTGGGGAGCGCTGAGCTTGCCGGCTGGGCGTTAAACCTTGATTAAACGTGGAGCGCGGGCGCTTGCATGGCATCCACCTGCTGCGCCAGCCACAAGGCCTGTTCGTTCCAGTAAGCCGGGGTGCCGAACCAGGGGAAGTTGATGGGGAAAATCGGGTCGTCCCAGCGCCGCGCCAGCCAGGCGCTGTAGTGGATCAGGCGCAGGGTGCGCAGTGGCTCGATCAGGGCCAGTTCGCGGCGGTCGAAATCGCGGAATTCCTCGTAGCCGTCCACCAGCGCGCCGAGCTGGCGGGTCTGCTGTGCGCGGTCGCCGCCCAAGAGCATCCACAGGTCTTGCACCGCCGGCCCCATGCGGGCGTCGTCCAGGTCCACGAAGTGGGGGCCGCCGCCGGGCAGGTCGCTCGGTGTCCAGAGGATGTTGCCTGGGTGGCAGTCACCGTGCAGGCGCAGGGTGGCGACATCGCCAGCCCGCTCGAAGGCGGCCGCCACCGCGTCGAGCGCGCGGTCCAGGGTGTCGCGCCACAGGCGTTCGCTCTCCACCGGAATGATGTGGTGGCGCAGCAGCCAGTCGCGCGGCTCCAGGCCGAACTGGGCGATGTCCAGTGCCGGGCGGTGCACAAACGCGTGGTGCGCACCCACGGTATGCAGCCGAGCGAGAAAGCGGCCAATCCATTCCATCACGTCGAGGTCGTCCAGTTCCGGCCGGCGGCCACCCCGACGCGGCGATACCGAGAACAGAAAATCGCCGTGCGAATGCAGTGTCTGGCCGTTCAGCATCAGCGGCGCAACGGCCGGCACTTCGGCGGCGGTCAGCTCCTGCGACAGTGTGTGCTCTTCGAGGATTTGCGCCTCGCTCCAGCGCCCGGGGCGGTAGAACTTGAGCACCACCACCTCGCCCGATTCCAGATGGGCCTGGTAGACGCGGTTCTCGAAGGAGTTGAGGGCGGTCAGGCGGCCATCGCCGTGCTGCCCGATGGCGCCGAGCGCGTCCAGCACGGCATCGGGCGTGAGGGTGTCGAAAGGGTGGCCGGCATGCGTCATGTGCCGATTGTCGCGCCAGCCGTGGCAAGACTCACGCCAGCGTGAGCGTGACCTCAATGTTGCCGCGCGTGGCGTTGGAGTAGGGGCAGACCTGGTGGGCCTTGTCCACCAATGCCTGGGCCACGTCGCGTGCAATGCCGGGCAGGTGGATGGCCATTTGCACCTCGATGCCGAAGCCCTGCGGGATCTGACCGATGCCGACCGTGGCGTCGATTTTGGCGTCGGCCGGGATGGCGATTTTCTGCTGGCCGGCCACGAAGCGCAGGGCGCCCAGGAAGCAGGCGCTGTAGCCGGCCGCGAACATCTGCTCCGGGTTGACGCCGCCGCCAGCGCCACCCATCTCCTTGGGCACGGAGAGTTTGACGTCAAGCAGGCCATCGGAGGAGCGGGCACTGCCGTCGCGGCCGCCGGTGGCGGTGGCGTGGGCCTGGTAGACGACTTTTGCGATTTTGTTGGTCATGGTGGTTTCCTTGGTGGGTTTGAATGGGTTCAGGCGCCGTGGGCCAGCACGCGGTCGCGCAGGGCGCGCACCTGGGTGGTGAGCGCGTGGACTTCGTGCAGGCTGCATTCAGCGGCCTCCAGCACGCAGTGGGGAATGGTTTTTGCCCGCTGTTTGAGGGCCTGGCCGGCGGGCGTGAGCCACACCAGCACGCGGCGCTCGTCCTCGGCGCTGCGTTCGCGCCTGAGCCAGCCGGCGGCCTCCATGCGCTTGAGCAGGGGGGTGAGGGTGCCGGAGTCCAGTTGCAGGCGTTCGCCCAGAAACGACACCGTCACACCGTCGGACTCCCACAGGCACAGCAGGGCCAGGTACTGCGGGTAGGTCAGACCCAGGGGCGCCAGCAGCGGCTTGTAGAGCTTGGTCATGGCCAGCGAGGCGGAGTACAGCGCAAAGCACAGCTGGTGGTCCAGTTGCTGGGCGGTGTCTGGAAGCTTGGGTGTGCGTGGCATGGCTGAATTATTGTTCAAAATTAAATTGCGAACAATTTAAACGGGTCAAATCCCTTGGCGGTGCAGGGACATGGGTGTCAGTGTCCGACGAAGTGGGGTGTGCGCTTGCCAACAAAGGCGCGCACCCCTTCGGCGGCGTCCTCGCTGCGGGCCAGGCGCTGCTGGGTGGCGACGAACTCGGCGGCGGCGGCCGGCGTGCCCTGTTCGATGGCCTGGATCACGTTCAGGCGCGTGGCCACCACGGCCAGCGGCGCCTGGGCCGCGATCTGGCGCGCGATGTCGATGGCGATGTCCTTCTCATGCCCGGCGGGCACGATCTTTTGCACGAAGTTCAAACGCAAGGCCTCGTGGGCATCGAACTCATCGGCGGTGAGCAGGTGCAGCAAGGCGTTGCCCATGCCACAACGCTCGGCCATGCGCAGCGTGGCGCCGCCGGTGGCCATGATGCCGCGCTGGACCTCCAGCTGCGAAAAACGGCAGTCGTCGGCAGCCACCACGATGTCGGCCGCCAGCATCAGTTCGATGCCCAGCGTGTAGGTGATGCCACACACGGCCACCACCAGGGGCTTGGCGCGGCGGCGGGTGCCGGGCTTGCCGGTGTCGGTGGGGTCGATGTCGCCGTCAGGGATGGGGCTTTCGCCGCGCTGCATCAGGGGCGCAAAGCTGGGCAGGTCCAGGCCGGCGGTGAAGTGCCCACCCACGGCGTACAGCACGCCCACGCGCAGCGCGTCGTCGTCGTCGAGCCGGGTGTAGGCCTGGGCCAACTGCCGGTACATGGCGGGCGTGAACCCGTTGCGCTTGGCCGGGCGGTGGATGCCGATCAGCAGCAGCGGGCCGTCGGCCTCGACAAGGATTTCGCCATCCGGCGGCGCTGGTGACATGGAGCACTCCGTGTGTGTGACGCTGCCGGGGTTGTGCCACGTGGGCGGCGACCCGGCCATCACCTTGGAGACAGCCTCGTTATCATCCCGCCATGTCCAAAAAGCCCGCTGCCGACCTTTCGGTGCAACTGCCCGAGCTCTTGCCGGGCCAGTCGATCGAACTCCTTCAGGCCCTGCACATCCTCACCCGCGAGGGCAAGCTCAATCAGGACACGCGACGCAAACTCAAACAGGTGCAGCACCTGGTTCATTTTATCGAGCCCCTGATCGCCGAAGTGCTCCAGGAGCGCGGCGACGTGACCTTGGCCGACCACGGCGCCGGCAAGTCCTACTTGGGCTTCATGTTGTACGACCTGGTGCTGCGTCCGCAGGGCAGGGGCACCGTGTACGGCATCGAAACGCGGGCCGAACTGGTGGACAAGTCGCGTGAACTGGCCAAGCGTCTGGGCTTCGAGCGCATGCACTTCCTGGCTACCACGGTGCTTGACGCCACCACCACCGCCGAGCTGCCCAGCGCCTTCGACATCGTGACCGCGCTGCATGCCTGCGACACCGCCACCGACGACGCCATTGCCTTTGGCCTGGCCAAGCAGGCGCGTTTCATGGTGCTCGTCCCCTGCTGCCAGGCTGAGGTGGCGGGGGTGCTGCGCAAACACAAGGCCTTGTCGCTGTCGCGCAACCCGTTGGCTGAAATCTGGCGCCACCCCTTGCACACGCGCGAGTTCGGCAGCCAGATCACCAACGTGCTGCGCTGCCTGCAACTCGAAGCCCATGGCTACCAGGTGACGGTGACCGAGCTGGTGGGCTGGGAACACGCGATGAAAAACGAGCTGATCCTGGCCCGTAAAATGGGTGGTCCCAAACGCAGCGCGCGTGAGCGGCTGACGCAAGTCCTGCAAGATCTGAATCTGCAAGAACTTACAGACCGTTTCAAGGTCTGACCCCTTCGGGTCGCGCCTTCGGGCGCGGCCATTCCGGCCACGTCTCGGCACCGCCCGAGGCCATCGGCCCCATCGAAAAGGAGTGCCTTGCGCATGGTGACCGACCTGACTTTTCTGCTTCAATCCATTGCATGGCCGCTGGTGCTGCTGCTGGCCTGGCTGTTGGCCGAACGTGCCCACGAGACCTGGCGCGTGCCGCGCGTGACGAGTTACGTGGCCGTGGGCCTGGTGGGGGGCTTCATCAACCTGCCCGGCCTCACCGACGCGGTGCCCGGCTTGCCCTTTCTGGCCAACGTGGCGCTCTCGCTGGTGTTGTTCGAGCTGGGCTACCGCATCAACCTGCGCTGGTTCCGCCACAACCCCTGGGTCTTGCTGCTGGGACTGGGCGAGTCGCTCATCACCTTTGCGGCGGTGTACCTGGTCACCGGTTTCTTCGACATCACGCCGGAGGTGCGCCTGGTGGTGGCCTCGCTCGCCATTTCGGCCTCGCCGGCCGGCATCGTGCGAGTGGCCAACGAATTGCACAGTGCCGGCCAGGTGACGGAGCGTGTGCTGCACCTGTGCGCCATCAACTGTCTGATGGCGGTGCTGGCACTCAAGCTGGTGGTGGGCTACTGGCACATCAGCACCACGGGCGATCTGGTGGCCGCCGCTTTTGGCAGTGTGCATGTGCTGGGTACGTCGGTGGCGGTGGGTACGCTGCTGGGGGTGGCCGTGCCCTGGTTGCTGCGCGCACGGGTGACGCCGCCCAGCGGCGTGACCATGGTGTTTGCACTGGCGGTGTTGCTGCTCACCACGGCTTCTTTTGGCCTGCAGCTCTCACCGCTGCTGAGCGCGCTCACCTTCGGCATCGTGGCGCGTGAGCGCCGGGTGCATTTGACCAATGCGCAGCGCGACTTCGGCACCGTGGGCGAGTTGCTGGGACTGTTCCTGTTCGTCTATGTGGCTTCGTTGATCGAATGGTCGGACGTGTGGGCCAGCCTGGCCTTGGGCGCGACCCTGCTGGTGGTGCGCACCGCCAGCAAGGTCTTGTGCAACCTGAGCGTGGCGCGACTGAGCGGCATCACCGAACGCAAGGGGCTGCTGACCGGCCTGGCGCTGACCCCCTTGTCGGCTTTTGCCATCCTGCTGCTGGAACAAAGCCGGCTGTTGGGCCTGGAGCCGGCGGTGCAGGCCCTCAAGGTGCTGGCCGCACTGGTGGTGGTCCTGGAGTTGCTGGGGCCGGTGGTCACGCAGCGCGCGCTGCTGGCCGCGCGCGAAACCCATGTGACACAAGAGTCCTGAGGAGACACCGCCATGCCATTGGAAACCTTCAAGTCGTCGGACTCGCTGACCATGGGTGTGGAGCTGGAGATGCAGCTCGTCAACACCTTCGACCTCGACCTCTCCAGCAGCGCCAACGACCTGCTGGAGCTGCTCTCGCGCAAGCCCTTCCCCGGCGTGGTGACGCCGGAGATGACGCAGAGCATGATCGAGATCGCGACCTCCATCCAGACCGAACACGGCCCGCTGCTGGCGCAGTTGCGCGACATCCGCAACACCCTGGTGTCGGCCTGCGACCGCCTCAACATCGAGCTGGCCGGCGGTGGCACCCATCCCTTCCAGCGCTGGTTCGAGCAGCGGATTTTTTCCAAGCCGCGTTTCCAGGAGCTCTCAAGCCTGTATGGCTACCTGGCCAAGCAATTCACCGTGTTCGGGCAGCACGTGCACATCGGCTGCGCCTCGGCCGACGAGGCGCTGTTCCTGCTGCACTCGCTCAACCGCTATGTGCCGCACTTCATCGCTTTGTCCGCTTCCTCGCCTTACTTCCAGGGCGTGGACACCTTGTTCGACTCGGCCCGCCTGAACTCGGTGTTTGCCTTCCCCTTGAGCGGCCGCGCGCCCTTCACGCTGAGCTGGGACGAGTTCTCCAGCGTCTACTTCACCAAGATGGAGTCCACCGGCGTGGTCAAGTCCATGAAGGACTTCTACTGGGACATCCGGCCCAAGCCCGAGTACGGCACCATCGAGCTGCGCGTGTGCGACACCCCGCTCACGGTGGAGCGTGCCGCCGGCCTGGCCTGCTACCTACAGGCCCTGTGCCGCCACCTGCTGGAGCGCAAGGAAGCGCCGCCCGAGGAAGACGACTACCTCGTCTACACCTACAACCGTTTCCAGGCCTGCCGCTTCGGCCTGGACGGCATGATGGTCAACCCCAAAACGCGCGAGCAGATCTCGATACGCGAGGACGTGCTGGCCACGCTGCGGCGCATAGAGCCCCATTTCGTGGCCCTCAACTCGACCGCCGCGAGGGACGAGATCGAACGCACCGCAGCCCGCGACGGCAACCACGCGAACTACCTGCGCAGGCAGTTTGCGCAGAGTGGCACGGTGCAAGGTGTGGTGCGCGCCAGCGTGGACGCCATGCGAGGCGGGGTGCTTTAAAACGCCACCGCCTGGCCGTCCTTGCGCGGGTCGGAGCCGGCGACGTAGGTCTCGCCCTGGCGCAGCACCAGCTGGGCGCCACCAAAGGCGAACACGCCGTTGCCGTGTTCCACCGTCACCTCGTGGCCGCGTGCGCGCAGGCCGTCGACCAATTGCGGGTCCATGTGCGGCTCGACCGCCACGGTCTTGCCGCCGTTGACGCGCCAGCGCGGCGCATCGGCGGCGGCCTGCGGGTTCTGGCCGTAGCGCAGCACACGCAGCGCCATCTGCAGGTGGCCTTGCGACTGCATGGGGCCGCCCATCACGCCAAAGGCCATGCGCGGTGTGCCGTCGGCGTTCATGGCAAAGGCGGGAATGATGGTGTGCGAGGGGCGCTTGCGCGGGCCCACCTCGTTGGCGTGGCCCGGCGTCAGCACAAACCCGTGGCCCCGGTTCTGCAGGCTGATGCCGGTGCCCGGCACCACCACGCCCGAACCAAAACCCATGTAGTTGGACTGGATGAAGGAAATCATCATGCCCGAGGCGTCGGCCGCCGCCAGGTAGACCGTGCCGCCCGGGCGCGGCGCGCCACAACCGGGGTCTTGCGCGCGTTGCGTGTCGATCAGCGCAGCGCGCGACTTCAGGTAGTCGGCGTTGAGCAGCTCGGCCGGCGTCACGCGCATGGCATCGATGTCGGCGTTGTATTCGTGCAGGTCGGCAAACGCCAGCTTCATGGCCTCGATGCTGGCGTGCACCGTCTCGATGTCGTCCACCGGGTGTTGACCAATGCCGTGCGCTTCGAGCATGCCCAGCGCCATCAGCGCGGCAATGCCCTGGCCGTTGGGCGGGATTTCGTGGATGACGGTGTCGCCAAAGGTCTGGCTCACCGTGCCCACCCAGTCGGCACGGTGCTCGGCCAGGTCGGCTTCGGTCATGGCGCCGCCATGGGCCTGGCTGTGCGCCGCCATGGCGCGGGCCAGTTCACCCCGGTAAAAGGCCTCGCCCTCGGTCTGGGCAATCAGCTCCAGCGTGCGCGCATGGGCTTCGCTGCGGAAAATCTCGCCGGCCCTGGGTGCGTGCCCGCCGGGCATGAAGCACTCGGCAAAACCTGGCTGGGCGCCCAGCTTGGCCGCGCCCAAGGCCCATTGCCGCGCGATGGTGGGGGAGACAGGAAAACCGTTGCGCGCGCAATCGATGGCGGGTTGGGCCAGTTGCGCAAACGGCAGCTTGCCAAAGCGCTTGGACAAGGCCACCCAGGCCGACACCGCGCCGGGCACGGTGACGGCGTTCCAGCCCATTTCCGGGATGCCACCGCGCTGGGCAAAGTAGTCGGGTGTCCACGCCGCCGGCGAGCGGCCGGAGGCGTTGAGGCCGTGCAGTTCATTGCCGTCCCACAGGATGGCAAAACCGTCGCTGCCCAGGCCGCAACCGGTGGGCTCGACCACGGTCAGTGTCATGGCGGCGGCAATGGCCGCGTCCACCGCGTTGCCGCCGGCCAGCAGCATGCGCAGGCCGGCCTGGGCCG
>CAYUAH010000107.1:0-10966 GCA_964442375.1 uncultured Hydrogenophaga sp. | reverse complement strand
GTGCCGCCCATCGCCGCAAACTGGCGCGTGATGCGCGCGCTGGCCATGGGAATCACCTCCACCGGCAGCGGAAAGGCGCCCAGCGCCTCGACCTTTTTCGACTCGTCGGCGATGCACACGAAGCGGCGCGACTGCGCGGCCACGATCTTCTCGCGCGTGAGGGCCGCACCACCGCCCTTGACCATGTGGCCCCGGCCGTCGATCTCGTCGGCGCCGTCCACATACACGGCCAGCTCGCCCACCTCGTTGGCGTCGAAGACCGGGATGCCCAGGGCCAGCAGGCGCTCGGTGGACGCCACCGAGCTGGACACCGCTCCCTTGATCTGGTCCTTCATGGTCGCCAGCGCGTCGATGAACTTGTTGACGGTGGAGCCTGTGCCCACACCGATGATTTCGCCCGGCACCACATACTGCAGCGCGGCCTGGCCGACCAGGGTTTTGAGTTCGTCTTGGGTCATTTGAGACAATCGCAACAATTGATTCGCGGATTATCCAATGCCCCTTCTGCCCTACGGCCTGGCCCGGCCCTTTCTCTTTGGCCTCGACCCCGAAGCCGCCCACGAACTGACCATGGAATCGCTGGCGCGCACCCAGCGCAGCCCGCTGACCTGCCTGTTCGGCAGCCGCCGCGTGAATGACCCCATCACCCTGGCCGGTCTGAACTTTCCCAACCGCGTGGGTATGGCCGCCGGGCTGGACAAAAACGCCCGCGTGATCGACGCACTGGGCGCCATGGGCTTTGGCTTCGTCGAGGTCGGCACCGTCACGCCGCTGGGCCAGCCCGGCAACCCCAAGCCACGCATGTTCCGCCTGCCCCAGGCCAACGCGCTGATCAACCGCCTGGGCTTCAACAACGAAGGCCTGGACAGCTTCATCGCCAACGTGCAGCAAGCGCGTTTTCGCCAGAACGGTGGCCTGCTGGGCCTGAACATCGGCAAGAACGCGGCCACGCCCATCGAGAACGCGACCGACGACTACCTGAAGTGCCTGGACGGCGTCTACCCGCACGCCGACTACGTCACCGTCAACATCTCCAGCCCCAACACCAAGAACCTGCGCGCCCTACAAAGCGACGAGGCGCTGGACGGCCTGCTCTCGGCCGTGGCCGCGCGCCGCGAACAACTGGCCCAGCAGCATGGCCGCCGGGTGCCGGTGTTCGTGAAAATCGCGCCCGACCTGGACGCCGCGCAGATCGACGTGATTGCCGCGACCCTGCAACGCCACGGCATGGACGGCGTGGTGGCCACCAACACCACGCTCTCGCGCGAGGCCGTCAAAGGTCTGCCCCACTGCGACGAGGCCGGCGGCCTGTCGGGCGCACCGGTGTTCGAGGCCAGCAACGCCGTCATCCGCCAGCTGCGCGCCCAGCTGGGCCAAGGCTTTCCCATCATCGGCGTGGGTGGCATCCTGAGCGGTGCCGACGCGGTGAAAAAGATCGAGGCCGGCGCCGACGTGGTGCAGATCTACACCGGGCTGATCTACAAGGGGCCGGGGCTGGTGCAGGAGGCCGCCGCCGCGCTCAAGGCTGCCCGGCGCTGAACGTCCCTCAGATCGTCAGCACCACGTTGCCCACCACCTTGCCGTTTTCAACAGCCTCGTGGGCAGCGGCGATCTCGGCCAAAGGATAACGGGCACCGATGGCGTGTTGGAGGCAGCCCACACGCAGCAACGCCTCCAGCTCGGCGAGCGTGGCCTCGCGGTCACGGGGCAGCAGATCGTAGACAAGAAAGAAGCTCAAATTGAGCGAGCCCCACAGCAGGCTGCGAAAGTCCAGCGGCACCTGCAGCGGCTGGTTGCTGCCATAACAGACCAGGTGGCCGTGCGCCTTGAGCGCGCCACGGGCCAACAAACCGGCTGTGCCCGACAGGTCCATGTCGATGATCACGTCCACGCCCTGACCCTTGGTCAGCGCGCGAACCTGCTCGGCCACACCACCGTGTTTGTAATCCAGCACCTCGTGGGCACCGGCCGCCCAGGCGTGGGACTGGCGCAACTCGTGGCCAGCGGTGGCAATCACGCGAGCGCCCTTGCGCACCGCCAGTTGGGTGACGTAGTGGCCCACCGCGTTGCCCGCACCGGTGACCAGCACGTCGCGCCCAGCCACGTCGCCCGCGATGCGCAGGGCTTGCAGCGCCGTCAGGGCCGGGATGCCAAAACAGGCGCCGGCCTCAAAGTCGGTGCCCTCGGGCAAGAGCACTGCCTGCGCCGCCGGCAACACGATGTACTCCGCTGCCGTGCCCAATGGCCGCTGCCACTGGCCGTTCCAAATCCACACCCGCTCGCCCACGCGCGCTTCGGGCACGCCGGCACCCACGGCGTCGATCACACCGGCGCCATCGCTGTGCGGCACGATGCGGTCCCAGGCCGGCGTGCGGCCGCGTCGGCTTTTCACGTCCGAGGGGTTGACGCCCGAGGTCGCGAGCCGCACCCGCACCTCGCCAGCCGCCGGTTGTGGGTCCGGCCACTCGTCGAGATGCAGCACCTCGCGCGCTTCGCCATTGCGGTTGTACCAGGCCACTTTCATGCTGCTGTCTCCTTCAGTCTGCCAACAAACCCGCCACGTGTTCACCCAGGGCCAGCGCGCTGGTCAAGCCAGGCGACTCGATGCCAAAAAGATTGACCAGCCCGGGCACACCGTGTTGCTTGGGGCCGTCGACGCGGAAGTCGGGCGCGGCCTCGCCGGGGCCGTAGAGCTTGGGCCGCACGCCGCTGTAGCTGGGCAACAGCGCGCCGTCGGCCAAGGCCGGCCAGTAGCGGCGCACTTCGTCATAAAAACCGTCGGCGCGGCGGGCATCGACGGTGTAGTCGATGGCCAGCGGGTCCTGGCCGGCGGGCAGCCACTCCAGGTCGGGGCCAAACTTGGCCTGGCCGCCCAGGTCCAGCGTCAGGTGCACGCCCAGCCAGGCGTCCTGCGGTGCGGGATACACCAGCCGAGAGAACGGCGCTTTGCCCGCCAGCGAAAAATAGCTGCCCTTGGCATAACGTTCTGAGGGCACGTGGTGCGGGTCCAGACCCCCGATGGCACGCGCCACCGGGCAGGCGAACAAACCCGCGGCATTGACCACGGTGCGGGCCTTGAGCCACATGGGCGCCCCGTCGGCCAGCACCTCCAGCACGACGCCATCGCCGACCACCTCGCCACGCGTCAGCTGCGAGGCCAGGGCCACCGCGCCACCAGCTGCCTCCAGATCGCCCTGCAACGCCAGCATCAACCCGTGGCTGTCCACGATGCCGGTGCTGGGCGAAAGCAACGCGGCCTGCGCATGCAAGGCGGGCTCAAGCGCGCGGGATTGTTCGCCGCTCAACCACTCGACGGGCACGCCATTGGCCAGGGCGCGGGCCTGGATTTTTTCCAGCGCCCCGAGCTGCGCCGCGTCGGTGGCCACCACCAGCTTGCCACAGCGCCGGTGGTTGACGCCATGGCTGTCGCAAAAGGCATAGAGCAGGTCTTTGCCCCGCACACACAACCGCGCCTTGAGCGAACCCGGTTCGTAGTACAGGCCAGCGTGAACCACTTCGCTGTTGCGCGAACTCACGCCCGTGCCCATGGCGGTTTCGCGCTCCAGCACCAGCACCTCGCGCCCGGCCTGGGCCAGGGCACGCGCCACCGCCAGGCCGACCACGCCGGCGCCGATCACAACCACGTCCACGGCCTCGGCTGCCGCGTGCTGCTCAGGGGAAAAACAAGCTGCTGTCATGCGCCGATTGTGGCGCAGCCGCAGCCTCCCGGTCGCTCACTGGCGCGGGATATTGGCCTTCTCGATCACTTCGCTCCAGCGCCGGATGTCGGCGGCCAGCAGCGCGGCGGTTTCCTGCGGCGTGGCCGGGTCGGGTTCGACGTTCATGTCGCGCAGGCGCTTCTGAAGCTCGGGCATGGCCAGCACGGCAGCAATGGCTTCGTGCAGGCGCTGCACCACCTCGCGCGGCGTTTTGGACGGCACGGCCAACGCGTTCCAGGACGAGGCCACAAAACCTTTGACACCACTCTCCTCTGCCGTCGGCACGGCGGGCAGCAACGGCGAGCGCCGTGTGCCGGTGACCGCGAGGGCCCGCACCGCGTTACCCGTGATCTGGGGCATCACCGGCCCGAGGATTTCCACCGCCACGTCCACCTGCTTGCCGCGCAGCGCCGTCACCAGCGCCGGTGTGCCGTTGAAGGGCACAACCTGCGCCTGCAGCGCGGCGGTGCTCTTGAACAGCTCGGCCGCCAGGTGCTGGGTGCTGCCGATGTTGATGCTGCCGATGTTGAGCTTGCCTGGGTTGGCGCGGGCCCAGGCCAGCAGCTCGCCCAGGGTTTTGTGCGGCGAGTCGGCGGGCACCAGCACCCCGATGTCGAAGCTGCCCAGGGTGGACACGGGTGTGAAGTCCTTGACCGTGTCGTAGGGCAAGGCCTTGAACAGGCCGGCCGTGACGGCGGTGCCATTGGACATCAGGAACACCGTGTGGCCATCGGGCTCGGCCTTGGCCACGGTCTCGGCCGCCACCACGCCGCCTGCGCCCGGGCGGTTTTCGATCACAAAGGGCTGGCCCAGGCGCTTGGCCAGTTCGGCCGACACGGCACGCGCGGTGAGGTCGCCCACACCGCCGGCGCCAAAAGGCACGACCACCCGAACCGCCTTGCTGGGGTAGCTGGGCGTCTGAGCCGCCAGAGGCAGCGCCAGCATGGCCACGCCAGCTGCGACAACATAGCGGCGATGAAGAAGGGGTTGCGTCATGAGATCACCCTACGAATTGAACAAGCCACAAGGAAATGGGTGGGAACAGCAGCAGCAAGGTGGTGCGGATCACGTCGCTGGCCAGAAAGGGCATCACACCACGGTAGCTCTCTGCAATGGGCACACCCTTGGACATGCCGTTGACCACGTACACGTTGAGCCCCACGGGAGGCGCCAACAGGCCAAAGCCCACGGTCATGAGCACCATGATGCCGAACCAGATGGCCGTGTGCTCCTGCGACATGCCGAAGTCCAGGCCCATGATGACCGGGAAGAAGATGGGGATGGTCAGCAGGATCATGGACAGCTCGTCCATCACGGCCCCGAGCACCACATAAAACAGCAGGATGCCGGCCACCACCGCCACCGGAGGCAGGGCCAGGTCCTTGATCAGCACGGCGAGCTGGGCGGGCACCTGGGTCAGCGCCAGCGCCACGTTCATCATGTCGGCACCGATGAAGATCATGAAGATCATGGCACTGGTGGCCGCCGTAGAGAGGAAGCACTCCTTGATCTTGGCAGGGGTCAGCTCGCGCTTGAGCAAGGCCGCCACAAAGGTGCTGGCCGCGCCCACGCCGGCCCCTTCGGTGGGGGTGAACAGGCCACCGTAGATGCCACCAAACACGACCAGGAACACGATGGCGATCGGCAGCACGCCCATGAGTGCCTCCAGCGACATGGCGGGCAGGTCCTTGTCGTGCTCCGGCGCATGGCCGGGCACCAGGCGCACATAGATGGCGATCGCGGTCATGTAGCCCAGCATGGCCAGGATGCCGGGCACGGTGGCCGCCGCAAACAGCTTGGCGATGTTCTGCTCGGTCAGGATGGCGTAGATCACCAGTGGGACCGACGGGGGAATCAGGATGCCCAGGGTGCCACCGGCCGCCAGCGTGCCGGTGGAGAGGCGACCCGAGTAGCCATGGCGCTTCATCTCCGGCAGCGCCACCGAGGTGATGGTGGCGGCGGTGGCGATGGAGGACCCACAAATGGCACCAAACCCGGCACTGGCCATGACCGCCGCCATGGCCAGCCCGCCCTTGAAGCGCGCGGTGAGCACACTGGCGAACTGGAACAAGGCCTTGGAAATGCCGCCCTGCGTGGCGAAGTTGCCCATCAGGATGAACAACGGAATCACCGACAGGTCGTAGCTCGCAAAACGGGCATAGGCCAAGCCGTTGAGGTTGTTCAGGAAAGGCGGCAGCCCCACCTGGTACAGGTAACCCCAGACACCCGCCGCAAACATGGCCACGGCGATGGGCACCCGCACCACCATCAACACGAGCATGACGCCAAAAATCAGCAAAGCGATGGTCAGCGAGCTCATGCGCCATCCTTCGCATCAAAACCAAACAGGCACTGGGCCAGGCCGATCACACCGGTCAGCACCAGAGGTGGCACCATGGCGGCGTACACGACCCACTCGGGAAAGCCGAGCATCATGGTGGTGGTTTGCGATTGAAACGCGTTGAGGCCGCCCACCCCGGTGCGCCAGGCCAGCAAAAACAACATGAGCGACAGCAGCAGGGCGCCAAACCGGTCGAAGCGCGCGTTGATGCGCGCCGGCACGCGACTGGTGAAAAAATCCACAATGATGTTGCCTTGCTGGTACTGGCACAGAGGCAAAAACAAGGTGATGGCCGCACCGGCGGCCACCGCCGTCAGCTCATAGTCGCCCAGCAGCGTGGCCCCGGTGGTGTTGCGGCCGATCAGGCTCACGCAGGTGACCAGGGTGACCAGGGTGAGAAGCAGGCCCGCAATGACGGCGCAGGCCTGGGCAAGAAACGACAGTGTCTTCAAAACGTATTCCGTCGAAAAAAACAAGCCGAGCCTCCCCCAGGGACGGGAGAAGCATCGGCGGAGCGGCGGCCAGCCCGAACCGTGGCCGTCAGGACGCGCGCATTATCGCGAATGCTTGGCGATCAGGGCGCGGGCCTCCGACACCAGTTTGGCGCCATCGATGTTCTTGCCCTTCATTTCGTTGACCCAGTCGGTTTCCACCGAACCGGCGGTGCGGCGCCAGCGCTGGGTTTCAGCCACGTCCAGCTCGATGATGTTGTTCTTGGCCTTGACCGCGATCTCGCGACCGGTGCGGTCGCCTTCGTCCATGGCGCGGCCAAACATGGCCGCCGTCTCGATGCCCGAATTCTTGTCGATCACGGCCTTGAGGTCGGCCGGCAGCTTGTCGTAGGCAGCCTTGTTCATCGAGAACGCGAAGGTCTGGGTGTACAGGCCCTCCTTGCCGGCAAAGGTGGTGTGGTTCTTCACCAGCTCGGTGACCTTGAGCGAGGGCGTCACCTCCCAGGGGATGGTCGTGCCGTCGATGGTGCCCTTGGACAAGGCGTCCGTCACGGCCGGCACCGGCATGCCCACCGGCGTGGCACCAAGCTTGACCAGCATGTTGTTGATGACACGCGAGCCGCCGCGGATCTTCATCCCGCGCAGGCTTTCCAGACCGGTCACGGGCGCCTTGGTGTGGAACAGACCGGGGCCGTGTGTGTGAACAGCCAGCAGCTTGACGTCCTTGAACTCGTCGGCCGCGTGGGCCTGCACGTACTCCCAGAACGCCCGCGAGGACTGCTCGGCGTGGCCACTCATGAAGGGCAGTTCGAACACCTCGGCTTTGTTGAAACGCCCGGGCGTGTAGCCCAGCACGGTCCAGGTGATGTCGGCCACGCCATCCTTGGCCTGGTCAAACAGCTGCGGTGGCGCGCCACCGAGCTGCATGGCGTGGAAGAGCTGGATCTTGATGCGTCCGCCCGAATCAGCCTCCACCTTTTGCGCCCAGGGAACGATGGCCTTGGACGGAATGACGGCCTGCTGCGGCAGGAACTGGTGCAGGCGCAGGGTCACGGTCTGTTGCGCCATCGCGGTGGATGTGGCCGTGGCGGCCAGCGCAGCCACGGCGGCCAAAGCAGCGCGTCGGTTCACGAATCTCATGTGTTGTCTCCTGTCTGTGGATGGTGCGGACCCACCAAAGGGCCTGGGCGTTGACTTTGCAATGTCCACCGCTCAAACGCAAGCGCAATTTCACTCATGTAGATATATCGCTTTGGCATGGCCCGTGCGCGCGGTCACACGCTCACCCTGCCACCCTGCTCCTGCGCCAACCAGCGGTCGATCACCTTGCGCGCCTGCACCCCACCGGCATCGATGTTGAGTTTGAGCAAGGAGCGTTCCGGCCAGGTCAGCAGGTTGAGCTGCTGGCGTTCCAGCATCTCCAGGTCTTCCGAAAAAATCTTGTGCTGACCGGCGCGGATGGCGTCGGTCAGCGCGCCATCCTGCGGCTGGAACTTGCGCGCCATGCCCCAGAAGTAGTGGATGGAGGTCTCGGTCTCCGGGGTGATGAAGTCCACCACGATGCTGTAGACCTTGTGTTCGGGTGGCGCCTCCACACCGCCATGGCCGGCATGGGCCACGCCCACTTCGATCATCACGTGGCTGGGGGGTGTGAAGCGGCAGATCTGCCAGCGGTCCACCGGCACGTCGTCGGCCAGGCCGTGGCCGCGCAAGGCCATCTTCCAGAACGGCGGCGCCTCGATGCCTTGCATGAAGCGGCTGGTCACCACCTCGTCGCCATTCACACTGGTCTTGCAGGGTGTCTCGTCGATCTCCTTTTGACCAATCGTGCCGGCGTGCACGTAGGTTTCGTGGGTGAGATCCATCAGGTTGTCCACCATCAGCCGGTAATCGCAGCGGATGTGGAACAGGCCCCCGCCATAGGCCCAGTCGGGGTGGTTGTGCCAGGCCTGCACCGGGATCTCGTCTGCGTTGGCCAACGCAGCGTCGCCCGGCCACACCCACACAAAACCATACCGTTCCACCGCCGGATAGGCGCGTATGGACGGGAACCCGCCCACGCGTTGACCTGGCATGGCCACCGTTTTGCCGTCGCAGCCCATCTCCAGTCCGTGGTAACCACACACCAGCTTGCCGTCACACACACGGCCCAGTGACAGCGGTGCGCCACGGTGGGGACAAAAGTCCTGCAAGGCGGCCACTTGGCCCGCGTCGGCGCGGTAGAACACGATGCGCTCGCCACAGACCATGCGGCCCAGCGGTTTGTCATGGATTTCGTCTGACGTCGCTGCCACGTACCAGGCGTTTTTGGGGAAGGTCACTTTTTTGTCTCCAGAACAAGGGATGGGTTTTCAACGGCCGACGAACTGCGGCGTTCGTCGCTCGGCAAAGGCCTGCCGCCCTTCGGCGAAATCGGCGCTGGCCTTGGTGGCGGCTTCCCGTTCGCGCCACAGCACCGGCTGGTCCCAGCCCAGGGCGATTTCGTTGAGCGTCTGCTTCATGCCCTGCACCGCCAGCGGCCCCATGGCCAGCACCTGGGTGCACCAGGCTTGCACGGCAGCCGACAGTTCGCTGGCGGGCAAGAGCTTGTCCAGAAAACCCAGCGTCAGCAGATCGCGGTCGGGCACGGTTTCGGCCAGCAGAAACAACTTGCGCGCCACACCCAGGCCCAGACGCGCCACATAGCGTTGCATGCCGCTGGGGTAGTAGTGCAGGCCCAGTGCGCCGGCGGGCATGCGCAGCTCCATGCCTTCGACGCCGAAGCGGAAATCGCAGGCCAGGGCCAGATCGGTGGCGCCGCCGTAAACGCTGCCGGGCAGCGCGCACAGGGTCAGCGGACGTGCACTGGCCAGGGCGTCGGGCACGGTCTCAAAGGGCATGGGGCCAGTTTCGCCGTCGTCGCGAAACGCGCCGAGGTGGTAGCCGGCGCTGAACACCGGGCGCGGCTGATTGGGTTGCGCGGTGAGCACGAGCGCGCGCACCGTGGTGTCGGCGTTCACCACAGCGATGTGCTCCAAAAGGGTCAGCAAGTCACCGTCTTCAAGGCGATTGCGGTGCTGCGGGCGATGCAGCGTGATGGTGGCCACGCCTTGCATGACGTGCAGAACCGGGGAGGTGGATGGGACAGTTGGATTCATGGTCTTGCCGCGCAAAACGCCATTGTTCACCAAGGCGAGCCGGGCGCTGCAATCGCCATCCGCGCGGCGTCTTATCAGGGTAAACACCGAGCAAATGAGTGCACCCCACCCATTGATATCGTTATTTTTTATAACCATAATTCCACACCATACCGACACTCAAAGACCATGGCAAGCACCGACCTGACCCTCACCCTGCACGGCGACCAGCAGCAGATCGCCGTCATCACCCTGACCCGCGCCGCCAAGCGCAATGCGCTCAACGATGCGCTGATCCTGGCCCTGCGCGACACCTTCCAGAACCTGCCCAGCAGCGTGCGCGCGGCCGTCATCGATGGTGACGGCGAGCACTTCTGCGCCGGCCTCGATTTGTCGGAACTGCAGGAGCGCGACGCCGGCCAGGGCCTGCACCACTCGCGCATGTGGCACGCCGCACTGGAGTGCGTGCAAAACGGCCCGGTGCCGGTGATCGCCGCCCTGCATGGCGCGGTGGTGGGTGGCGGTCTGGAGCTGGCCAGCGCCTGCCACATCCGTGTGGCCGACGACACCACCTTCTTTGCCCTGCCCGAAGGCACACGCGGCATCTTCGTCGGCGGCGGTGGTTCGGTGCGCATCCCCAAACTGATCGGTGTGGCCCGCATGACCGACATGATGCTGACCGGGCGCGTCTACAACGCCGCCGATGGCGAGCGTGTGGGCCTGGCCCAGTACCTGGTGCCTGCCGGCACCGCGCTGGACAAAGCGCTGGCCCTGGCCAAGCAAATCGCCACCAACGCCCCGCTGACCAACTACGCCCTGATGCACGCCCTGCCCCGCATCGCCGAGCAGCCCGCCGACCACGGTTTCATGACCGAAGCCATGATGGCGGCGATTGCCCAGGCGGCGCCCGAAGCCAAGGAACGGGTGCGCGCCTTCCTCGAAGGCAAGGCTGCGAAAGTGAAGAAGGCCTGAGCGGGCCGCAGAAGAAAAACGAGGAGACAAGATGAGCACCCCCCGCTTCCGCCCCATGCGCTTTGGCGTGACCCGCGTTACCTTGCGCGACGGCGCGCCCGGCACCCACTACCTGCGTGCCGAGCAGGAACTGCAGCCCTATCCCGAACGCCTGACCGACCGCCTGCGCCACTGGGCCGAGACCGCGCCCGAGCGCAGCTTCATGGCACAACGTCAGCCCAGCACCGATGCGCAAGGCAAAACCAGCCTGGGCGACTGGCGCCACGTGAGCTACCGCGAAGCCTGGGACACCGCGCGCCGCATCGCACAGGCGCTGATCAACCGGGGCCTGAGCGCCGAGCGCCCGGTGGTCATCCTGAGCGAAAA
>CAYUAH010000106.1:0-10981 GCA_964442375.1 uncultured Hydrogenophaga sp. | reverse complement strand
CGCCTCATCAGCGACAGCCCGCGCTATGCCAAGGTGATGGACAGCCTGCAGTCGGCGCAGTCATTCGCTTCCGGCCTGCAGCGCGCCGGTTATGCGACCGACCCGCAGTACGCCACCAAGCTCAGCCGCGCGATCAACACCGCGCTCAGCCTGCAGCGCGCCCAGGCGTGAACCCCGCAGGCACGCACTGAAAGACCGCCATGAGC
Source organism: uncultured Hydrogenophaga sp. (assembly GCA_964442375.1). Lineage (GTDB taxonomy): Bacteria > Pseudomonadota > Gammaproteobacteria > Burkholderiales > Burkholderiaceae_C > Hydrogenophaga. The sequence goes on along the minus strand of CAYUAH010000106.1, from coordinate 10,775 downwards.
AGCCTCAACATCGCCAGCCGCGCCCTGACCACCAACCTGGCGGCCATGCAGGTCATTGGCCACAACATCGCCAACGTCAACACCGAGGGCTACAGCCGGCAGAACATCCTGCTGGGCACCTCGGGCGGGCAGTTCCTGGGCAACGGCTACTTTGGCAAGGGCGTGGAGATCGAAGGCGTCTCGCGCGCCTACGACAGCTACCTGACCCGCGAGGCCCAGATCACCCGCTCGGTGGCGGCCGGCGACGAGGCCCGCTACGCCCGGCTGCAGCAGCTCGAATCGCTGTTCCCGCTGGGCGACCAGAGCCTGGGCGTGACGCTGAACAACGCGCTCAACGCCTGGAGCGCGGTGGCCACCTCGCCCACCGACACCACCGCCCGCACGGTGGTGATCGCGCGTGCCGAAGAACTGACCGCGCGCCTGCGCGACGTGACGGCGAGCCTGGACGAAACGCGTTTGTCGTCCAGCCTGCAAGTGCAGGAAGCGGTGCGCAGCATCAACAGCCTGGCCGAGCAGATCGCGCAGGTGAACCAGGCCATCGTGCAGTCGCAAGGCACCGGCCGCACGCCCAACGACCTGCTGGACCAGCGCGACCAGCTGGTGGGCCAGCTCAACGAGTACGTGCAGACGGCCACGGTGCCGGCGGCCGACGGCTCGCTCACGGTGTTCGTGGGTGGCAGTCAGCCGCTGGTGCTGGGCACGCGTGTGAGTCCCATGGCGGCCGAGCGCGACCCGGTCAACGGCCACGAGATCGACATCAAGATTTACCAGGCCGGCCAGCCGGCTGAAATCAACATCGACTTTCTGGGCGGTGGCGCGCTGCGGGGGCTGGTGCGCTTTGTCAACGAAGACCTGCCCGAGAGCTACAACATGCTGGGCCGGCTGGCCCTGTCGCTGTCCGAGCAGGTCAATGCGCAGCACCGCCTGGGCCTGGATGCCGACGGTGATCCGGGGCAGAATTTTTACCAGATTGGGGGGGCGGGAACACCCGATTCGGTGTACAGCTACGGTGCCAGCGGGGCCATCGAGATCGCCGCCAAGCCCATTGGAACGGGTTCGGGCACCAGCGTGGTGGCCACCATCAGCGACTTCAACGCGCTGCAGGCCTCGGATTACGAGATCCGCTTCACTTCCCCCACCGACGGCACGGTGGTGCGCAAATCGACCAACGAAATCGTCTCCTTCACCGGCGCACCGCCCATCAGCATCGACGGCCTGAGCATTGCCTTGGGCGCGGCGCCGCCACCGGCGGCCGGTGACCGCTTTCTGCTGCAACCCTACGCGGGTGCTGCGCGCAACCTGGAGGTGGCGCTGTCGTCACCGCAGGACGTGGCCGCCGCCAGCTCGGTGCGGGTGGACGTTCCGGCCACCAACGCCGGCAGCCTGCTGGTGGAAAACCTCAGCGCCGTGGCCGTGCCGCCGTTTGGTTGGAGCAGCACCACCGTCAGCTTCAACAACCTGGGCCAGTACAGCACCGATGGCGGTGGCACCTGGAACGCGTTTCAGCCCGGTCAGCCCATCGCGGTCGATGGTTTCGAGCTGGTGCTGCGCGGTGTGCCCACCGACGGCGATTCGTTCACCATCAGTCCCGCCACGGTGGCCGACGCGTCGCAGAACTTTGGCAATGCGCGCGCCATCCTGGGCCTGCGCGACACGCCCAGTTTTGGTGGCGTGAGCCTGGGTGACGGCTACATCCCGGTGTTCTCCACCCTGGCCAACAAGGTGCAGGCCGGTCGCATGGCGGCCGAGTTCTCCACCACGGCCGCCACCAACGCTGCCACCGCCGTGGCCAACCGCACCGGCGTCAACCTGGACGAAGAGGCGGCGCGCCTGCTGCAATTCCAGCAGGCCTACCAGGCCTCGGCCAAGTTCCTGCAGGTGGCGCAGGGTACCTTCGACACCCTGATCCAGAGCTTCGGCTGACACTTCGCGAGGCAAGCACCATGAGCATCTACCGCGTGGCGACCGCCAACACCTTCGACCGCACGATTCAGAACATCAACCGGCGCCAGACCGAACTGGCCCAGGCGCAGGAGCAGCTGTCCTCGGGCAAACGTGTCAACCGCGCCAGCGACGATGCCGTGGCCGCCACCCTGGCCGAGCGCGCGCAAAACCGCCTGGCCCGCGTGCAGGCCGACCAGACCGCGCTGGAGGCATCCAAGTCGTCGCTGACGCTGGTGGAGGCTGGTCTGGGCGAGGCCAACGACCTGCTGGCGCGCGCGCGCGAACTGGTGGTGCAGGGCGGCAACCCGGTGCTCACACAAAACAGCCGCGAAGACCTGGCGCGCCAGCTCGAAGGCCTGCGCGAGCAGATGCTGGAAGTGGCCAACCGCACCGACACCGCCGGCATGACCTTGTTTGGTGGCCTGGGCGGTGCGGCCAAACCCTTTCTCGACATTTACGGTCCCCTGACCGGCGTGCAGTACGAAGGCCAGATCGGCCAGTACGCGGCCACCGAAACCGGTCTGCCGCAGGCGGTGGACGGCAACGCCGTCTGGATGCGGGTGGCACCGGGCAACGGCAACTTCACCGTCTCGCTGGACAACGGCAACCAGGGCCTGGTGCGTGCCGACCAGGGTGTGGTGGTGGACGCCAGCCAGGCGGTGGGTCTGGACACCGGCGCCGGCTACGGCGGCTACCGCATCACCATGGGTGGCACCCGCGAGGCACCCACCTTCGAGATCGTGCGCGAGATCACCTCGCCTCCCTCCACCCAGCAGGTGCCCGGCTTTTTTGGCCCCCAGCCCTACGAGCCCGGCACCACCATCGAGTTCGATGGCATACAGCTCACCTTGAGCGGCGACCCCATGGGCGTGGGCGATCCGCTGCAACCCAAGCTGCCTGGCGATCCGGTGCCCACCGACGTGGTGCGGCTCACCCCCGTGGACCAGCCCACCGACCTGTTCGCCACCCTGCAGCGCGCCATCGATGCGCTGCGCTACGAGGGCGACAACCAGCCCGCCAACATCACCCAGGAGCTGGACCGCGTGCTGGTGGAAATGGACAACGGCACCGACCGCATCCTCGACACACGGGGCCGCGTGGGCGAGTGGCTCAACCGCGCCGACGCCATGGGCGACATGTTTGCCGACAAGGCCTTGTTTCACCAGAAAGAGAAGTCCGACAACGAAGACCTCGACATGGTCCAGGGCATCTCGGACTTCCAGAATTTGCAGATTGGGCTGCAGGCCGCGCTTCAGTCCTATGGACAGGTGCAAAAGCTGTCGCTGTTCCAGTACATTGCGTAAAAGTATGCCCCCACGCTCCGCCGCTGGTGCGGGTCGCTGCCCCCCGAGGGGGCTGGCCCCGCCTTGGGGCGGCCCGGCGGCGGGGCCGATGTCCCACGCCGTGTTGCTGCGCGCTGAACCATGTCATTGAACATCCTCGATCACCTCGCGCTGGCCTACCAGCCGATCTGGGGCGCCCAACGCCAGCTGGCCGCCGTTCGCCTGCGCGTGCGCGCCCTGCATGTCGAATCGGTCGATGCGGCCCACCTGCTGCAGCTGTTGTCCACCGAGCGCCAGCCCCACACGCCACCCATGCTGGTGTCCTTCGTGGACCGCCCGCTGCTGCTGCAGGCCTTGGCGGTCTCGCCGCAGGAAGGCCTCTGGCTGGAGCTGCCGGACGACGGCGAGTTCGTCACCGACGAGTTGCGCCAGCACGTTTCGTTCGCGCGGCGCATGGGGCACCAGCTGGTCCAGTGCGGGCCGCTGGCGCGCGTGCCGGCCGGCGAGGCCGTGGATGGCACCGCACCCGGCCTGTACCTGCTCGACCTCTGGCCCGAAGACGTGGCACAGGCGCTGCGTTCGGTGACCGACCGAGGTCAGCCGGCCACGCAGGCCCACACCCGCAGCCCGGTGCTGGCCGGGCAGATCTACCAGAACATCGGCAGCAGCGCCCTGGCCGCGCACTGCCTCGACGACCGCCGCGCCTGGGGCATTTGCGACTGGCCGGTGGACGACGTGTTGCACCAGCACCGCCACCAGCCCATCGGCTGTGACCGCAACGTGGTGCTGCACGTGCTGCGTGCCTTCGAGCAAGACCTGTCCATGGACGAAGTCGAGGACCGCATCTACCTCGACCCGGTGCTGGCCTACCGCATGCTGCGCATGGTCAATTCGGTGGCTTTTGGCACCAGCCGCGAGGTGGACTCTGTGCGCCACGCCCTCATGCTGCTGGGCCACGGCAACATGCGGCAGTGGCTGGGCGAGCAGCTGCTGGCCGCCAGCCTGGAGGCCGCCTTGCGCCCTGTGCGTCATGCCATGGTCTTGCGCGCCCACCTGATGGACTACCTGATGGACGCCGGCCCCGAGCACGACCTGCGCGCCGAGATCCACATCACCGGCCTGTTCTCGCGCATCGACGGTTTGTTGCAGGAGCCTCTGCCCGACGCGCTGGCCCGCATCCCCCTGTCAGGGCGCGTCACCGACGCGTTGCTCAACCACCACGGCCCCTACGCGAGCTACCTCGATGTGGCGCGCCACATGGAAGACCTGCACGCCATGGGCGACCTGCCGCTGATCTGCCACACACACGAGTTTCGCCTCGATGACGTCAACCGGGCCCTGATCCGCATGCTGTGCCAGGTGAGGCACAACCCGGTGTGAAAATCGGGGCATGACTGCCATCCACACCCGCGCCCTGGTCCTGTTTTCGGGCGGCCAGGACTCCACCACCTGCCTGGCCCACGCCTTGCAACGTTATGAACACGTCGAGACCCTGGGTTTCGATTACGGCCAGCGCCACCGCATCGAGCTCGATGCCCGCCTGGCGGTGCTGCATCAACTGCGTGAGCAATTTGCCCCCTGGCGTGAACGCCTGGGAGAAGACCACCTGCTGGACGTGGCCGTGCTGGGCCAGGTCAGTGAAACCTCGCTCACACGCGACATGGCGTTTGAGATGGAGAGCAGCGGCCTGCCCAACACCTTTGTGCCCGGACGCAACCTGCTGTTCCTCACCCTGGCCGCAGCACTGGCCTACCGGCGCGGGCTGCAGGTGCTGGTGACGGGGGTGTGCGAAACCGATTTTTCAGGCTATCCGGATTGCCGCGACGACACCATGAAGGCCATGCAGATCGCGCTCTCGCTGGGCATGGACCGGCGCCTGCTGATCGAAACCCCGCTGATGTGGATTGACAAGGCCGAGACCTGGGCGCTGGCGCACACGCTGGGGCAACAAAGTGGCGTGGCAGCCGGCGGCCAGGCGCTGGTGGACCTGATCGTGGAACACACCCACACCTGCTACCTGGGCGACCGCACACACCGCCACGCCTGGGGCTACGGCTGCGGTGCCTGCCCGGCCTGCGAGCTGCGCGCGCGGGGTTGGCAGCGTTACGCGGCGCCGTCATTGGGTTGACGCAGGAGCTTCACGGAACTTTCATCAAGCCTCGGCACAGTCGTCGGGTCGGGTTCAACCCGTCCTGTTTTTACAAACGACTGGAGAGTTTTGATGTCTGATTTCATCCGCGACGACGATGGTGTGTCCAACGTCTCGGCCAACCCGCACCTGCACCAGCTGATCGAGCGTGAGATCGCGCGCAACCCGGCGCGCCGCAACTTTCTCAAGTCCGGCGCCAGCCTGGGCCTGCTGGGCATTTTTGGCAGCAGCCTGGCCGCCTGTGGCGGCGGCAGCGATGCGCCGGCCCCCGGCACCATCGGCTTCAAGGCCGTGGCCGCCGGCAGTGGCAGCACGGTGGTGGTGCCCGAGGGCTACACCGCCGACATCCTGTACCGCTGGGGCGATCCCTGTGTGGCCGGTGCGCCCGAATTTGCCAAGGACGCCTCGCAAAGCTGGGAAGCGCAGGAAGTGCAGTCGGGCGACAACCACGACGGCATCAACTACTTCCCCATCAACGAGACCAGCGGCCTGCTGGCGATGAACCACGAGTACATCAACCCCGAGTACTTCTTTGCCGTCACCGGCAGCGAAGACTGGTACCACCCCGAGGTGGCCGCCAACACCAAGAAGATGCTGGCCGGCCACGGCGTGTCGGTCATCGAGGTGCGCAAGGGCAGCGATGGCAAGTGGGCCTATGTGAAGAACTCGGCCTACAACCGCCGCATCACCGGCTACACGCCCATCACCCTCAGCGGCCCGGCCGCCGGACACGACCTGCTCAAGACCGCCGCCGACAGCACCGGCACCGAGGCCCTGGGCACGCTCAACAACTGCGGCGCCGGCCAGACGCCCTGGGGCACCTACATCACCTGCGAAGAAAACTTCAACGGCTACTTCGGCACCGACGACAGCAGCTTCACCCCCAGCACGCTGCAAAACCGCTACGGCCTGAGCGCCGCCGGCTTTGCCTACGGCTGGCACAAGGGCGACCCGCGTTTTGACCTGGTGGCCAACCCCAACGAACCTCACCGCTTTGGGTGGATTGTCGAAATCGATCCCTACACCCCCGCTGCCAAGCCCAAGAAGCGCACGGCGCTGGGCCGCTTCAAACACGAGAACGCCGAGTGTGTGTTGTCCAAGAACAACCGCGCGGTGGTGTATTCGGGCGACGACGAGCGCAACGAGTACCTCTACAAGTTCGTCAGTGACGGCGTCTACAACCCGGCCAACAAGGCCAGCGGCGCCAACCTGCTCGACAGCGGCACGCTCTACGTGGCGCGTTTCGACGCCGGCACCGTGACCGGTGACAACCAGGGCACGGGCGTGTGGCTGCCGCTGGTGTTCGGCCAGAACGGCCTGACGCCCGAGAACGGCTTTGCCAACCAGGCCGAGGTGCTGATCAAGGCCCGCCAGGCGGCCGACCGCGTGGGCGCCACCATGATGGACCGCCCGGAGTGGGTGGCCGCCAACCGCACCAAGGCCGGCGAGGTGTTTGTGGCCTGCACCAACAACAACCGCCGTGGCAGCAACGACACGCCCAGCAGCAACAAGGTCGATGGCAGCACCACGGCCGGCAGCGCCCGCCCTGCGGTGGACGAAGCCAACCCGCGCGCCGTCAACAACTGGGGCCACGTGATCCGCTGGAACGAGGCCGGTGCCGACGCCGCCGCCACCACCTTCACCTGGGACATCTTCGTGATCGCGGGCAACCCGGCGCTGGAAGGTGCCAAGAAGGGCTCGGCCAACATCACCGCCGCCAACACCTTCAACTCGCCCGACGGCATCCAGGTGGACCCCGAAGGCCGCCTCTGGATCCAGACCGATGGCAGCTTTGCCAACACCGGCGACTACGTGGGCCAGGGCAACAACCAGATGCTGGTGGCCGACATCAACACCAAGGCCATCACCCGCTTCCTCGTGGGCCCCGACGGTTGCGAGGTGACCGGCGTGTGCTGGACGCCCGACGGCAAAACCATGTTCATCAACATCCAGCACCCGGGCGAGGTGGGCAGCCACCCGAACCGCCCCACCAGCTTCGCACCTTATGCCAGCATGGACGCTTTCATCGCCAACAACCCGACGGCCTTCTCGAAGTGGCCGGAAGGTACGACTTCGGGCCGCCCACGTTCGGGCACCGTGGTGATTCGCAAGAACGACGGTGGCGTGATCGGCACCTGATCGTCCTGATCGGAAGCCGGCCGGTTCCTCAGGAGCCGGCCGGCTTTTTTGTGGGCGGCAGCATGTCCAGCACCTGCTCGGCGGGTGCGGCACAGGCCCTAGACGATGCGGCGCTGCATCAGGACAGGGTGTTGTGCGAGGTGCCGCACTTGGGGTTGTGGTAAACGGTGATGTCGCTCATGCGCCTATTGTCGGCGCGCGTCGATGTGCGTTGACGAAGGCCACCAGCGAGAGCATGACCGGCACCTCGACCAGCACGCCCACCACCGTGGCCAGGGCGGCGCCTGAGTTCAAGCCGAACAGCGAGATGGCCACGGCCACGGCGAGCTCAAAAAAATTGGAGGTGCCGATCAGGCAGGCCGGGCCGGCCACGTCGTGCGGCAGTTTGAGCCACCTGGCGCCCCACCAGCCGATGAAAAAAATGCCGTAGGACTGCAGGATCAGCGGCACCGCGATCAGCGCGATCACGCCAGGCTGCGCCACGATGGTTTGCGCCTGAAAGCCGAACAAGAGCACCACGGTGGCGATCAGGCCCACCACCGACCAGGGCTTGAGCGCGGCGACAAAGTCCTTCAAGGCCTGCGCAGAGCGCTTGAGCAGCATGTGACGCGTCAGCATGCCGGCGGCCAGGGGCAGCACCACGTACAAAAAGGTGGACAGCACCAGGGTTTCCCAGGGCCCGGTCACATCGGTCACGCCCAGCAAAAAGGCCGCAATGGGCGCAAAGGCCACCACCATGATGAGGTCGTTGACCGAGACCTGCACCAGGGTGTAGTTGGCGTCACCTTGGACCAGTTGGCTCCACACGAACACCATGGCGGTGCAGGGCGCCACGCCCAGCAGAACCATGCCGGCGATGTATTCGCTGGCCGATTGTGGGTTCACCCAGGGCGCGAACAGGTACTGGAAAAACAGCACGCCCAGCGCGGCCATGGAGAAGGGTTTGATCAGCCAGTTGACCACCAGGGTGAGCAGCAGGCCTTTCGGGCGCTTGCCCACGTCTTTGACCGCGCGCCAGTCGATCTGGATCATCATCGGGTAAATCATCACCCAGATGAAGACGGCCACCACGAGGTTGACCTGCGCGTACGCCAGCGCCGCCACCGCCTCGAACATGCCGGGCAACCACAGGCCCAAGACAACACCAGCGCCGATGCCGAGGGCGACCCACACCGTCAGAAAGCGTTCAAACAAACCCATGGTGTGTGTGCCTCAATGGCCTTGGCGCGCGATGCGGTGGAGCTCCTGGTGCAGCGACAGGTGGTTGAGTTTTTCGATCGGCAACTCCAGCAACAGGCCGATGCGGGTGCGCAAGGTGATGAAGGCGTTCAGAAAGGCCTGGTGCACCTCGGATTCGCTGCCGCGCACGGCCGAGGGATCGGCCACCCCCCAGTGGGCCGAGACCGGCTGGCCGGGCCAGAGTGGGCACACCTCACCGGCCGCGTTGTCGCACACCGTCAGCACGAAGTCCATGGCCGGCGCCCCGGGCTGGGCAAATTCGTCCCAGCTTTTGCTGCGCAGCCTCTCAACGGGAAAACGGTTGCGCACCAGCAGGTCCAGCGCCTGCGGATGCACCGTGCCGGCCGGCGTGCTGCCGGCGCTGTAGGCGCGAAAACGCCCTTCGCCCAGGTGGTTCAACAGCGCTTCGGCCATGATGCTGCGCGCGGAATTGGCGGTGCACAGAAAAAGAACGTTGTAGGTGTCCATGGTGAGGTGGTTCGGTGTGTGGTGGGGTGGGTTGGGCGGATCAGCAGCTCACACAGGCGGTGTTCTGTATGTCCAGGCAGGGTTCGCCCTGGCAGCACTCGGCGCTCAAAAAAACCAGCAGCTGGTTCATGGCGGCAAACTCGGCCCGGTAGACGATGTGGCGGCCTTCGCGCTCGGTGCTCACCAGGCCTGCGTGGCTGAGTTCCTTGAGATGGAAGGACAGCGCGGCCGGCGCCACACCCAGTGTTTCGGCGATGTTCCCTGGTGTGAGGCCGGCCTGGCCGGCCACCACCAGCAGGCGGAACAGCCGCAGCCGGGTTTCCTGCGCCAGTGCGCCGAGTGCCTTCACCACGTCGGTTTCGTTCATGTTTTTGTCTCCGGCAAAGACAGGGTGAACAGCCAGCACAACACCAGCATCGCCGCCGAACCCAGCAACGCGTAGAGCAGCCCACCCCATTGGTACAACAGGCCCGACATCAGCGTGCCGAAGAAACGGCCCAACGCGTTGGCGGCGTAGTAAAAGCCCACGTCCTCGGCAGCCTTTTCAGACCCGGCGTAGGCCAGCACCAGGTAGGAGTGCACGGACGAATTGACCGCAAACGCCACGCCGAACAGGCCCAGGCCGCCCACCACCACCCATTGCAGGTGAGGCACGTCCAGCGCAACGGCCGCGGCCAGCGCAAAAGGCACCATCGCCAGCAGGGCCGACCACAGGCGTGCGGCCGGCACTTCGGTGCTCAGGCCGTCGGCACTGCGCCTAACGATGTTCGGCGCCAGCGCCTGCACCAGGCCGTAGCCAATTGTCCACGCCGCCAGAAAGCCGCCCACCATGGTGAAGGTCCAGCCCTGCGAATACAGGAACACCGGCACGCCCACCACAAACCACACGTCGCGGGCGCCGAACAGCACCACACGTGCGGCCGCCAGGCCGTTGATGCCGGCATTTTTGGCAAACAGCTCCTTGGCGCTTTTGGAGGCTTTGCTCTTGCCCATCATGGTGGGCAATGACGTGACCACACCCAGCAGCACCAAGGCCAGCAAGGCCGCCATGGCCCACAAGGCGTGTTGAAAGCCCAGCGCCTGCAGCAGCAGGCCACCCAGGAAAAAGCCCACGCCCTTCATGGCGTTCTTGCTGCCGGTGAACCAGGCCACCCACTTGAACAGCTGGCTGTTGTCCTGCTCCTTGGCGGCTGCCTGCGTGACCTTGATGGCCGACTTGCTGGCGGTTTTGGTCAGGTCCTTGGCCACGCCACAAATGCCTTGCGCCAACACCACCCAGGCCACCGACATCGTCACCGTCCAGGCGGGGTCGAGTTGCGAGAGCAGCGTGAAACCGATGATTTGGGTCACCAGGCCCACGGTCAACATGCGGGTGATGCCGTAGCGTGTGGCCAGCCAGCCGCCGATGAGGTTGGCCAGCACACCGGCCGCCTCGTAGAGCAGGAACAAAAAGGCCAGTGTGAAAGGCGAATAGCCCAGGCGGTAGAAGTGCAGCAGCACCAGCATGCGCAGCGCGCCGTCGCTGAGCGTGAACGCCCAGTAGGACGCCGTCA
>CAYUAH010000105.1:0-11034 GCA_964442375.1 uncultured Hydrogenophaga sp. | reverse complement strand
AGAAGATCGCCGACATCATCGGCGTCATCGACGGCATCGCCTTCCAGACCAACATTCTGGCGCTCAACGCAGCGGTGGAAGCCGCACGTGCCGGCGAACAGGGCCGGGGTTTTGCGGTGGTGGCCGGCGAGGTGCGCAACCTGGCCCAGCGCAGCGCGCAGGCGGCCAAGGAGATCAAGGACCTGATCGGCACCAGCGTGCAAAAGGTGGGCGAGGGCAGCGAGCTGGTGCAGACGGCCGGCGCCACCATGCAGGAAATTGTGCAAAGCGTGCAGCGGGTCAGCGACATCATCAACGAGATCACGGCTGCGTCCAGCGAGCAGAGCGACGGCATTGGCCAGATCAACGTGGCGGTCAACCAGCTCGACCAGATGACCCAGCAGAATGCCGCGCTGGTGGAAGAAAGCACGGCCGCCGCCGAAAGCCTGCGCGAGCAGGCGGCACGGCTGACCGAGGTGGTGTCCAGCTTCAAGCTGAGCGAGGGTGCGCCGCCGCCGATGGCCGCCCGCGCGCCCAGCCCGCGCCCACCTGCGCCCGCGCCCGCACCCCGTGCGTCAGCGGCCCCGCCGCGCAAGCTGTCGCAGCCCAAGGCCGCGCCGCCCGTCAAGGGCATCGCCGCCAAGCCGCCGGCAGCCAAGCCTGCTGCCCCGGCCGCGCCATTGCTGACCCGCCAGGCGCCGGTGCGTGCGGCCAAGGCGCCGTCGGGCGACGAGGGCGACTGGGAGACCTTCTGATGGCGGGCAGCCGTTTGCCCGCCGCGCGGCGCTGGCCTTCGGTTGTCGCATGATTTCGCGGCCACCCGGACCCCACGCGGGGCGGTCTGAGGCGGCCGATCTGGTGCTGGGGGCCGTTCAGGCCCCGGCCACGGGCAAACTGCCTCGTCGACTGCTCGACTGGATGGCCAAGAGCCTGGACCTCGTCAGCGAGATGGTGATCATCTCGGAGCCGGGGGCGCTGGAGGGCGGCGAGAGCCGCATCGTGTTTGTCAACCGGGCCTTTGTGCGCCACACCGGGTATGCGCTGTCCGACGTCATCGGCCGCAGCCCAGGTCTGCTGCATGGGCCTCGAACCGATGCCGACGCAGTGGCACGCATACGGCACGCACTCAAGCTGCGGCAGTCGGTCCGGCTCGACATCACCTACCACACCCGCCAGGGCGCACCGTATTGGGCCGATGTCGAGGTGGTGCCCATCACCAACGCCAGCGGGCAGGTGACGCACTTTTTGTCCCTGCACCGCGACATCACCGACCGGGTTGAAATCGACACCGCGCTGCGCGACAGCGAGGAGCGTTTTCGCAGCCTGACCGAGCTCTCCTCCGACTGGTACTGGGAGAGCGACGAGCAGTTCCGTTTCACCCGCTTCGACGGCAACTTGCCGGCGCAGTTTGTCCACAGCAAGAGCCTGGGCCGCCGGCCGTGGGAGGTGCCGGCGCTGAACATGGACGACGCGGCCTGGGCCGCCCACCGCGCCGACCTGGAGGCGCACCGGCCGTTTCGCAACCTGGAAGTGCAGCGGGTGCATGCGGACGGCAGCGCCGAATGGGTGGCCATCAGCGGCGAGCCCATGTTCGACAGCCAGGGCCACTTTCGGGGTTACCGGGGCGTGGGCTCTTACATCGGTGCGCGCAAGCGCGCCGAAGACGAGCGGCAGCGGGCCAACGAACTGTTGCGGGCCGCCCTGGAAAACGTGCCACACGGTGTGGCCAAGGTCGATGCCGATGGGCGGGTGAGCTTTTACAACCGCCGGTTCCTGGAGCTGCTGAACCTGCCCGACGCCCTCATGCGGACCGGGCCCACCGCGCTGGAGGTCCGCGCCTACCAGGAGCGGCAAGGCGATGTGGTGCCGCTCGAACAGAGCGACGACCGGGTGATGCGCGAGCTGCGCGACCAGGGGCACAGCGAGCTGCGTGAGCACGTGTTCGTGCGCCGCACGCCGGCGGGCCGCGTGCTGGAGGTCAACACCCGCATGCTCGACGGTGGTGGCTGGGTGCGCACCTATGTCGACCTCACCGAACACCTGGGCGCTCAGCAGGCGTTGCTGGAGAGCGAGGCGCGCTTTCGCAGCCTCACCCAGCTCTCCAGCGACTGGTACTGGGAGCAGGACGAGGCGTTCCGCTACACCCGCATCGAAGGCCGCGCGGTGCACCAGACGCACCCGGAGATGTTTTTGGGCAAGACCTTGTGGGAGCTGCCCAGCCACAACCTCGGCGAGGCCGACTGGGCGCGTTTGCGCGCCCAGCTGGCGCGGCACGAGGAGTTCCGCCGCTTCGAGATCCTGCGCCGCTGGCCCGATGGTCGCGACTACTGGATCGCGGTCAGTGGTGTGCCCATCTTCGATGCCGATGGCGTGTTCAGAGGCTACCGGGGCGTGGGGCGCGACATCACTTTGCGCAAGGCCTCGGAGCGCGACACGCTGGACCGCCTGGCCTTCAGCCAGCGGCTGACCCACAACGTGCCCGGCATGGTGTACCAGATGCGCATGGAGGGCGGGCGCAGCTTCAGCTTCCCCTTCCTGAGCGACGGCGCGCTGGAAGCGTTCGAACTGCAGCCGGAACAGATTCAGGGCGACGCCAACGCGATGTTTGCGCGCATCCACCCCGATGACCGCGCCCGCTTGCGCGCCTCGGCCCTGGCTTCGGCCAACGATCTGTCGCCCTGGGAGGTGGAGTACCGCGTGCAACTGCCCGTGGCCGGCGAACGCTGGCACGTCACGCGCGGGCGGCCTGAGCGCCAGGCCGATGGCTGTGTGCTCTGGTACGGCTTCACCAGCGACATCACCGAGCAGCGGCGCGACCGCGACGCGATGAACCAGCTGCTGGCGCAGCAGCAGGCCATCCTGCAGGCCATTCCTGACATCCTGATCGAGATGGACGGGCAGGGGCGCTACATGTTCATCCACGCGCCACACGACAGCCTGCTGGTGTCGCCTGCGGGCGAACAACTGGGCCGCCACGTGAGCGAGGTGTTGCCGGCCGAGGCGGCGCGGGTGGTGCTCGACGCGCTGGCCCAGGCCAAGCAGCATGGGGTGGTGCTGGGGCGCGAATACGCGCTGCAGATTCCCGGCCACGGCGAACAGTGGTTCGAGCTGTCGGTGTCGCGCAAGGGCGGGCCACATGCGCAGGACACCGCAGACGAGCGATTCATCCTGCTGGTGCGCAACATCAGCGACCGCGTGACGGCGGCGCGCCAGCTGCGCGAGGCCAACGCCCTGCTGGCCGGGCGCACCGACCTGCTGGAGGTCACGCTGTCCAGCCTCAGCCAGGGCGTGGTGATGTACGAGGCCAACGGGCGTGCGGTGTTCTACAACGAGCGCTTCCTGCAGATGATGGACTTGCCGGCCTCGCTGATGGCGCGGCAGCCCACGCTCGACGAGATCGTGGACCACCAGTACGCACAAGGGGCGTTTCCTGCCGGCATGAGCCGCCAGGACGTGTCGCGTACCTATGGCTACACGGTCGAAGGCCGCTACCTGGTGACGCCAGGCCAGTACCTGCGCGAAGCGCCGGGCAACCGGGTGTTCGAGGTCAAGACCAGCACCTTGCCTTCGGGCGGTTGGGTGCGCACCTACGCCGACGTGACCGACTACGTGGCCACCCAGCGCGCGCTCAAGCGCAGCGAGGAGCGGCTCAACCTCATGCTGCAAGGTTCCAACGACGGCGCCTGGGACTGGAATCTGGCCACGGGCGAGGTGTACTTTTCGCACCGCTGGTGGACCATGCTGGGCTACCAGCCCGACGAATTGCCGGCCAGCCCCAAGCTCTGGCTGACGCTCACGCACCCCCTGGACACCTTGCGCGTGAACGCCGAGTTCGACGCCATGCTGGCCGAAAACAGCAGCAGTTTCGAGCTTGAATTCCGCATGCTGCACAAGCAGGGCCATGAGATCACCGTGCTGGAGCGCGGTTTTGTGTCGCGCGATACGCATGGCCAGGCGGTGCGCCTGGCGGGCACGCTGACCGACATCACCGCGCGCAAGCAGCTGGAGCTGCGCCTGGAGCGCAGCGAGGCCCGGCTCAGCGCCTTTTTCGAGGCCATCCCGGACAGCGTGTGGCTCAAGGACACCGAAGGCCGCTACGTGCTGGCCAACCCGGTCAAGGCGCGCCTGTACGGCCGATCGGTCGAACGCATCCTGGGCAAGACCGAGGACGAACTGGTGCCCGACGATATCGCCAAGCGTTACCGCGAAAGCGATGAGCGCGCGCTGCAGGCCGGAGCACCGCTGGTGTACGAGGAGGAGGCGCTGCTGGACGGGCAGCGCCGCGTGCTCGAAGTGGTCAAGCGCGCGGTGCACGACCACGGGGGCCAGGCCTTTGGCGTGCTGGGCGTGGCGCGTGACATCACCGAGCGCAAGCAGGCCGAGGCGCAGATCGAGCGCCTGGCCTTCTACGACCCATTGACCCAGCTGTGCAACCGGCGCCTGTTCCAGGACCGCCTGGAGCAGGCGCAAGCGTCCAGCGTTCGCAGCGGCCAGTGGGCGGCGGTGTGCTTCATCGACCTCGACAACTTCAAGGACCTCAACGACACCCTGGGCCACGACACCGGCGACCAGCTGTTGCAGCAGGTGGGCCAGCGCCTGCAGCAGGTGGTGCGCGACGAGGACACCGTGGCGCGCCTGGGCGGCGACGAGTTCGTGGTGCTGTTCGAGCAACTGGGCACCGAGGCCGATGTGGCGGCGCTTTACGCCAACAACGTGGGCCAGAAAATCCTCAGCGCGCTCAACGAGCCCTACACCCTCTCGGGCGCGCTGCACCACAACACGCCCAGCATCGGCCTGACCCTGTTCCGCGACCACGACGAGCGGGTGGAAGACATCCTCAAGCGCGCCGACCTGGCCATGTACCAGTCCAAGTCGGCCGGGCGCAACACGGTGCGCTTTTTCGACCCCAACATGCAGGCCGTGGTCATGGCGCGTTCGGCGCTGGAGCGCGACCTGCGCCAGGCCGTGGCCGACAACGAGCTGGTGTTGTACTACCAACCGGTGGTCAACACCGAGCGCCGCGTGACCGGCTACGAGGCCTTGGTGCGCTGGAAACACCCGCAGCGAGGCATGGTGTCACCGGCCGAGTTCATACCGGTCGCCGAGCAGACCGGGCTGATCCTGCCCATAGGCGGCTGGGTGCTGCGCACCGCCTGCGAGCAACTTGCCCGCTGGTCGCAGGACCCGGACAAGGCCGGCCTCACGCTGGCCGTCAACCTCAGTGCGCGCCAGTTGCGCCATGCCGAATTCGTGCCCGAGGTGCTGCGCCTGCTGGTGTCCACTGGAGCGCCACCGCAGCGCCTCAAGCTCGAACTCACCGAAAGCCTGCTGCTGCACGACATCGAGGAAACCATCCTCAAGATGCAGCAACTCGCCGAGCGCGGCATCTGTTTCGCGCTCGACGACTTCGGCACCGGCTACTCGTCCCTGAGCTACCTCAAGCGCCTGCCGCTGTCCCAGCTCAAGATCGACCAGAGTTTCGTGCGCGACCTGCTGACCGATCCCAACGACGCGGCCATCGCCCGCACCATACTGCAACTGGCCCAAAGCCTGGACCTGGACGTGGTGGCCGAAGGTGTGGAAACCGAAGGCCAGCGCCAGTTCCTGCAGCTCATGGGCTGCAAGGCCTTTCAGGGCTACCTGTTCGGGCGGCCCGGGCCTTTGGAATAATGTCTTTTTGCGCCCCGCGCGCCCCGCTTTTTTTGGAGACCGCCATGAACGCTCGCGTGCCCCTGTCCAGCGCCGACACCGATGCCTTGTTGTCCCACGTCAGCGACAGCTGGACGCAGCGCATCGTGCCCGAGCTCAAGTCTTACATCGAAATCCCGGCCAAATCGCCCTCGTTCGACGCCGACTGGGCCGCCAACGGCCACCTGGAACGTGTGCTGCAGCGCGCCGCCGACTGGGTGCGCGAGCAAAAGGTCGAGGGCCTGCAACTGGAGATCGTGCGCCTCAAAGACGCCCACGGTCGCGACCGCACGCCGGTGATGTTTTTTGAACTGCCCGCCAGCGCCGGCAAGGATGGCACGCCGGCTCCGGCGTCGGGCCAGTCGGTGCTGATGTACGGCCACCTCGACAAGCAGCCCGAGTTCAACGGCTGGCGCTCCGACCTGGGCCCGTGGACACCCAAGATCGATGACGGCAAGCTCTACGGGCGCGGCGGCGCCGACGACGGCTACGCGGTCTACGCCAGCATTGCCGCCGTGCAGGCGCTCAAGGCCCAGGGCGTGGCCCACCCGCGCATCGTCGGCCTGATCGAGACCTGCGAGGAAAGCGGCTCGCACGATTTGCTGCCCTATGTGGACGCCCTGCGCTCCCGCCTGGGTGACGTGGGTCTGGTGATCTGCCTGGACAGCGGTGCCGGCAACTACGACCAGCTGTGGCTGACCACCAGCCTGCGTGGCATGGCCAGCGGTGTGCTCAAGGTGCAGGTGCTGACCGAAGGCATCCACTCGGGCGACGCTTCGGGCCTGGTGCCATCGAGCTTTCGCATCATGCGCCAGGTGCTGGACCGTCTGGAGGACAGTGCCACCGGCCGCCTGCTGCCCGAGATCTTCCATTGCGAGGTGCCGGCCGAGCGCGTGGAACAGGCGCGCGCCACCGCCGCCATCCTGGGCGACGAGGTCTACAAGCGTTTCCCCTGGGCCCACCACGACTGCGGTGGCGCCAGCGTGTTCGCCCTGCCCACCACCACCGACCCGGTGGAGGCCTTGCTCAACCGCACCTGGCGGCCCACGCTGTCGGTCACTGGGGCCGATGGATTTCCCGAGCTGAAAAACGCCGGCAACGTGCTGCGCCCCTACACCGCCTTCAAGCTCAGCCTGCGCCTGCCGCCCCTGGTGGACGCGCCCAGCGCCGTGCAGCAGCTCAAAGCCCTGCTGGAGGACAACGCACCCTACCAGGCCAAGGTCACCTTCGAAGCCGAAGGCGGCGCCACCGGCTGGAACGCGCCCGCCATCACACCCTGGTTCGACCAGGCCCTGCGCGATGCCTCGCAAGCCGCCTACGGCGCCGGCTACGGCACCATCGGCCAGGGCGGCACCATCCCGCTCATGAACATGCTGAGCCAGGGCTTTCCCACCGCGCAGATGATGGTCTGTGGCGTGCTGGGCCCCAAGAGCAACGCCCACGGCCCCAACGAGTTCTTGCACCTCGACTACGCACGCCGCCTCACCGCTGCCGTGGCCCAGGTCATGGCACGCATGCCCTGATCCTGCCGATGGTGTCCACCTCCCAGGCGCCTTTCACGCTGCGCGACGGCGAGAACCTTGCGGTCTACGACTGGCCGCTGTTCCCCGGCCAGCGCCCGCGTGCGGTGGTGCTCATCGTGCATGGTCTGGGTGAACACGCCTGGCGCTACGACCACGTGGCGCGGCGCCTCAATGCCTGGGGTTTTCAGGTGCGCGCCTACGACCAGCGCGGGCACGGTGAATCGGGTGGCGCGCGTGGCGTGCTGCCCACCGACCACGCCTTGCTGGCCGACCTGGCCGAGGTGGTGGACGACACCCGCGAGCAATGCTGCAACCCCTGGGCCTGCCCGATGGTGCTGCTCGGGCACAGCATGGGCGGCCTGGTGGCGGCGCGTTTTGTCGCCGGGCGGCTGCGGCCGGTGGAAGGGCTGGTGTTGTCCTCACCGGCGCTGGACCCAGGTCTTTCGGGCCTGCAAAAGCTGCTCATCCGCGTGCTCTACCGCCTGGCCCCCAACCTGGCGGTGGGCAACGGGCTGGACGCCAGCAAGCTCTCGCACGACCCGGCCGTGGCGGCGGCCTACCTGGCCGACCCGCGCAACCACGATCGCATCAGCGCGCGCTTGGCGCGTTTCATCGAACGTGAGAGTGCGTTCACCGTGGCGGCAGCGCCGCGCTGGACGCTGCCCACGCTGCTGATGTACGCGGGGGCGGACGCCCTGGTGCACCCGTCCGGAAGCCGGGCGTTTGCTGCGGCCGCACCGCCCGCGGCGGTGCTGAGCCACTGCTTTGACGGGCTGTTTCACGAGCTCTTCAACGAGCGCGACGCCGAGCCCGTGTTCGAGGCCTTGGAACATTGGCTGGACCAAGGTTTTTGAGCCATGCACAATGACCGCATGGGGCCACTGAAATGGTTGGTGTTGCGGGCGTGTGCGGTGCTGATGTGGGCCGGGCTGGCGGGCGCGGCCCAGGCCGTCGGCACCGATGGTGTACCGCTGCGCCTGCTCTACCAGGAGCGACCGCCGTATTCGGCCCAGCAGGCTGGTGGCGCGGTGGATGGGCTGCTGGCTGCGCCCGTGCAGCAGGCGCTGGCGCGCGCCGGCATCGTGGCGCGCTGGGAGCTCACGCCCAGCCAGCGACAGCTGCTGCTGGTGCAGACCGGCCAGGAGCCTGTGTGCGCGCTGGGCTGGTTCCGCAACCCTGAGCGCGAAAAGCTGGGCCGCTTCAGCCGGCCGCTGTACCGCGACCTGCCCATGGGCGGCTTGGTGCGTGCCGACGTGGGGTTGGTGGACGGCCAGTCATTGCAGTCCTTGCTGGCCTCGCCGCAGGTGTCGGTGCTGACCAAAGAGGGTTTTTCGTACGGGGCCGAAATCGACCGCTGGTTGGCCCAACTGCCGGGCCGGCGTGTGAGCACCGGCAGCGAGCCCTTGCAGCTCACGCGCATGCTGATGGCAGGGCGCGCCGACCTGTTGCTGGTGGCGCCCGAGGAGGGCCAACTGCTGATCGCATCGGCCGCGCCCGGACAGCTGCGCATGGTGCGTTTTTCCGACGTGGGCCCCGGGCTGGACCGCCACCTGTACTGCAATTTCAGCGTGGCGCCCGAACTGCTGCGCCGCATCGACCGCGAACTGGAGCGGCTGACGCCGCCGCGCTGAGCCATGCAAGCGCCCGCGCCCGAACCGGCCGCCACCCCAGCGAGCGGCCCGCTGCATCGTGTACAGCAGTGGTGGACGGGCCTGAGCCTGCGTGCCAGCCTGTTGTGGGTGCTGGGCGTGACGCTGATCACGCCAGCGCTGGTGTTGCTGGTCATTGGCCAGCGCATCGCCCACACCCAGCACCAGACCGTGGTGGCCGAGGCCGTCCAGTCCATCATGGTGGTGGGCGCGGCCTCGCTCGGCGACCCCATGTGGGCCATCGACACGCCGGCCATCGTCGTGGCCATGCGCCGCCTGCTCGACAACCCGCTGGTGGTGGGTGTTCAGGTGCGCGAGGAGCGGCCCGACGCACCAGTGATTGAAATCAGCAACCATCCCAGGTTCGACGGGCTCAAGCGCGGCGAGCTGCTGGACGGCGTGGTCGTGCGGCGCGAGGAAATCTTCCGCGAGGGCCTGTTGCTGGGTTCCTTGCAGGTCTGGTTCGACACCAACAACAAATCGCCTGCGGTGCGCCAGGGGCAGTGGCAACTGGTGGCGCTGGTGCTGCTGCAAATGTGTGCCAGCCTGCTGGTGCTCAGTGTGTTCCTGACGCGGCGCGTGGCGCGACCTGTGGAGCGGCTCAAGGCCTTGGCCAGCGCCATGGCCTCGCACGGCGCCGGCAGCATCACACCGGTGGAACGTCGCCGGCTCGACGAACTCGGCCAGTTGGGCCGGCTGATGTTCGACGTGCAGCAGCAACTGCAGGACAGCTTTGGCGCGCTGGAGGAAAAAAACCGCCAACTCCAGCACATGGCCCTGTACGACGCGCTCACCGGCTTGCCCAACCGCAACCTGTTCCGTGAGTTGGTGGAGCACGACATTGGCCAGGCGCAACGTGAAGGCCGGCGTTTCGGTTTGCTGTTCGTGGACCTGGACCGCTTCAAGACCATCAACGACGCGCTGGGCCACGCCATGGGCGATCAGCTGCTGATGGAGGTGGCGCAGCGCCTGCGCTCGACGCTGCGCGAGGCCGATGTGGTGTGCCGCCAGAGCGGCGACGAGTTCATGGTGCTGGCCCGCCACGTGGAGGACTGGCAGGAACTGGCCACGCTGAGCGAACGCCTGCTGCAGGCGCTGGCGCGGCCGGTGCAGCTGGGCAGCACACCGGCGCGCGTCTCGGGCAGCATAGGCATTGCCATGTTCCCCGACGACGCCAGCGATTTCGAGACCCTGGCCAAACACGCCGACGTGGCCATGTACCAGGCCAAGTCCCTGGGCCGTGCGCGCTACAGCTTTTTCCTGCCCGAGTTCAACACCCGACGTCAGGCCAGCGTGGCACTGGAGCAGCAGCTCAGCGAGGCCATCGAGCGGCGCGAGTTCGTGTTGCACTACCAGCCCCAGGTGCACGCACAGCAGGGGCACCTGGTCGGCTGCGAGGCCTTGCTGCGTTGGTGGCACCCGGTCCGGGGCTTGCTGGCGCCGGGCGAGTTCATCACCATGGCCGAGGAGTCGGGGCTGATCGCCGAGATCGGTTTGTGGGTGCGTGACGAGGCCTGCGCCCAGTTGGCGCGCTGGAAGGCCGATGGCCTGAGCCCGGGGGTGATGGCCCTCAATGTGTCGGCGCTGGAGTTCCGCGATCACCGGCTGGTGGACAGCCTGCGCGATGCGATGGCCCGCCACGGCATCGCGCCGCAGGAGGTGGAAGTGGAGCTGACCGAAAGCGCGCTGATGGCCGACAGCGACACCTCGCTGCGCATCATCGACCGCCTGGTGGAGTTGGGCGTGCGCCTGGCCATCGACGATTTCGGCACCGGCTACTCCAGCCTGGCCTACCTCAAGCGACTGCGGCCGCACCAGCTCAAGATCGACCGCTCCTTCGTGCGCGACATCGCCACCGACGCCGACGACCGCGCCATCGTCAAGGGCGTCATCGGCCTGGCCCGCACCCTGGGCATGGACGTGACGGCCGAAGGCGTGGAAGACGAGGGCCAGCGCCGCTTTTTGCGCCAGGAGGGGTGCACCTACCTGCAGGGCTACGGCATTGCCAAGCCCATGCCGGCGGATGACATGGCGCGGTGGATGCGGGAGCGGGTGGCTGCTCAGGTTTGAGGTTGCGTTTGCGCAGGATCGGGGCGGCGGGGCGCTCTGCGCCGCTCGTGTCCCCCGCCGGCTCCTCCTCTACAGGGACTTCCCACTCAGTCAAGCCAAGAGCATGTGGTTTTTGTATTCGGCGG
>CAYUAH010000104.1:0-11084 GCA_964442375.1 uncultured Hydrogenophaga sp. | reverse complement strand
ACCGCCTGCTCAAGGAGTTCGAGCAGATGCAGGGCATGATGAAGAAGATGAAGGGTGGCGGCCTCATGAAGATGATGAAGCGCATGGGCGGCCTGCCGGGCATGGGCAAGGGTATGCCCAAGTTGCCGGGCATGTGACGTGCTCGTCTGGCTGGAGGCTGCCTTGGCTCTGCTGGCCCTGGCCGTTGCGCTGAGCCTGCGGCCCTGGCGCATGTTGACCGGCGGCTTGCTCACGCCCTGTTTGGCCACCACCGTGTTTTTGCCGCTGCTGTGGCTGTTGCCGCAGCGCATGCCGCCTGGGCTGGCGGTGCAGTTTTCGGGGGCTTGCCTGCTGGTGCTCATGGTGGGCTGGCCCTTGGCGGTGCTGGCTTTGTGTGTGGTGGCCATGGTGGTGTGGGCGCTGGGTTCGTTGAGTTGGGCCGCCGTGCTCTCACAGCTGGTGTGGGTGGGGTTCGCGCCCGCCACGCTCGCGCTGCTGCTGGGCGCTGCCCTGCGGCGCTGGTTGCCGCCCAACCCGTTTGTGTATGTGCTGGGCCGGGGTTTTCTGGGCACGGCGGCCTGTGTGTTCGTGGCCGGCGCCGTGCAGGAGCTGCTCTACCGCCTGGTGGGCCAGGTGGGGCTGGAGCAGGCCCTGGTGGCGCACTGGCTCATGGCCTGGGGCGACGCCTTTCTGACTGGCATGGGCGCTGCCGTTTTTGTGGCGTTTGCGCCGCAGTGGCTGGCGACGTGGTCCGACGCCCGTTACCTGCGCCCGCCAGAACCCTGACTATCGGGGCCATTGAAACGCCCGCGCCCGCGAAAGTGCTCAAAAAAGTAAAATCGCCGCGTGCTTCAACAAAGAACCCTCAAATCCCTGACCCGTGCCGTGGGCGTGGGCCTGCACAGCGGCCAACGCGTGGAGTTGACGCTGCGCCCGGCGCAGCCCGACACCGGCATCGTGTTCCGCCGCGTGGACCTGCCCGAGCCGGTGGACATCGCCGTCTCGGCCACCTCGGTGACCGACACCCGTCTGGCCTCGACCATCTCCAACGGCGGCGCCAAGGTGCACACCATCGAGCACCTCATGAGCGCTTGTGCCGGGCTGGGCATCGACAACCTCTACGTGGACATCACGGCCGAGGAAGTGCCTATCCTGGATGGCTCGGCGGCTTCGTTCGTCTACCTGCTGCAGAGCGCCGGCATCGCGCTGCAAAACGCGCCCAAGCGTTTCATCCGGGTGCTCAAGCCGGTGGAAGTGCGCGAAGGCGAGGGCAAAAACGTCAAGTGGGCGCGGCTGGAGCCCTACCACGGCTACAAGCTCAGCTTCGAGATCGAGTTCGACCACCCGGCTGTCAACGCTACCGGGCAACGGGTCGAGTTCGACATGGGCAGCGGCCAGTACGCGCGCGAAATCGCGCGCGCCCGCACCTTCGGCTTCACACGCGACGTGGAAATGATGCGCGCCAACGGCCTGGCCCTGGGCGGCGGTCTGGACAACGCCATCGTGATGGACGATGTAAAGGTGCTCAACGCCGACGGCCTGCGCTACAGCGACGAGTTCGTCAAACACAAGATCCTCGACGCCATCGGCGACCTGTACGTGGTGGGCAAGCCGCTGCTGGCCGCCTACAGCGCCTTCCGTTCGGGGCATGGGCTCAACAACCAGTTGTTGCGGGCCTTGCTGGCCCAGCCCGATGCTTACGACATCGTCGATTTCGAACACCGTTCCCAGGCCCCGCACGGTTTTGCCGAACCGGCGCCGGCCTGGTGACGCCGGGCCCTGCCGCCATGCTGCTGTTCCGCTGGGCCATGATGTTCCTGCTGCTGGTGGCGGGCGTGTCCTTCGCCTTCTACATCGGCACCGGCCAGGCCAAATACCGTTATTTCGGCCTGCGTGTGCTCAAGTGGACGGTGATCGCGGCACTGGGATTTTTCGGCGTTCTTTTCCTTGAGCGTCTAGCCTGATGCCGACGTCAGGAAACTTGCGCAGCATCGTCGCGATGCTGGCGGCGGTGGCTTTTTTCTCGGTGATGGACACCGTGCTCAAGCTGCTGTCGGCCCATTACCCGGCCTTGCAGGTGGCGGCACTGCGTGGCCTCACCGCCTTGCCTTTGGTGGTGGTGTACGTGGCGTGGCGGCGCGAAGGCCACACCCTGCTCAAGATACGCTGGCCCCTGCACCTGTTGCGCGGCGTCATCGGTGTGTTGATGCTCAGCCTTTTCACCTTCGCGCTGCGCGAACTGCCGCTGGCCGAGGCTTACACCATCTTCTTCGTTGCGCCACTGCTGATCACGGTGCTGTCCATCCCAGTGCTCAAGGAGCGCGTGCGCCCGGCGCACTGGGTCGCCATCGCCGTGGGCCTGGTGGGCGTGGTCATTGCCTTGCAGCCGCAGGGCGAGGGTTTCTTCACCTGGGGCGCGCTGGCGGTGCTGACCGCCGCCTTGTGTTATTCGGTGTCGGCCATCTGCGGCCGCCTGCTCAGCCGCACCGATTCGGCCGTGAGCCTGGTGTTCTGGTCCATGGCCATGATCGCGGTGGGCGCCGGCGTGCTGGCCTGGCCGAACTGGGTGCCGGTGCGGGCCGAGCACGGCTGGTTGCTGCTGGCGCTGGCTGGCACGGGTTTCATCGCACAGCTGTGCATCACCGAAGCCTTCCGCCATGGCCAGGCCTCGGCGGTGGCGCCGTTTGAATACACCGCCCTGGCCTGGGGTGCGGGTATCGACTGTCTGCTGTGGCACACCCTGCCAGAGGCCCACACGCTGATCGGCGCCGCCATCATCATCGCCAGCGGTCTGTACCTCATTCACCTGGAGCGGGGGCGCAACACGGCCTTGCCGCCCTAAGGGCGCTCAGGCGGCTCGGTGTCGATCGCTGTTTGCACCAGCCCCGCCAGTGCGCGTGCCTCGTCCCGCTGTTCGCCCAGCAAGCCCGCCACCGTGCCCACGCGGTCGGCCAGGGCTTCGTCCTGGCTGAGCTTGTGTTTGCCCTCCAGCCGGGCTATCGTGATTTCGATGCCCACGATGGCGCGCAGCAGGCGGTCGATGTAGGCCGCAGGCGCGTCGGCCACGCGCCAGGGCGTGGCGCGGTTGGACTCCTGGGCTTGGGTGAGGCGCTCCAGCATGGCCAGCAGCCAGTCGCGGTCGTGTATGGCGTGCGCCACGCCGTGGGCATGGGCCACCACGTAGTCCCAGGTGGGCACCACCTCGCCGTGGGCCGTTTTGCCCGGGTACCACGCCGGTGTGATGTAAGCCTGCGGCCCTTGGAACACCACCACCGAAGGCGCCGTGGGGCGCAGTTCGCGCCAGACGCCGTTGGCCCGCGACACGTGGCCGATCAGGGTGCCGTGGGGGCCTCGGCTGCGGTCCAGCACAAAGGGAATGTGGTTGGCGATCAAGCCCTCGGTGCCTGTGCACACCCATGCGCCCAGGGGGTGCTGGGCTATCAGGGTCAGCAGGGCGGTCGGGTCCTGGGCCTGGTGGCAGTGGGGCAGGTACATGGTGTCTTTCAAAAACCGTTCAACGCATGCCGCACCAGCAGGGCCGTGAGCACCCACATGGTCAGACCGATCAGGGCGTCCAGCACCTGCCAGGCACGGGGCCGTGCAAACCACGGCGCCAGCCAGCGGGCGCCAAAACCCAGCAGGGCAAACCAGCCCAGGCTGGCGACGCTGGCGCCGGCCACGAACCAAGCCCGCAGCGGCGCCGGCTGCTGCGCGCCAATGCTGCCCACCAGCAACACGGTGTCCAGGTAGACGTGGGGGTTGAGCAAGGTGAAGGCCGCTGCCTGGGCCAGCACCGCACCCCGGCCCAGCCGGGCGCCGTCGCGGTTGGCCTGCAGTTGGTGGGCCTGCCGGGCGCGTTGCAAGGCCTGCCAGCCGTACCAGGCCAGGAAGCCCGCGCCCGCCAGCGCCAGCGCCCGTGCCACGCCGGGGCGCTCGCCCAGTGCTTGCGCCATGCCCAGCACACCGGCGCTGACCAACAAGGCGTCGGCCACGGCACAAAAGGCCACCACGCTGCCCACGTGTTCGCGGCGCAGGCCCTGGCGCAACACAAAGGCGTTCTGCGCGCCAATGGCCACGATCAGGCCCAGGCTCAGCACCAGGCCCTGGACAAATGCGGGCGCCACCTGGGCCCACGCGATGGTGATGGACATCTCGTTCATGGCGGCAGCTTGCCTGCCTTTTCAAATGAAGACAAACTGTCTTTGCTTTTCTCAATTAAGGAAAACTGAATCATGTTGGACTACGCCTCCTTGTCCGCGCTGTCCGCCGTGGTGCAGGAGGGCAGTTTCGAGCGTGCCGCCCGCGCCTTGCACGTCACGCCCTCGGCCATCTCGCAACGCATCCGCCTGCTGGAGGAGCGTGTGGGCTGTGCCCTGGTGGTGCGTGGCCAGCCCTGCCAGGCCACCGACACCGGCCGGCGCCTGTGCCAACACGTGGACCGCGTGCGCCTGCTGGAGCACGAACTGCAGGCGGGTTTGCCGGCGCTGGACCCCGAGGGTGAGGCCCGTGTGCGCTTGCCCGTGGCCGTGAACGCCGACAGCCTGGCGACCTGGTTCGCCCCCGCCGTGGCGGCCTTCGCCGCCCGCGCGCCCATGTTGCTGGACGTGGCGGTGGACGACGAAGGCCACACCGCCGAGTGGCTGCGTGGCGGCGCCGTGCTGGCGGCCGTCACGGCCAGCGCGCGGCCGGCCACCGGCTGCAACAGCCGCCCGCTGGGCGCCATGCGCTACATCGCCGCCGCCAGCCCAGCCTTTGTGCGCCAGCACTTCGCCCAGGGTGTGGATGCGGCCGCCCTGGCGCGTGCTCCCAGCCTGGTGTTCAGCAACAAGGATGAGTTGCAGACACGCTGGGTGCGCCGCCTGTGTGGGCGCCAC
This sequence comes from uncultured Hydrogenophaga sp., assembly GCA_964442375.1. GTDB lineage: Bacteria > Pseudomonadota > Gammaproteobacteria > Burkholderiales > Burkholderiaceae_C > Hydrogenophaga. The sequence continues at coordinate 6,231 of CAYUAH010000104.1, read as the reverse complement.
GTGGAGCTGCCGCGCCACACCCTGCCTTCATCGCAGGCCTTTGTGGTGGCGGCGCTGGCTGGCATGGGTTGGGGCCTGCACCCCCAGGCGCTGGTCACGGACCACCTGCGGCAAGGCCGGCTGGTGGCGCTGCTGCCCGACGGCCTGCCCAGCGGGCCGCTGGACGTGCCCTTGTACTGGCAACATGCCCGCGCCACCTCGGCCTTGCTCGATGGCCTGACCCAGGCGGTGCTGGCGGCCGCGCGTGCCACGCTGGAGCAGGTCTTTTGACTGGCGTGGTCTGCCGCCGGGAGCGTCCGTTGTAACCTTGCCGCGTCTGCCCACGAATCGGCACCTGCGAACCCAACTTGCCTGAAGCACACACCATGAGATCCACCCTGGAACGGCTTGTTCAGACCGACTTCCCCGCGCTGCGGCGCCAGCCACTCGACACCTTGCAGGTCAACCTGGGCTACAAGTGCAACCAGAGCTGTCTCCACTGCCACGTCAACGCCGGACCCCAGCGCACCGAAACGATGGACGGCACCACCGTGGACCTGGTGCTGCAGGTGCTGGCCGCTCGCCGCTTGAACACGCTGGACCTGACCGGCGGCGCGCCTGAACTGAACGCCCATTTCCGGCGTCTGGTGCGGGGCGCGCGGGCACTGGGCGTGCGTGTCATCGACCGCAACAACCTCACCATCCTGTCCGAACCCGGGCAGGACGACCTTGCCGATTTTCTGGCCGCGCAGGGTGTGGAGGTGACGGCCTCGCTGCCCTGTTATTCGCCCGCCAACGTGGACCGCCAGCGCGGCGATGGCGTGTTCGCGCGCAGCATCGCCGGATTGCGCGTTTTGAATGCGCTGGGCTACGGGCAGGACGGCTCCGGGCTGGTGCTCAACCTGGTCTACAACCCCCAGGGCCCGGCGCTGCCGCCGCCCCAGGGCCCGCTGGAGGCCGACTACAAACGCGAGCTGTTCCAGCACTTCGGCATACGCTTCAACCAGCTCTTTGCGTTGACCAACATGCCGGTGCAGCGTTTTGGCAGCACCTTGTTGAGCAAGGGCAGCTTCGACAGCTACATGGGCCTGCTCAAGTCGGCCTACCGGGCCGAGAACCTGGGCACGGTCATGTGCCGCAGCCTCATCAGTGTCGATTGGTTGGGCCACCTGTACGACTGCGATTTCAACCAGATGCTGGGGCTGCCCGCCACGCTGCCCGGCAGTGCCCGCCCGCACCTGCGCGACCTGCTGACGCAGACCACCGAGGGCCAACCCGTGCGCGTGGCCGACCACTGCTACGGCTGCACCGCCGGTCAGGGCAGCAGCTGCGGCGGCGCGCTGGACGAAGCCGCGTCGCTGGCCCGGGCGGTGGGATGAACGCTGCGCGTACCTGGGGCCGCTGGGCCGTTGCGGCCACCGTGGTGCTGGCCGCCGTGTTGGCCTACCAGTGGGTGGGGCTGGGGCAGTGGCTCACGCTCGATCAGCTCAAGGCCAGCCGCGACGCGTTGATCGCCCTGTACGGGCAGCATCCGCTGGCCACCGTGGCGGTTTACTTCGTGGTGTACGTGCTGTTCACCGCCTTGTCGATTCCGGGCGCGGCCATCCTCACGCTGGCGGGTGGTGCGGTGTTGGGCCTGGGCCTGGGTGTGCTGGTGGTGTCGTTTGCGTCCAGCCTGGGCGCGCTGATCGCGTTTCTGGCCGCGCGCACGCTGCTGCGCGGCGTGGTGGAAAAACGTTTCGGCACCTGGCTGTCCACGGTCAACGCCGGCCTGGCCAAGGACGGCACCTTCTACCTGCTCACCCTGCGCCTGGTGCCGGTGTTTCCGTTTTTTCTGATCAACCTGCTGATGGGCCTGACCACGTTGAGCGCCTGGCGTTTCTACGCCGTCAGCCAGATCGGCATGCTGGCGGGCACGGCGGTGTACGTGAACGCGGGCACACAACTGGCCCAGGTCAGCGCCAGCGCCGACGTCCTCTCGCCCGCCCTGCTGGGCAGCCTGACGCTGCTGGGCGTGTTCCCGTGGCTGGCCAAGTGGGCGGTGGCCTGGGTGCAGCGGCGCAAGTTGTACGCGCGCTGGTCCAGGCCAGCCCGGTTCGATCGTAACCTGGTGGTGATTGGCGGCGGCGCGGGCGGGCTCGTGTCGGCCTACATCGCCGCAGCCGTCAAGGCCAAGGTCACACTGATCGAAGGTCACAAGATGGGCGGCGACTGCCTGAACTTTGGCTGTGTGCCCAGCAAGGCCTTGATCCGCTCGGCCAAAGCGGCCAAACAGCTGCAGCAGGCGCAGGCGCTCGGTATCCAGGGCGCCAGCGGTACGGTGGATTTTGCGGCGGTGATGGCACGCATCCACCAGGTCATACGCGACATCGAACCCCACGACTCGGTGGCACGCTACACCGGCCTGGGTGTGGAGGTGCTGATGGGCCACGCCCGCATCACCACGCCCTGGCAGGTGGACGTGACGCTGGCCGATGGCCGCGTGTTGACCGTGACCACGCGCAACATCGTGATTGCCGCAGGCGCCAGCCCCTGGGTGCCGCCCTTGCCAGGCTTGAGCGACGTGGGCTGCCTGACCAGCGACACGCTGTGGGGCCTGACCGAATTGCCCCAGCGCCTGCTGGTGCTGGGTGGCGGCCCCGTCGGCTGCGAGCTGGCCCAGAGTTTTGCCCGGCTGGGCAGCCGCGTCACCCAGGTGGAAATGGCCCCGCGTGTGCTGATGCGCGAAGACCCCGAGGTGAGCGAAGAGGTGGCCGCCTCGCTGCGCGCCGACGGGGTGGACCTGCGCACCGGCCACCAGGCGCTGCGGGTGGAGGTCGTCGATGGCGAGAAGCGCCTGATCGTCCAACACGGCGGCACCGAGCACACCATCGCCTTCGACCACATCTTGTGCGCCGTGGGCCGCAGCCCGCGCGTGAGCGGTTACGGGCTGGAGGAACTGGGCATTGCGCTGGGCCCGCGCCAGACCATAGAAACCAACGCCTACCAACAGACGCTCTACCCCAACATCTTTGCGGTGGGCGACGTGGCCGGACCCTTCCAGTTCACCCACACCGCCGCACACCAGGCCTGGTACGCAGCCGTCAATGCGCTGTTCGGCCGCTTCAAGCGCTTCAAGACCGACCATTCCGTGATTCCCTGGGCCACTTTCAGCGATCCCGAGGTGGCGCGGGTGGGCTTGTCTGAAACCGAAGCGCGCGAACAAGGCATCGCGTTCGAGGTCACGCGATACGGCATCGACGAACTCGACCGCGCCATCGTCGACGGAACGGCCCACGGTTTTGTGAAGGTGCTGACCGTGCCTGGCAAGGACACGATCCTGGGCGTGACCATCGTTGGCGAACACGCGGGCGACCTGCTGGCCGAGTACGTGCTGGCCATGAAACACGGCCTGGGTCTGAACAAGATTCTGGGCACCGTCCACACCTACCCCACCCTGGCCGAGGCCAACAAATACGCGGCCGGCGAATGGAAACGTGCCCACGCGCCGCAGCGTGTGCTGGCCTGGCTGGCGCGTTTCCATGCGTGGGAGCGCTCATGAGGTGCCGCGCTTGAGCCTGCCCGTCGTATCGATTGTGGTGCCCGTGCTCAACGAGGCCGCCGGCATCACAGCCACCCTGGCCAGCCTGGCGCCGTTGCGCCAGCGCGGGGTGGAGGTGATCGTGGTGGACGGCGGCAGCCAGGACGCCACCGCCGAGTTGGCTCGGCCCCATGCCGACGCCGTGGTGGTGGCCGCCCGTGGCCGTGCCCGACAGATGAACGCGGGCGCCGCAGCCGCGCGGGGTGCCGTGCTGCTGTTCTTGCATGCCGACACCCAGCTGCCGCCCGAGGCGGACCATCTGGCGCTGGCTGCCATGGCGGCTGGCGCGCTGTGGGGCCGGTTCGACGTGCGCATCGTCGGCCGCCACCCCATGCTGCGCGTGGTGGCCACACTGATGAACGCGCGCTCGCGCTGGAGCGGCATCGCCACCGGCGACCAGGCCCTGTTCGTGCGCCGCGACGTGTTTGAACGCCTGGGTGGTTTTCCCGACCAGCCGCTGATGGAAGACATCGAACTTTCCAAGCGCCTGTGCCAGTTGGCCCCACCCGCCTGCTTGCGTGAGCGTGTGGCCACGTCGGGCAGGCGCTGGGAAACACGTGGCGTCTGGCGCACCATTTTGCTGATGTGGTGCCTGCGCTGGCGCTACTGGCGCGGCGAATCGGCGCGCAGCCTGGCCGAGGCCTACCGATGAGCACCGCGCTGATCGTGTTCGCCAAGGCGCCGTTGCCCGGGCAGGCCAAAACGCGCCTCATCCCCGCGCTGGGCGCCGAGGGCGCGGCCCGTCTGGCCGAGCGGCTGCTGCAGCACACGCTGGGGCAGGTGCGTGATGCACCGGTGGATCACCTGGAGCTGTGTGTGGCGCCCGACACCCATCACCCCGTTTTTGAACAGGCGCGGCTGACCCTGGGCGAGCGGCTGCACCTGACGCCGCAGGGCGAGGGCGACCTGGGCGAGCGCATGCACCGCGCGCTGAGTCGGGCGCTGAACCGCCACCACAAGGTCTTGTTGATCGGCACCGATGCCCCGGCCTTGAACGCCCAGGTGCTGGCCGCCGCAGGTGCTGCGCTCGACCCCCACGACGCGGTGTTTGTGCCCGCCCTGGACGGCGGCTACGCCTTGATCGGCCTCACGCGTGCGGCGCCCGAGCTGCTGCTGGGCATGACCTGGAGCACCCCCCTGGTGATGGGGCACACACGCGAACGCGCGCGCCGCCACGGCTGGCGCTGGGCCGAACTCGCGCCCTTGGCCGACATCGACGAAGCCGCCGATCTGGTGCATCTGCCGCCAGGCTGGCTGTGACGCCACACGTTTTTCATTGGGAGAATGGAACATGCTTGCCATCGTCGGAGGCACCGGCCTCTATGAACTGCCCGGTCTGGACATCACCGAACGCATCAGCGCCGCCACACCTTTTGGCGAACCCTCGGGTGACATCCTCAAAGGCCGCTTCGGGCACAACGAGGTGTTGTTCCTGGCCCGTCACGGCGCCGGCCACCGCCTGTTGCCGCATGAGGTGAACTACCGCGCCAATGTGTACGCGCTCAAGGCGGCGGGCGCCACACTGCTGCTCGGATTTTCGGCCGTGGGCAGCCTGGCGCTGGAGGTCAAGCCGGGTGACCTGGCCATGCCCGAACAGTATTTCGACTGGACCCGGGGTCAGCGCCAACGCAGCTTTTTTGGTGGTGGTGTGGCCGCGCACGTGTCCACCGCGAAGCCGGTGAGCGCCGCCCTGGTGGATGCGGTGCAGCAGGCGGCCCAGCGTGCCGGGCAGAGCCTGCACCGGGGCCTGACCTACGCCTGCATCGAAGGCCCGCGCCTGGGCACCCAGGCGGAAAGCCACTTTCTACGCCAGGCGGGCTGTCATCTGGTGGGCATGACCAACGTGCCCGAGGTGTTTTTGGCGCGCGAAGCCCAGATGGCCTACGCCACCGTGGGTCTGGTGACCGACTACGACTGCTGGCTCGAAGACCCCGCGCAACACGTCAGTGTGTCCGGCATCTTCGCCCTTTATGGTCAGACCTTGGCCAAGGCCACGCAGGTGCTCGACGCCTTGCTCGGCGGCCCGCTGCCCACGCCCGAACCCGAGATCCGCACGGCGCTGGCCACCGCCATGTTGACGCCGGATGCGGCCTTGTCCGCCGAGCAACTCGCGTGGATGGACGTGTTGCGGCGCTGAGCCTGCGGGCGCGGCGGCTGCAGGTCAGCCCGTGCCTTCGGGCTTGATCTGTGCGCGTTCGATCACCGGTTTCCAGCGCGCCTGTTCGGCCTTGATGAAGGCGTCGAACTCCTTGCCCGTGCCGCCCACGGCGATGGCGGTTTCGTGCGACAGCTTTTCCTTCACCAGGCTGCTGGTGGCCGCTTTCATGGCTTCGGCTTCGAGCTTGGCCAAGGGCGCAGCGCCCCACTTGCGCGGCGCCATCAGGCCGTACCACTGCGTCATTTCGAAGCCCTTGAAACCTTGTTCGGCCACGGTGGGCACGTCGGGCAGCTGGGGCAGGCGTTGGGTGGTGCCGGTGGCGATGCAGCGCAGTTTGCCGGCCTTGATGAAGGCCAGCAGGGCCGGCGCGCCCACCGAGGCCGCCTGCAGGCGCCCGGCCATCAGGTCGGTCAGCATGGGGCCGGTGCCGCGGTAGGGCACGTGCAGCATGAAGGTCTCGCTCACCATCTTGAGGTACTCAAAAGCCAGGTGGCCGGCGCTGCCGTTGCCGGCC
>CAYUAH010000103.1:0-11180 GCA_964442375.1 uncultured Hydrogenophaga sp. | reverse complement strand
GGAGCTGACTCATGTCCATCATCAACGCCCTGTCCATCATCAACACCCCGGTGCAAGCCTTCAAGACCACCGCCTTCGTCAACCGCAACGGCAAGGGTGAGTTCATCGAAGTGACCGAAAAAGACCTGCACGGCAAGTGGTCCGTCCTGATCTTCATGCCGGCTGCCTTCACCTTCAACTGCCCGACCGAGATCGAAGACGCGGCCGACAACTACGCCGAGTTCCAAAAGGCTGGCGCTGAGGTCTACATCGTCACCACCGACACCCACTTCTCGCACAAGGTCTGGCACGAAACCAGCCCCGCCGTGGGCAAGGCCAAGTTCCCCCTGGTCGGCGATCCGACCCACCAACTGACCCGCGCCTTTGGCGTGCACATCGAAGAAGAAGGCCTGGCCCTGCGCGGCACCTTCGTGATCAGCCCCGAAGGCGTGATCAAGACCATGGAAGTGCACTCCAATGAAATCGCCCGCGACGTGAAGGAAACCGTGCGCAAGCTCAAGGCCGCCCAGTACACCGCCGCCAACCCCGGCCAGGTGTGCCCCGCCAAGTGGAACGAAGGCGCCAAGACCCTGGCTCCCAGCCTGGACCTGGTCGGGAAGATTTGAGCCCACCCCCGCGCCGCGCCTAGGGGCGCGTCACCCCCTCAAGGGGGCAATGCCTACGGGCCGGCGGAGCCGGACCCGTGGCATTCCCGGAGGCTCCCCCTCCATCCTCCGATTTTTTTGGCAGTACCGCTGCCTCATGGGCTCAAGCGGCCCATGCACCAGCGGCATTGGAAACGTGCGCCCATTTTTTTGAATTTTTCTAGGAGTCAGACATGCTTGACGACACCCTCAAATCGCAGTTGCAGCAGTACCTGGGCATGTTGCGCCAGCCCATCCAGCTGATCGCCTCGCTGGACGACAGCGCGACCGGCGTTGAAATGCGCGCGCTGCTGGAGACCATCGTCGGCCTGTCTGACAAGGTCGCGCTGGACACCTCCGGCAGCGACGCCCGCAAGCCTTCCTTCGTGGTGGCGCGTGCCGGTGAGAGCCAAGGCGTGCGTTTTGCCGGGTTGCCGCTGGGCCACGAGTTCACCTCGCTGGTGCTGGCGCTGCTGTGGACCGGCGGCCATCCGCCCAAGGTCGAGCAGGACGTGATCGACAGCATCAAGGCCTTGGAAGGCGACTTCAACTTTGAGGTCTACATGTCCCTGAGCTGCCACAACTGCCCGGACGTGGTGCAGGCGCTCTCGCTCATGGCCATCCTCAACCCCCAGGTCAAGACCGTGGTGATCGAAGGCGGTGCCTTCCAGCAGGAAGTGACCGAGCGCGAGATCATGGCTGTGCCCATGGTCTTCCTCAACGGCCAGGTGTTTGGCTCGGGCCGCATGGACGTGGCCGAGATCGTGGCCAAGCTCGACGTCAACGCCGCCCAGCGTGATGCCGCCAAGCTCAGTGCCAAAGACCCGTTCGACGTGCTCATCGTTGGTGGTGGCCCGGCCGGCGCGGCAGCGGCGGTGTACGCGGCCCGCAAGGGCATACGCGTGGGCGTGGCGGCCGAGCGTTTTGGTGGCCAGGTCAACGACACCATGGCCATCGAGAACTACATCTCGGTGCTGGAGACCGACGGCCCCAAATTCGCGGCCGCGCTCGAAGCCCAGGTGCGCCACTACGAGGTGGACATCATGAACCTGCAGCGCGCCGAGAAGCTGATCCCCGCCGGCGAGCCGGGCGGCCTGGTGGGCGTGCAGCTGGCCAATGGCGCCACGTTGCAGGCGCGCAGCGTCATCCTGTCCACCGGCGCGCGCTGGCGCAACGTCAACGTGCCGGGAGAGCAGGAATACAGGAACAAGGGCGTGGCCTATTGCCCGCACTGCGACGGCCCGCTGTTCAAGGGCAAGCGCGTGTCGGTGATTGGTGGCGGCAACTCCGGTGTGGAAGCCGCGATCGATCTGGCCGGCATCGTGCAACACGTCACGCTGATCGAATTCGCCGACCAGCTCAAGGCCGATGCGGTCCTGGTGAGCAAGCTCAAAAGCCTGCCCAACGTCACCATCCATGTGAACGCGCAGACCACCGAGATCACCGGTGCGGACGGCAAGGTCAACGGCCTGAAGTACAAGGACCGCGTGAGCGGCACCGAGCACCTGGTGCCGCTCGAAGGTGTGTTCGTGCAGATCGGCCTGGTGCCCAACACCGAGTTCCTCAAGGGCACGGTTGAGCTGAGCCGCTTTGGCGAGATCGTGGTCGACGCCAAGGGCCACACCAACGTGCCGGGCGTGTTCGCGGCGGGCGACTGCACCACCGTGCCCTACAAGCAGATCGTGATCGCCGCAGGCGAAGGCGCCAAGGCCGCGCTCAGTGCGTTCGATCACCTGATCCGCCAGCCGGTGGCGGCCGAAGCCACGGCCTGAGTGGCCTCCCTGCCGCCAGGGGCTTGATCCACGTCAAGCCCCTTTTTTGTCCACGGGTTATCGTCGCAGCATCCATGCGATGCCGTCACCGTTCCCTGCCCGCCGCGCTGTTCTGCCTCATGGCGCTGTGGGCGTTGTGGCTGCCGGTGGCCGCCAGCACAGAAGCGCCCCCAGGCTTGAGGGTGGTCAGCGACGACAACTACCCGCCCTACCTGTTCAAGGGTCCCGACGGCCAGACCCAGGGCTACCTGGTGGACCTGTGGGCGCTGTGGGAGCGCAAGACCGGCCGAAAGGTCACGCTGACTGCCACCAACTGGGCACGGGCGCAGCAAATGCTGCTCGGTGGCGAGGCGGATGTGATCGACATGATCTTTCGCACACCGGCCCGCGAGCCCCTCTACAGCTTCTCCGAACCCTACGCGGACGTGCCGGTGGCGCTGTACGCACACCAGTCCATCAGCGGCATCCAGTCGACGGCCTCACTGGCCGGTTTCCGAGTCGGTGTGCAGGCCGGAGATGCCTGCATCGAGCACCTGCGCAGCAGCGGCATCACCGACGTGGTGGTGTTCAGCAACTACCAGGCCATCATCAACGCCGCCGTGGGCCAGCAAATCAAGCTGTTCTGCATGGACCAGTTGCCCGGCGACCACTACCTCTACCGCAACCAGCTGCACAAGGACTACCTCAAGGCCTTCGATTTGTACGTGGGCCAGTTTCACCGCGCGGTGCGGCGCGACAACCTGAGCACACTGAGCGCGGTCGAGAAGGGCATGGCGTTGATCACCCCCGCCGAACGCGAAGCCCTTCAAAGGAAGTGGCTGCGCGCGCCGTTCGACTGGCACGAGGCGATCATGCGCTCCTCCCTGGTGTTGCTGGGTCTCTTGGGCATGGGTGCCGTGCTGCTGCTGTGGGTACGCTCGCTGCAGCGCGCGGTGCGCGATCGCACGGCCGAGCTGACACGCGAGCGCGCCCGCTTGAATGCGGTGATCCGGGCCATTCCCGACCTGGTGTGGCTCAAGGATCCGCAAGGGGTGTACCTGGGTTGCAACCGCGCTTTTGAAGGCCTGTATGGCGCGCCCGAAGCCGATATCGTGGGCAAGACCGACCGCGACTTCGTGGACGAGGCAACCGCCCAGAGCTTTCGCCACCACGACCAGAAGGCCATGGCTGCGACCAGCCCCAGCATCAACGAGGAGTGGCTGACCTTTGCCGAAGATGGCCGGCGCCGGCTGTACGAAACGGTGAAGACCGCCATGCGCGACCGCCAGGGCGCGCTGATTGGCGTGCTGGGTGTCGCGCGCGACATCACCGAGCGCAAGCTGGCGGCCGAAGAACTGGGCCGGCTGCGCCACCACCTTGAAGAGGTGGTGAAGGAGCGTACCGCGCAGCTGCAGCGCAGCACCGAATCGCTGCGGCAGGTGGTGGCCGAGCAGACCGCGCTGTTCGAGGCCGCGCCCGTGGGCATTGCCGTGATCCGCAACCGGCAGATCGACAGTTGCAACCCTCGTCTGGAGGCGATTTTTGGTGTCGAGCCGGGCGCGATGGTCGGACAGTCCACCCGCCTGTGGTACGTGGACGACGCCACCTACGAACAAATGGGCCGTGTTTACCCCAGCTTGCTGGCGGGCGAGCGCGCCGACAGAAATCTGCTCATGCGCCGCCACAACGGCGACGTTTTCTGGGCCCACCTCCATGCCCAGGCCATTGATGCGAACGACCCCGACAGGGGTGTGCTCGCCGTCATCGAGGACGCGACCGACGAGCATGAGGCTTCGGAAGCCCTGCGGCTGGCCCAGGCCCAGGCCGACATGGCCACCCGGCTCAAGTCGGCGTTTCTGGCCAACATCAGCCACGAGGTGCGCACACCGCTCAACGCCATTCTGGGCATGTCGCACCTGGCGCTGGACGCGGCCGACGACCGCGAGCGACGCGACTACCTGCAGCATGTGCAAAGCGCCGGCCAGCACCTGCTGCGCCTGTTCAATGACTTGCTGGAACTGTCGCGTTTCGAGGCAGGCCAGATGCAGTTGTCGGCCGCCGCTTTCGACCTCAAGGGCGCTCTGGACGCGCTGCTGCAGGTGCAAGCCAGCCGCGCTGCCGATCGTGGGTTGCGGCTGCGGCTGGCGCTGGCCCCCGAGGTGCCGCTGCGTGTGGTGGGCGACGCGCGGCGCCTGAGCCAGTTGCTGCTGGTTTACCTGGACAACGCACTCAAATTCACCGAACAAGGCGAGGTGGTGCTGCAGGTGGATGTGAAGCAGCAGGCCGCCGGGCGGGTGCGTCTGCACTTTGTCGTGCGCGACACCGGTGCTGGCATGACGCCGGCACAGCAGCAGGCCTTGTTCCGCCTGTTCCACCAGGGCGACGCGTCGCTGTCGCGTGCGCACGGCGGGCTGGGCATTGGCTTGGCCATGGCGGCCCAGATCGCCCGCCTGATGGACGGCGAGGTGGGGGTGGACAGTGCACCCGGTCAGGGCAGCAGCTTCTGGTTCAGTGTGTGGCTGGGTGTGGCCGAAGGAGAGGCGCCGCCCCGCCACCGGCTGTTGCGTGTGCCTGGGCGGCGTGTGCTGGTGGCCAGTGGCGAGCCCGCGCTGCGCGACCACCTGGTGCCGCTGCTCAAAGGTTTTGGTCTGACCGTGGAGGCCGCCACCAGCGGCCCCGACACGCTGCGCCACGTGCACCGCGCCACGCAAATTGGCCAGCCCTTCGATTTCGCGTTTCTCGACGCCACCTTGCCCGAGGTGGATGCCTGGCAGACGGCGCGCATGCTGCAGGCGCTGGAATTGCCACAGCCGTTGCAGATGCTGGTGGTGGCGGGCAACGCGCACGACAGCGCGGTCATCCCTGCCGGGGTGGCTCAGGTGCTGGACCGCCACGCCAGCGCGTCCAGCGTGTGGGACGCCATGGCGGCCTGCCTGGCGCGGGACGAGGTCGGGCTGGTGGCGCCCTCCTCGTCGGCACCCGACAGCGGGGCCAGCGGCATCGACACCGCCGCCGGGCTGCGCCTGTGCGAGGGCAAGACCGATGTGTACCGCCACCTGCTGCAACAGTTCGGCGAGGTCCACCACCAGACGCTGGCGCAGCTGGGCAACGGTGACCTGGCCAGCGTGATGCGCGCCGTGCACCTGCTCAAAGGCCAGGCCGAAGCCATGGGCGCCCACCGGCTGCAGGCCTTGAGCGCCGGGCTGGAGCAACACCTGGCCGCACCGGGCACCGGCCAGGACGCTGGCTGGAGGCAGGCCCCAGCGCTGACCGAGTTGGTGCATGAGGTGGTGCACCTGGCAGACCAATTGCCCGCCGTGCTGGCCGGCTTGGTGGCCGAGCCGACCCTGGGCGCCGTTGAAGCCGCAGAGGCCGAGCAGGGCACTGAGGACGGGTTGGCCGCGCTGGAGCAGGCATTGGCCGATGGCGACGTGGAAGCGCTCGCGCTGGTGAACCTGTATCAGGCCCCTTTGCAGCGGGTGCTGGGCACGCGCATGGGCGAACTGCGCCAGGCGCTGACGCGCTACGACTTCGACGCCGCGCTGGCCTTGCTGCGTGACGCGCTGAAGCACCGCTGAGCAGGCCTCACGGCTGCGTGCGCGCGGCCTCCTGCGCCTGCAACTCTCGCCACATCACCTTGCCGCTGCCACTTTTGGGCAAGGCCTCCACGAACGTGACCAGGCGCGGGGCTTTGTAGGCCGCCATGTGGCCGTGGGCCCAGGCCATCAGCTCGTCGGCGCTCAAGGCATGCCCCGGGCGCAGCACCACCACCGCCTTGACGGTTTCGCCGCGTTTGCCGTCGGGTGCGCCGATCACGCAGGCCTCTTGAATGGCGGGGTGGTGGTAAAGCAGGGCCTCGACCTCCGCCGGCCAGACCTTGTAGCCCGAGGCGTTGATCATGCGTTTCAAGCGGTCGGTCATGAAGAAGTAGCCGTCCTCGTCGATGCGGCCCATGTCGCCGGTGCGCAGAAACCGTTTGCCGTCCAGTTCGATGAAGGCCGCCGCCGTGCCGGCCTCGTCGTTCCAGTAGCCTTGCATCACCTGCGGGCCATGCACCACGATCTCGCCCGATTCGCCCTGCGGCAGTTCGGCCAGCGTCAGCGGGTCCACCACCCGCGCATCGACGTCGTACACCGGAATGCCCAGGCACTGCGGCTTGGGTCGATGCGGTGGGTTGATGTGGGTGGCGGCCATGGTCTCCGACATGCCGTAGCCCTCCACGTAGTCCAGCCCGGTGAGCTGTTTCAGGCGCAGCGCCACGGCCTCGGGCATGGCGGCGCCGCCGCCGCGTATGCCGCTCAGGCTGGACAGGTCGTATTCGCCCAGGCGCGGGTTGGCCAGGAAGTCCACCGCCATGGTGGTGATGCACTGCCACACGGTGACGCGGTAACGCTGCATGCAGGTGGCGGCGGTGTCGCGGTCCCAGCGCGGCAGGATGACGATGGTGGCGCCGATGTACATGGGGCCGTTGAGGCTGCCCGACAGGCCGGTGACGTGGAAGAAGGGCAGCACCGAAAGGTAGACCGCGTCCTGCGTGCGGCCAAACCAGTGCACGCCGCCCACCAGCGTGCTCATCACGCTGCGGTGGGTGTGTTTGCAGCCCTTGGGCCGGCCGGTGGTGCCCGAGGTGTAGGGCATCACGCACAGGTCGTCGGGGCCGGCGGTGTGCGGGCCGGGCGCGCGCTGCGCGGCCAGCACGTCGGACCAGGCACGGGCGTTCGGGTGTGTGAGGGTTTCGCGCGGCGCACGCACGAAGTCGGGCACGGGCAGGTCGGTGGTGGCTTCGAGGTAGTCGCTGTACGTGGCCACCACCAGGTGCTGCAGTGGCGTGTCGGCGTCGTCCAGCACCGGCAGCAGGTGGGGCAGCAGTTCCTGCGCCACAAAGGCGGCGCGGGCACCGCTGTCCTGCGCCGCGTGCCGCAACTCGTCGGTCCGGTTCATGGGGTTCACCGGCACGGCCACCGCATTGGCCCGCAGGATGGCGTAGAAGGCCAAGGCCCACTGGGGGCTGTTCTGCATGTCGATCAGCACCCGGTCGCCGGCCAACACGCCACACACCTGCTGCAGGTGCGCGGCCAGGTGTTCGACCTCGCGCTTGAAGCGCGCGAAGCTGATCTGGGTGTCGTAGAAAACGATGAAGGGCTTGTTGGGGAAACGCGCGGCCGACACCTCCAGGTTGTAGACCAGGCTGGTCTGCGGCAATGTCAGGTGGTGGGGCAGGCCGGGCGGCCAGTGGGCCAGGTGGGCGGTGTTCAACACGGCGTTGTCTCCTTCGCCCGCATTGTGGGGGGCGCCGGGGTGGCTGGCGTTACCATGCGCGACACCATGGCCACCTCAAGCTCCCACACCCGCCTCGTCTACTCCACCGACAGCGGGCGCATTTGTCCCGACTGTGGCCAGCCCAAGGCTTCGTGTGTCTGCAAACAGCGTGTGGCGGTGCCGGCGGGTGATGGGGTGGTGCGTGTGTTGCGCGAAACCAAAGGGCGCGGCGGCAAGGCCGTGACGGTGGTGCGCGGTGTGGCGCTGCCGCCCGATGCGCTGGCCGCCCTGGGCAAGCGCCTGCGCACCGCTTGTGGTTCGGGCGGCACGGCCAAGGACGGCGTGCTGGAAATCCAGGGCGACCACGTGGAGCGCGTGATGGCTTTGCTGGCCGCCGACGGCCACAGGGTCAAACGAGCGGGGGGCTGAGCGGGCGGGGTTTCAGCGGGCCAGCCACAGCCGCAGGCGCAGGCCCCAGCCGCTGCTCAGGCCCACGGTGGGCCAACGCAATTGGCCTTCGGGGGTGATGACGGCAAACGCCGGCACCGCGCCAAAACCCAGCCCGTCCGAGACTTGCGAGCGCGGGTCTACCAGGGTGTGCCAGTCCAGGCTGCGTCCGCGCAGGTAGCGGCCCACCGCGTCGGGTGGGCCCGATTGCATGGCCACGGTGAGCACCGGGTGGTCTTGCGCGATGCCGTCCACCGTGCCCTGGATGGTTTTGCAGATGGGGCACCACTCGGCCCACACGTACAGGCCCACGTTGCGCCCAGGATGGCGGGCTTGCAAGCCCGCCAGTTCGGCGCTCACCGTGCTCTGGTGTGCGCTGCCATCGGGGCGGATCACCGTCAGGGCGGTGTTCAGCACGTCATCGCTCAGGGGGCCACCGGCCACGTGCCGCGTTTGCCAGGCTTGCACCGCCAACACGACCGCCACCAGCATGGTCACCGTGATCAGGTGGCTTTTCCAGTCCAGCGCCCAGGCCCGCACACGCTGGCGCAGGCTGTTGGTCAAGGCGTTCACGGCCTGTGGAACAGTTCCAGCAGGCGGTCCAGACCGCCTTGGTTGATGGCGACCATGGCCTGCTCGCGCACCTTGGGTTTGGCGTGGTAGGCCACCGACAGGCCGGCCGCACCCATCATGGGCAGGTCGTTGGCGCCGTCGCCCATGGCAATGCACTGGCTGGGCGCGATGTTGAGCAGCGAGGCCACTTCCAGCAGGGTGCGGCGTTTTTCGGCACCATCGCAGATGTCGCCCCAGCTCTGCGTGACCAATTCGCCGGTGAGCGCGCCACCCTCGACGGCGAGGATGTTGGAGCGGCTGAAATCAATGCCCAGGCGTTCGCACACGCGGTGCGCGAAAAAGGTGAAACCACCGGACACCAGCAGCACCTTCATGCCCACGGCCTGGCAGGCCCGGATCAGTTCGGCGGCGCCGGGGTTGATGCGCAGGCGTTCGCTGTAGACACGCTCCATGTCGGCCAGGGTGACGCCTTTGAGCAGCGCCACACGGCGGCGCAGACTGTCCTTGAAGTCGGTGATCTCGCCGCGCATGGCGGCTTCGGTGATGGCCGCCACCTCGGCCTTGCGGCCCACGGCATCAGCGATTTCGTCCACACACTCGATGTTGATGAGGGTGGAGTCCATGTCGAAGGCGATCAGCTTGAAGTCGCGCAGTTGCAGCAGCGGTGTGACGCCTTGGATCACGAGGCCGGGGGCAAATTCGGTGGGGGTCGTCATGGGCAGCGCAGGGCTTGAGGGGTTTCAGTCGTACCAGTTTTCAACGCGCAGGCCGGGCACGCGGGCAAATTCTCGGGTGTTGCGGGTGACCACGGTCAGGCCGTGGGCCAGGGCAATACCGGCGATCTGCAAGTCGTAAGGGCCAATGGGTGTGCCGGCGGTTTCAAGGTGGGCTCGCAAGCGCCCGGCGTGGCGCGACGCTTCCAGATCGAAGGCGAGCAGTCGATGGCGCTCGAGCGCGTCTTGCCAGAAGCGTTGCATCGCATCGGGGCGTGCGGATTTCGCCAGGCCGAGTTCCATTTCAAGGGCGCTGATCGCACTGAGAAACACCGTGTCGGGCGCCTGGGCGTCCAGCCGGGCGCGGCAGCGACCTTGGTTGCGGTAGGCGTAAATGAGGATGTTGGTGTCGAGCAGCAAGCTCATTCGACCGACTCACGCGCAATGTCTTCGCCCAGACCGGCATGGCGGGTCTTGGGGTCCAGCAGGAAGTCGAAGGCCTGGTCATCACCGGGCTGCCGCAGCTGATCGATCTCAGCCCAGAAAGTCTGGCGGTCGGTCGCCAGTTTGCGCTTTTCCGCCGCCGCAAATTGTGCGAACCATTGGCTCAGCGACATGTGTGCCCGTGCCGCCGCCTCGCGGGCGGCTTCCAGCGCGCTGTCTTCCACATAAATGGTCACCTGTGCCATGGCGGCCTCCTTGGCAAGAAACGGAGAAAATTATAAGTGCGAACCACTTATATGTGGATGTTCAGTGGCCGGCGGCCGGGACGACCCGGTTCAGGATCCCGATCTGCTGGCGCAAGTCACCACCCACCAGTTCGGCCACCGATTGTTGGTCGCTCGTGACGTTCAAGCCTGTGGCATGCAACTTTGCTTTCAGCTCTTCAGTGCTGATGCCAGCCACCTGGGACAGCACGCTCAAAGGTGCCTGTGCCAGCGCGCGTACCGGTGGTGCGAAACCGGGTTCGCTTTTGGCGCCGCCAGCGGGTATGAAGCTGAGCGCCAGCACCAGGGCAAACACGCCCACCACCACACGCGCGGTGGTTTGTGTGAAGTAGCGTTTGAAGGCGTTCATGTTGAGCAACAAATGCAGCAGCACGCCGATCACCATGGCCCAGCTGAGCCACTCGTGGGCGGTCTTGTTGAGCCCCGAATCGAGGTGGAAAAACATCAGCACGCCGGTGACGGCCGACAGGCCAAAGGCGCCGATCACGAGCGGGGTGATCCAGGGGCGGTGGGGGTTGAGGTTCATGGCTTCCCTTTCCATCTTCAATGTGTGGACGCCCATCTTGGCGCCCTGGATTGAAGTTTCGTGGCCGGCGCATGAACGCCAGGTGAACGTTGGCCCCACCGTGCCCGCCCATCGAGACGGGCTTGATCTGGGTCAAGCCGCCGCGACGGCCTTGACGGGTTGCCCCAGGCTGCGCAACACATCGCGCACCATTTGCGCGCGGTCCTTGGGTTCTTTCAATTCGCGCTCGATGCGCAGCTTGTCGTTGCCGGCCAGCTTGATGTGTTTGTTCTTCTGGATCAGCTCGATGATGCGCATCGGCTCCACCGGCGGGTTGGGCCGGAAGTGGATGCTGATGACGCCGGGTGCGGCATCGACCTTGACCACGCCATAGGGTGTGCTGAGCACGCGCAGTCGGTGCACGTCGATGAGCGTCTGCGTCTGCGCCGGCGGCTTGCCGAAGCGGTCCACGATTTCCTCCAGCAATGCGTCGATCTGCTCGGTGGTCTTGGCGGTGGCCAGCTTCTTGTAGAAGCTCAGGCGCAGGTGCACGTCGCCGCAGTAGTCGTCGGGCAGCAGGG
>CAYUAH010000102.1:7165-11266 GCA_964442375.1 uncultured Hydrogenophaga sp. | reverse complement strand
TCGTTGTCGGCGCGCGAGGACAGGATGTCCTGCCCGCCGGTGGCCGCCGAGTAGTTGTTGTCGATGATCAGGAACACGTTGTCGTGTTTGTTGAACACCGCGTTGCCTATGCCGGTGGCCAGGCCGTTGTGCCAGAAGCCGCCATCGCCCATCATGGCAATCGCCCGCTTGGACGAGCCGAACAACTTGCCGGCGTTGAAGGCCGACGCGCTCGATGCCCCCAGGCCATACCCCATGGTGGTCGCACCCATGTCGAAGGGCGCCTGGCTGGAGAACAGGTGGCAGCCGATGTCGGACGAAATGTGGTGCTGGCCGTGCTCCTGCATGGCCAGCTTCAGCGACGAGAAGATGGGCCGCTCGGGACAGCCCACGCACAGGCCGGGCGGACGCGGGGGCAGCTGGATGTCGTTGCCGCTGGCCGGGATCACCGGCGCCGGCTTGCTCGGCATGCCCAGCGGCACCGGCTTGGCAAAGGCCGCCGGATGGTGTTTTTCGACGAAGGCCCTCAAGCCCTTGCGCAGGGCGTCGACGGTGTAATCGCCACCCATGGGCAGCAGGTCCTTGCCGTGGATGGCGGTGCCCACGCCATGGCGACGCAGGATGGTGTTGAGGTGCTGCTCGTGGTAGTCGGGCTGGCCTTCCTCCACCACCAGCACGGCCTTCTTGCCTTGACAGAAGCGCAGCACCTCTTCTTCCACCAGCGGATAGGCTACGTTGAGCACGTACATGGGCAGGCGGGTCTGGCCCCACAGGTCGCCGAGTTCGAGCAGCTGCAGCGCGCGCTGCACGTTGTTGGTCAGGCCGCCCAGGGTGATGATGCCGAGGTGCTCGATGTCGCCATCGATGAACTCATTGAGCTGGTGTTCCTGGATGTACTTCACCGCCGCCGGCCAGCGGTTCTCGATCTTTTCCTTCTCGTGTAGGAAGGAGGCGGGCGGCAACACGATGCGGTTGACGTCGCGCACCGGGGCTTCGAGCGCATCCTTCAAGCTGAACTTGGGCCGCAGGTTTTCCTGGGTGATGAAGCTGCCGTGCAGGTGGCAGGAGCGGATGCGCAGCTGCAGCATCACCGGCGTGTTGGAGGCCTCGGACAGCGCAAAGCCGTCGTGCACCGCCTTGACGATGGAAGGCAGGTGTGGGCGCGGGTCGAGCAGCCACATTTGCGACTTCATGGCGAAGGCGTGGGTGCGCTCCTGCATGATGCTGGAGCCTTCGCCGTAGTCCTCGCCGACGATGATGAGCGCGCCGCCGGTGACACCACCCGAGGCCAGGTTGGCCAGCGCGTCCGAGGCCACGTTGGTGCCCACGGTGGACTTCCAGGTCACGGCACCGCGCACCGGGTAACTCACCGAAGCCGACAGCGCCGAGGCGGCGGCCGCCTCGCTGGCGGCGGGCTCGAAATACACGCCCAGCTTTTCCAGAATGGGCTGGGCATCGGCCAGCACGTCCATCAGGTGCGAGATGGGCGATCCCTGGTAGCCCGTCACATAACCCACCCCACATTCGAGCAAGGCCTTGGTGACGGCCAGGATGCCCTCGCCGTGGAACTCGGTGCCGGCCGGCACCTCCAGCTGCCGCACCTCGGCGGCAAACGAACGCTCTGCCATCGCTCAGTCTCCGCTCACCAATGCCAACACACGCAAAGGACTGCCCGAACCGCCTTCGATCTTGAGCGGCGCGGCCAGGATGACCGCGCCCTTGGGCGGCAGCTGGTCCAGGTTCTTCAGGCACTGCAGGCCGTACTTGTTGGCCCCGTGCATCAGGGTGTGGCAGGGGTAGGCCAGCGGCCACGCATACGACTGACCGGCGTCGGTGTTGATGGTCTCCACACCAAAGCCCAGCACCTTGCGTTCGTTGATGAGCCACTCAACCGCCGCTTGTGTGGGGCCGGGCGTGTGGGCGCCGTCTTCCTGCATGTTGACGAAACGGGCCGGGTCGCTGATGCGCTTGGACCAGTCGGTGCGGAACAGCAGCCAGGCGCCGGCGGGGATGGTGCCGTGTTTCGCTTCCCAGGCCTGCAGGAATTCCACGGTGAGCAGCCAGTCGGCGTTGGCGGCCACTTGCGCGCTGGCGTCCACCACGACGGCGGGGGCCACAAACTTGGCCGGGTCAATCGTGTCCACCGTGTTCCGGGCGTGGTCCTTGCCGGTGACCCAGTGGGCCGGCGCGTCGAAGTGGGTGCCCGTGTGCTCACCACACGAAAAGTTGTTCCAGTACCAGCCCGGGCCGGCCTCGTCGTACTGGGAGATGCGTTCCTTCTTGAAGGCCCAGACCTGGCCAAACTGCGGCGGCAGTTGCAGGGCCGGGAAAGCTTCGGACAGGGTCTGGGTGAGGTCGATCACGCGCAGCTTGCCGCTGGCGACGTCCTGGGCGAAATCGGTCAAAGAAACGGTCATGGTCATCCTGTTGTGGCACGGGGCACGTTGGCCTTGATGGTGCCGACGGGGTCAAGGACACGCTATCCCGAAACGGCGTGCCGTTGTCCGTTTTCCGCCGACTTCGATGGGCTCACACCGGCAAGCCGGCCAGAAAGCCACCCACCACGTCGGCGAACTGCTGTGGCATCTGTTCGGGCAGCGGCACCATGCCGCCCTCGATGTCCACACGCTGTGCGTGAGGCATGGCCTGGGCCAGGCGCGGCACGGCGGGGTAGGCGTGTGGATCGGCCGTGGCACCGATCAACAGCGTGGGGCAACACACCAGGCCAATGCGGTCCTCCATGCGATAGCGGTTGACCGTGAGATGCCCTTGCGCCGCGCGGCCATCGGCGCGCAGCGCATCGGCCACAAAACGTTCAAGCAGCACCACATCGCCCGCCGGATAAAACGCTTGCCGGCCCCGCCACAGCTCCAGCAGGTGGCCCCCGTCGGCGCGGTGCGTCACCCCGTCCACCACCGCGTGTTGCCCGTGGCGCGCGCGACGCTCCGCATCCACATACGGGCACGACGACAACACCAGCGCCCGCACCCGTGTGGGCGAAGCCGCGGTCATTTCCATCGCGATCACCGCACCCGTGTGGTGGCCCAGCACCCCAAACGCCGTGAACCCCAGGGCCTCCATCAGCGCCAACGCGGTGGCGGCCCAACGCTCGATGCTGGGGTCGCCATCGGCGAACGACGGCGTGTCGCCGTACCCCACCGTGTCCATGGCGATGAGCTCAAAGTCGCGCCCCAGCAGCGGCAACACGTGTTCGTACTCGCGCCAGGAACGGGGCGTTTGGTGCAGCAGCAACAGGGGCTGGCCTTGCCCACAACGGGCCACGTGCACCGGGCCCAACGCGGTCGTGACGGTGTGTTGTTTGATGGGGTTCATGACTGTGTTTTTCCGAGGTTTTTTTGCACCGTGTCGAGACATCTTCGCACCGAAGCGGTGATTTCACGCACCGAATTCGCGCTAGGGAAAACCATGAAAATGAATTGATTTACTTTTGAAGTGTTGTGCTCCAGAATACATCCGAAATCATTGGAATGGAACCACCGCCATGTCGTCTTCCATCGAAGTTCGGGTCGCCGAAGTCGAAGCGCTCAACCCGCTGATCCGGCGACTGCGGCTGCAAACCCCGACAGGGCAGGCCCTGCCCGCGTTCAACGCGGGCGCCCACGTGCGGGTGCAGGTGTCGCTGTCGGCTGAGCAGCAGGATTGGCGCCACTACTCGCTCATCAACCCCCTGCCTGAAGCCGGTGCCACCTGCGCGCCCACGCACTACGACATCGCCGTGCGCCGTGAAGACGAGGGCCGGGGTGGTTCGCGCTTCATGCACGGGCTGCAGGTGGGCGACCGCCTGGTGGTCGAGGCGCCCAAAAACGACTTCCCGCTGCATGGTGGCCACGCACCCGTGCTGTTGGTGGCCGGTGGCATTGGTGTGACGCCCTTGCTGAGCATGGCGGCCGAGCTGCGCGCCGCACAGCGGCCGGTGCGCATGGTGTACGCCGGGCGCAGCCGGGCCTTGCTGGCCTTCTTGCCCGCCTTGCAAGCACTGCTGGGCGATGCCCTGCGCGTACACGCGGACGACGAGGCCGGCGCGCCACTGGACATCGCCGCGCTGCTCGACGGCTGTGCCAGCGACGAGCAGGTCTACATGTGTGGCCCCAAGCCCATGCT
>CAYUAH010000102.1:2511-7065 GCA_964442375.1 uncultured Hydrogenophaga sp. | reverse complement strand
GAAAAAGCGGCCGGCAACGTCATCCAGATCTGCATCTCGCGCGCCCGGGGGCCGCGCCTGGTGCTCGACCTTTGATCCCCAACCCTCCGAAGGAACCGCCCGTGATTTCCAAACTGCTCGCACGTGTCCTGCTGGCCGTGATGCCCTTGTCGGCCATGGCTTTCGACAACAACAAACCCATCGAGTGGGTGGTCGGTTACGCCGCCGGCGGTGGCTCCGACGTGGTGGCCCGCATGCTGGCCGATGCCGTGGGCAAGTCGCTCAGCCACACCGTCATCGTCACCAACAAACCGGGCGCCGGCTCCAATATTGCGGCCGACTACGTGGCCAAGGTGCGCGACGCCGAGAACACCGTCTTCACCGCCGACTCGGCCGTGCTGGGTGCCAACCCCTTCCTGTTCAGCAAGCTGAGCTACAGCGCCGAAAAAGACTTTGCGCCGGTGGGCATGATCGCCCGCTTCCCCCTGGTGCTGGTCGTCAACCCCAGCGCCCCGCCCAAGAACCTCAAGGACTTCCTGGCCTGGATCAAAAGCGACGCCAAACTGGCCGCCTACGGCAGCCCGGGCGCCGGCAGCCCGCACCACCTGGTGACCGAGTACTTCCGCACCCAGATCGGCACGCCACTGACCCACATCGCCTACCGGGGTGCAGCACCCGCCATGGCCGACGTGGTGGGCGGCCAGCTGCCCTTCATGTTCGTGGACACCTCCAGCGGCGGTGCTTTCCTCAACTCGGGCAAGGTGCGCCCCATCGGCGTGGCCAGCCTGCAGCGCCTGAAGTCCATGCCCGAGATTCCCACCCTGGCCGAGCAGGGTCTGAAGGACTTCGAGGCCTACGCCTGGCAGGCCCTGGTGGTGCCCACCGCCGCCAGCCCCGCGTCGGTGCAAAAGCTCAACAAACACCTCAACGACGCCCTGAACTCCACCGAAGTCAAAGCCCGCATGCAGGTGCTGGGCATCGAACCCATGCCCACCAGCGCCGCCGAAGCCGCCAGCTTCGCCGCCAAGGAGCGTGAGCGCTGGGGCAAGGTGATCCGCGAAGCCAACATCAAGCTCGACTGAGCGCGCAAGCAGAGGAGACTGGCATGGCCAAGTACCACAAGCACCCACAAGCGGTGGCGGCCCTGGTGCGCGACACCGAGGTGCACAAGGACTGCTACATCGACGACGAGATCTTTGACCTGGAAATGGCGCACCTCTTCGCCAACACCTGGGTCTATGTGGGCCATGCCAGCCAGGTGCCCCAGGTGGGCGACTACCACACCACCACCGTGGGCACCCAGCCCGTGGTGATGGTGCGCCACACCGACCAGAGCGTGCGTGTGCTCTACAACCGCTGCCCACACAAAGGCGTGCAGGTGGCGCCCGACGGCTGTGGCAACACCGGCAAATTCTTCCGCTGCCCCTACCACGCCTGGACCTTCCGCACCGACGGCAAGCTGCTGTCCATCCCGCTGAAAAAAGGCTACGACAACACCGGTCTGGAGCACTGCGAAGCCTCCCACGGCATGGTGCCCGTGGGTGCGGTGCAGGTGTACCGCGACTTCGTGTTCTGCCGCCTCAACCCCGAAGGCATCGGCTTCGATGCCTTCTTCGGCGAGTCGCTCAGCACCCTGGACAACATGGTGGACCGCTCGCCCGAAGGCAAGCTGGAGGTGGCCGGTGGCGTGATGCGCTACCTGCACCACTGCAACTGGAAGATGCTGGTGGACAACCAGACCGACACCTGCCACCCCATGGTGGCGCACGAATCGTCGGCCGGCACCGCCGTCAAGGTCTGGAACGACGCGCCCCCCGGCACACCCAAGCCCATGGCGGTGGAGCTGTTCGCGCCCTTCATGAGTCCCTACGAATTCTTCGAGAACATGGGCATCCGCGTGTGGGACAACGGCCACGGCCACACCGGTGTGAGCGCCTCCATCCACGCCGACTACTCGGCCGTGCCCGGCTACATGGAGCAGATGGTCGCCGCCTACGGCGAGGAACGCGCCCAGGCCATCCTGGGCGACGTGCGGCACAACACCGTGTACTTTCCCAACATCATGGTCAAGGGCCCCATCCAGACCCTGCGCGTCTTCAAGCCCATCGCGGCCAACAAAACGCTGGTGGAAAGCTGGACCTTCCGCCTGGTGGGCGCGCCCGACCTGCTGCTGGAACGCACCCTCATGTACAACCGCCTCATCAACGCGCCCACCTCGGTGGTGGGGCACGATGACCTGGAGATGTACGAACGCGCCCAGACCGCGCTGCACTCGCGCGGCTCGCAGTGGATCAACGTGGCGCGCCTGTACGACCCGGCCGAGGTCAACCAGACCAACGTCGTCACCAACGGCACCAACGAAATGCAGATGCGCAGCCAGATGCGCGCCTGGGTCAAGTTCATGACCGCCACCATGCCCACGGAGGCCGCCCAATGAGCACGCCCACGAACCAGCAACTCATCGACTTCGTCGTGGCCGAAGCCAACCTGCTCGACGAACTGCGCTTCGACGACTGGTTGGCCCTGTTCACCGAAGATGGCCACTATTGGATGCCCCTGGCACATGGCCAGACCGACCCGCGCCTGCACGCCTCGCTGATGTACGAGGACAAGCTGCTGCTCCAGGTGCGCATCGCGCGCCTGCACGGCGCACGCACCTTCTCGCAGCAGCCCACCAGCCGCTGCCACCACCTGCTGCAGCAACCCGTGGTCACCGCGCGCGACGACAGCGCCGGCCTCTACACCTGCCGCACCGCCTTCCACTACGTCGAAAGCCGGCGCGACACCCAGACCCTCTACGCCGGCTGGGCCACCCACACCCTGGTGTGGCAGGGCGACGCCCTGCGCATCCAGCTCAAGCGTGTGGACCTGGTCAACTGCGACGCCGCTTTCGGCAACATCCAGCTTTTCATGTGAACCGGCGCAGATCCCGATCTGCGTTTTACGGACACCGGTGGTCGCAAAGCGGATTGAGCCGCCGCCGGCCCTGGCGGACACTTCAACCTGCCAACTCGCACACCCGACCGCCATGGACCTGCTGACCACTTTTGCCCAAGACTTCGCGCCCGAGCGGCGCACCGTGCCCGAGCTGCTGCGCCGCCAGGCCCAGCGCCACGGCGACCGACCGCTGTTTGTGGCCGGTGAGGTGCGCTGGAGTTTTGCCCAGGCCCTGGACCAGGCCCAGGCCTACGGCGCCGTGCTGCAGCGCGCCGGCCTGCGCGCCGGCGACCGCGTGGCCCTGCTGTGTTCCAACCGCGCCGAGTTCATGCAGGTGCTGCTGGGCTGCGCCTGGATAGGCGCGGTGGCCGTGCCCATCAACACCGCCTCGCGCGGCGCGCAGCTGCGCCACATCCTGAGCAACTCGGGTGCGCGCCTGCTTGTCACCGAAGCCGACGGCCTGCAGGTGGTGCAGGCGCTGGACCAGCAAGAAGGCGGGCCTCTGCCCCTGGAGACCATCTGGGTGCTGGACCAGGCCATGGCCACCGACCCGCGTTGCCAGCCCTACCCCAGCACACCGGGCACGGAGCGCGCCAAGCCCGCGTCCGTGCGCCCCGGCGACACCCTGGCCATCCTCTACACCTCGGGCACCACGGGTCTGTCCAAGGGTGTGTGCTGCCCCCACGCGCAGTTCTTCTGGTGGGGCGCCCACACCGCCACGCTGCTGGGCCTGGTCGAAGGCGACGTGCTGCTGACCACCCTGCCCCTGTTCCACACCAACGCCATGAACGCGTTTTTCCAGGCCCTCATGCGGGGCGCCACGCTGGTGGTGGAAAAACGCTTCTCGGCCTCGGCCTTCTGGGCGGCGCTGGTGCGCCACCAGGCCACCGTCACCTACGTGCTGGGCGCCATGGTGCCCATCCTGCTGTCCAAGGACGCCACGCCCGACGACAAGGCCCACCGCGCGCGCATCGCCCTGGCACCCGGCGTGCCGCCCCAGTTCCACGCCGACTTCACGGCCCGCTTCGGCCTGGCCCTGCTCGACGGCTACGGCTCCACCGAAACCAACTTCGTCATCGGCGCCGACATCAGCGAACAGCGCCCCGGCACCATGGGCAAGGTGCGCCCCGGCTTCGACGCGCGGGTGGTGGACGACGACGACAACGAAGTGCCCGCCGGCACGCCGGGCGAGCTGATGCTGCGCGCCAGCGCGCCCTACGCCTTTGCCACCGGCTACTTCGGCATGGCCGACAAAACGGTGGAGGCCTGGCGCAACCTGTGGTTCCACACCGGCGACC
The DNA here is from genome assembly GCA_964442375.1 of uncultured Hydrogenophaga sp. Taxonomy (GTDB): domain Bacteria; phylum Pseudomonadota; class Gammaproteobacteria; order Burkholderiales; family Burkholderiaceae_C; genus Hydrogenophaga. The sequence goes on along the minus strand of CAYUAH010000102.1, from coordinate 2,851 downwards.
GCGTGGTGCGCGACGCCGACGGCTACTTCACTTTCATGGACCGCCTCAAAGACGCGATACGCCGCCGCGGCGAGAACATCTCGTCCTACGAGGTCGAGCAGGTGCTGCTGAGCCACCCGGCGGTGGAGGTGGCGGCGGTGTTCCCGGTCAAGAGCGAGATGGCGGAAGACGAAGTCATGACCGCCATCGTGCTGCGCGAAGGCGCCACGCTGGGCGAGATCGAACTCATGCAATTTTGCGAGCCGCGCCTGTCCTACTTCGCGGTGCCACGCTACGTGGAATTCCTGCCGCAATTGCCCGCCACCGAAAACGGCAAGATCCAGAAGTTCAAGCTGCGCGA
>CAYUAH010000102.1:0-2411 GCA_964442375.1 uncultured Hydrogenophaga sp. | reverse complement strand
CTGACCGTCAGCAGCTTTTCGCTCGTGCCCGACACCGCCGTGGGCGTGACCCAGCACCTGGGCCTGTCGCCACGCTGGCTCGACCACATCCCCACCGGCGGCGCCTCGGGCGTGATGGCGCTGCGCCGCGCCGCCCGCGCCGTGCAGTGTGGCGACGCCACCATCGTGGCCTGCCTGGCCGGCGACACCAACCACGTCGACTCCTTCCGCCAGACCCTGGGCGCCTTCAGCGACTTCGCCCGCGACGCCACCTACCCCTACGGCGCCGGTGGACCGAACTCGATGTTCGCCTTCATCACCGACCACTACATGCGCCAGTACGGCGCCACCCGCGCCGACTTCGGCCGCATCGCGGTGGACCAGCGCAGCAACGCGCTCAAGAACCCCAACGCCCTGTTCAAGAAGCCGCTGACGCTGGACGAGTACCTCCAGGCCAAGGCCATTTCCAAGCCCATCCACCTGTTCGACTGCGTCATGCCCTGTGCCGGCGCCGAGGCCTTCCTGGTGATGAGCGAAGCCAAGGCGCGCGAGCTGGGCCTGCCCCACGCGCTGCTGCGCGGCGCCATCGAGCGCCATAACGCCTACGCCGACGACCCGGTGATGGTGCGCGGCGGCTGGCGTGTGGACCGCGACGAGCTCTACGCCATGGCCGGCGCAAAGCCCGCCGACATCGACCTGATCCAGACCTACGACGACTACCCCGTCATCGTGATGATGCAGTTCGAGGACCTGGGTTTTTGCGACAAGGGCGAAGGCCCGGCCTTTGTGCGCGAACGCCGCATGACCCACGACGGCGACTTCCCCAACAACACCAGCGGTGGCCAGCTCTCGGCCGGGCAGGCCGGCGCGGCCGGCGGTTTCCTGGGCCTCACCGAAACCCTGCGCCAGCTCACCGGCCAGGCCGGCGAACGCGCGGTGGCCGACGCGAAACTCGGTCTCGTCGGCGGCTTCGGCATGGTCACCTACGACCGTTGCCTGTGCACGGGCGCCGTCATCCTGGGGAAATCCGAATGAGCATCCCGATGATGAAACCCCCGCGCAAGAACCCCGTCCTGCGCACGCCGCAGATGAACCTGCCGCCCAGCGCGCGCGGCCGCGTGGCCCTGGGCCTGGCGGCGGGCGCCGCCGAGGGCCGGTTCGACCTGCAGGTGTGCGCGTGTTGCGGCGCCGTGCAGTACCCGCCGCGCGAGGCCTGCCACCGCTGTGTGTCGGACGACCTGCGCTGGACACCACAAAGCGGGGCCGGTCAGCTGCTGGCCACCACCACCCTGGACCACAGCAACGATTTGTACTTCCGCGAACGCCTGCCCTGGCCACTGGGCATGGTGCAGCTGGACGCCGGCCCCAGTGTGATGGTGCACCTGCACGGCGAGGTCGGGCCCGCACCCTGCCGCGTGCGGGTGGGCGTGCGCCTGGACCGCGCCGGCCAGGCCGTGTTGATCGGCTTCCCCGAGAAAGCGAGCGAGACCATGGAGCAAGACAAGATGCTGCGCGAAATGGGCAGCGACCCCCAGCACCGCAAGGTGCTGGTCACCGACGGCAAAAGCGCGGTCGGCCAGGCCGTGGTCAAGGCCCTGGTCAAGGCGGGCGCAGACATCGTGTGGGTGGGCCATGCCGAACCCTGGAAAAAGCTGCCCGGCCTGCCCGAGATCGCGGCCTTGCCGCAGGTCACGCTGGTGCCGCTGGACCTGACCGACGAACGTTCGGTGCGCGAGCTGGCCGGTGAAATCGGCGGCAAGGTGGACATTGTGATCAACACCGCCGAGTACCACCGCGCCTTCGGCATCTCGGCCCGGCGTGGCACCGACGTGGCCAAGGCCGAGATGGAGGTCAACTACTTCGGCCTGCTGCGCCTGGCCCAGGCTTTCGGGCCGGCGCTCAAGGGCCGCTCGGCCGACGGCGCCACCCACGCCACCGCCTGGGTCAACCTGCTGTCCATCTTCGCCTTGAGCAACTTCCCGGCCCAGGGCACCTTTTCGGCGTCCAAGGCGGCAGCACTGTCGCTGTCGCAGAACCTGCGCGCCGAGATGCGCCCGGCCGGCATCCGCGTCATCAACGTCTTCCCCGGCCCCATCGACGAGGAATGGAACCAGAACCTGCCGCCGCCCAAGGTGGCGCCATCGGCCCTGGCCAACGCCATCGTCAAGGCGCTGCGCGATGGCGTGGAAGACGTCTACCCCGGCGACGTGGCGCAGGAATGGCTGGCACGCTGGCGCGACAACCCGAAAGTGCTGGAGCGTGAGCTTGCGGCCGGAGGCATGTGACATGAGCAACCCCAACACCAACAGCCTGCTCGGCAACCTGGCCCTGGCCCTGATGAGTGGCCGCATCCGCATCGTGGACCTGACGCAGACGCTCAGCCCCGATTTCCCCGCCATCGCGCTGCCGCCCGAAATGGGCCAGTGCCAGCC
>CAYUAH010000101.1:0-11287 GCA_964442375.1 uncultured Hydrogenophaga sp. | reverse complement strand
CGGCTACGCGGTGGTGTACACCGTGATCCAGACGCCGCTGACGCCGCAGAACATCGTCATCGGCGGCGCTTCGGGCGCCATGCCGCCGGTGCTGGGCTGGACCGCCATGACCAACATCGTGGCACCCGAGGCGCTGATCCTCTTCCTCATCATCTTCCTCTGGACACCGCCGCACTTCTGGGCCCTGGCCCTGTACCGCGTGGAGGACTACCGCAAGTCCGGCCTGCCCATGTTGCCGGTCACCCACGGCTCGGAGTTCACGCGCCTGAACATCCTGCTCTACACCTTCATCCTGTTTGCCGCCTGCCTGCTGCCCTTCGTGCTGCGCATGAGTGGCTGGCTTTATCTCGTGGCGGCGATTGCGCTGAGCATCGGTTTCTGCGCCTACGCCTGGGCGCTGTGGCGCAACTACTCCGACGCCCTGGCCCGCAAGACCTTCCGCTTCTCGCTCATCCACCTGTCGCTGCTGTTCGCGGCGCTGCTGGTCGATCATTACCTCGTTTGAACCCCATGCTGCTCACCCGCCGTAGCCTGTTGTTGAGCGCCGCCGCATTGGCCGCCTGTTCGCCCGACAAGCCTTCGTTCTCCGGCATAGACATCACCGGTGCCGACTACGCCAATGCATTCGACCTGCTGGACCACAACGGCCAGCGGCGCACCCTGGCCGATTTCAAGGGCAAGGTGGTGGTGGTGTTTTTCGGTTTCACGCAGTGCCCTGACGTGTGCCCGACCTCGATGGCTGAACTGGCCCAGGTGAAACAGCAACTGGGGCCCGATGGCGACAAGCTGCAGGGCATCTTCATCACAGTGGACCCGGAGCGCGACACCGCCGAATTGCTCAAGGCCTATATGGCCAACTTCGACCCCGGTTTCCTGGCGCTGGTGCCCACGTTGGCGCAACTGCCCGAGCTGGCCAAGGCCTTCAAGATTTACTACAAGAAGGTGGAGGGCAAGACGCCCAGCAGCTACACCATGGACCACTCGGCCGGCAGCTACATCTTTGACGGCAGCGGCCGTGTGCGCCTGTACCACCGCTATGGCAGCCCCACCGAGGGGCTGGTGAGCGATGTGCGCGCTCTGCTGAAGGGTTAAACCCCCAGGTACTGCTCCAGCAACTGGGGCTGCGACACCAGGGTGGGCGAGTCGCCCTCGAACACCACCTCGCCCTTGACCAGGATCACGTTCTTGTCGGTGATCTGGGTCACGTGTTTCCAGTTCTTGTCGACGATGATGCTGCTGATGCCGCTTTCGCGGATCAGCGCGCAGATGCGCCAGATCTCGCGCGCGATCAGCGGTGCCAGGCCCTCGGTGGCCTCGTCGAGGATGAGCAGGTCGGGGTTGGTCATGAGCGCGCGGCCGATGGTCAGCATCTGCTGCTCGCCGCCGGAGAGCTGTTGTCCGCCGTGGCCCAGCCGCTCCTTCAGGCGGGGAAAGGTGTCCAGCACGCGCTCGTAAGTCCATTCGCGCTGGCCCTGGGTGCCAGCGCGCGCCGACATCAGCAGGTTTTCCTTCACGCTCAGGTTGCCGAAGATGCCACGGCCCTCGGGCACGTAGGCTATGCCTTTGCGGGCTACTTCAAACGGCGCCGCGCCGGTCATGTCCTGGCCCTTGATGTGGACCTGGCCGCCGCTGGGTTTGACCAGGCCCATCAGGCTTTTGAGCAGCGTGCTTTTGCCCATGCCGTTGCGGCCCATCAGGCCAATGGTCTGGCCGGGCAAGACCTCGAAATCGATGCCACGCAGGATGTGGCTCTGACCGTAGTGGGTGTTCAGGCCGGTGGCGTGCACCAGCGTGGTCGTGATTTTGCTCATCAGTGTTCCTCGCCCAGGTAGGCGGCTTGCACGGCGGTGTCGGCACGCACCTCGGCCGGCGTGCCGCTGGCGATCACCTGGCCGTTGACCATCACCGTCAGGCGGTCTGCCAGCGCAAACACCGCGTCCATGTCGTGTTCGACCAGGCACATGGCGTGGCCCTTCTTGAGCTTGAGCAGCAGCTCCACCATGCGCTCGGCTTCGGCCTGGCCCATGCCGGCCAGCGGCTCGTCCAGCAGCAGCACCTTGGGCTCGGTGGCCAGCGTCATGGCGATTTCGAGCTGGCGCTGCTCGCCGTGGCTGATGGTGGCCGCGATGGTGTTCGTGCGGGCGCTGAGGCCGGCGAGTTCGATGGCGCGTTCGCAGCTGGCGTTGGTCGCCGCCTGTGCGTCGGCACGGGTGAACCACTGTGCGGGGTTCCAGGGCGCGTGGCGGCGGCGCGACTGCGCGGCCAGGCGCACGTTGTCCCACACGGTGAAGCCGCCGAAGATGTTGGTCTTCTGGTAGCTGCGTCCCAGGCCACGTTGCGACTTGGCTTCGGGGCTGTAGCGGGTGGTGTCCACACCGCCCAGGGTGACCGTGCCGGCCGTGGGCAGGATGTCGCCCGACAGCAGGTTGGTGAGGGTGGATTTGCCGGCACCATTGGGGCCGATGACGGCGTGGATGTGGTCGCGCACCAGATCGAGGTTGACACCGTTCACGGCGGCCAACCCGCCGAAGCGTTTGGTCAGGCCACGTGCGCTCAGCAGCACCTCGGCCGATGGGGTGGGGGTGGCGCTCATTTCCCGTCTTCCTTTTGACGCACCAGCAGGCCCAGCAGGCCGCGTGGTGCCAACACCACCACCAACACGATGAAGCCGCCCATGAGCAACTGCCAGTGTTTGGTGATGTCCTTGAACAGGTGCAGGGTGTACTCGAAGGCGAAGGCGCCGACGATGGCCCCGGCGAAGTTGCCCATGCCGCCCAGGATGACCATCATGATGGCGTGGGCGCTCATGTGAAAACCCATCAGCTCGGGGTTGACGAAGCCAGTCTGCGCCGCCCACAGGTAGCCCGCCACGCCGGCCAGGCCGCCGGCCAGGGTGAAGGCCGTGAGCTTGTAGCCGTAGGTGCCGTAGCCTATGGCGCGCATGCGGTGCTCGTTGGCGCGTATGCCGGCCAGCGCGCGGCCAAAGGGCGAGAACAGCAGGCGGCGCAGGAACAGGTACACGCCCACCAGCACCAGCAGCGTGAGGTAGAAGAAGGTGGCCTTGTTGTCCAGGTCTATGCCTTCCCAGCCGCCGATGAAGGCGTGCGGCTTGAAGTTGACGTAGATGCCGTCGGAGCCGCCCAGTGCCTTGTTGTCAAAGAACAGGAAGTACACCATCTGGGCAAAGGCCATGGTGACCATGATGAAGTAGATGCCGTGGGTGCGCACCACAAAGAAGCCGATCACCAGCGCGGCCAGCGCAGCACCCAGCGCGGCCAGCGGCAGCGACCACCACAGGGCGATGGGCGTGTCGGCCGGCGTGAGGAAGGCCAGCGCGTAGCCGGCCAGACCGAAGTAGGCGGCGTGGCCCAATGACACCAGGCCGGTGACGCCTTGCAGCAGGTCCAGGCTCATCGCGAAGATGGCCAGGATCATCATCTGCGTGAGCATCTGCAGGTAGAAATCGCGCCCTTCCATGGGCACGAGGGGGAAGGCCGCCAACGCAAGTCCACCGACCAGCAGGCCGATGTGGATGGCGCGTGGCAGGCGCTCCAGCGGGGCTTTGGATGAAGCACTCATGTTGTCCCTGGTTCTTCAGTGTTTGAACAAGCCTTCGGGCTTGTAGAGCAAGACCGCTGCCATCACCATGTAGACCAGCATGCCGGCCACCTGAGGCAGCAGCACCTTGCCGAAGGTGTCCACCAGGCCCACCAGCAGCGAGGCCACCAGCGCCCCGCGCACCGAGCCTATGCCCCCGATCACCACCACCACGAAGCACATGATGAGCACCGTGCTGCCCATGTTGGGGTAGACGCTGGAGATGGGCGCGGCGATCATGCCCGCCACCGAGGCCAGGCCCACACCGATGGCGAAGACGATGCCGTGGATCAGCCGGATGTTGATGCCCAGGGCCTCGGTCATGTCGTGGTTGAAGGCGCCCGCGCGGATCTTCATGCCCAGGCGGGTCTTGGAGATCAGCAGGTACAAGGCGATGGCCAGCAGCACGCAGATGCCCGACATCACCAGCCGGTAGACCGGGTAGGACAGGTTGTCGGTGAGCGGAATGGCCCAGTCGAGCGAGGCCGGCATCTGCACCGCATGCACGTCGTCGCCCCACAGGAGCGAACGCAGTTCCTCGAAGATGTAGATCAGGCCAAAGGTCAGCAGCACCTGGTCGAGGTGGTCGCGGTGGTAGAAGTGCCGGAACAGCACCCACTCCAGCGCCCAGCCCAGCGCCACCGACAGCAGCGCGCCGACCACGATGGCCACGAACAGGTTGCCGAACAGCGCCGACATGGACCAGGCCATGTAGGCGCCGATCATGTAGAAGCTGCCATGGGCCAGGTTGACCACGCCCATGATGCCGAAGATCAGCGTCAGGCCGGCGGCCAGCATGAAGAGCAACAAGCCGTATTGCAGGCCGTTGAGCAGTTGGATGAGGAAGTTGGCGAAGTCCATGGCGCTCAAAAAAAACGGCGGGGTCAACCGCCGTTGGTGGCACAGTGGGGAGGGCGAGGGCGATCAACCCATTCGGCAGCCGGTGGCGGGGTCGGCCACCGCCTTTTGTGCGATGCCCACCACCTTGTTTTCCTTGTTCTCGACCTTGCGCAGGTACATGTCCTGCACCGGGTTGTGGGCCTTGCTCATGGACCATTTGCCGCGCGGGCTGTCGATGGTCGCGCCTTCCATGGCGGCGTACAGCGCCTTCTTGTTGGCCAGGTCGCCCTTGACCGCGTTGGCGCCCTTGACCAGCAGCAGGCCGGTGTCGTAGCCCTGCACGGCGTACACGTCGGGCTGCAGCTTGAAGGTTTTGGCGTAGTCGAGGCGGAATTTCTTGTTGGCCGGCGTGTCCAGCGAGTCGCTGTAGTGCATGGTGGTCAGCACACCGTTGGCGGCGTCACCGGCGGCGTCCAGCACACCTTCGGTGAGGAAGCCGGAACCATACAGCTGGATGTTCTTGTTCAGACCAGCGGCTGCGTAGTCGCGCAGGAATTTGGCGGCGCCGCCACCGGCGAAGAAGCAGGCCACGGCATCGGGCTTGAGCGAGGCGATTTCGGTCAGCAGTGCCTGGAATTCCACGTTGGGGAAGGGCAGGCCCAGCTTCTTGATGATGGTGCCGCCGGCTTCGGTGTAGCTTTTCTCGAAACCTTCAAAGGCCTCGTCGCCTGCGGCGTAGTTCCAGGTGATCCACACGGCCTTCTTGTGACCGCGTTCGACCATGGCCTTGCCCAGCGCCAGCGTGGGCTGCGAGTTGCTGAACGAGGTGCGGAACACGTTGGGGGCGCACTGTGCGCGGGTGGCGATGTGCACGCCGGCGTTGGGGATGAGGTTGAGCACGCCGGTGTCGCGTGCCACCTTGTGTATGCCCATTTGCACGCCCGAGTGCACGGTGCCCACCAGCACGTCCACCTTGTCGCGCTCGACCAGACGGCTGGCGTTCTCGATGCCCTTGGCCGGGTTGGACTCGTCGTCCACCTTGAAGAACTCCACCTCGCGGCCGCCGAGTTTGCCACCCTGCTCGTTGAGCGCCATGCGGAAGCCGTTTTCAATCGCCACACCCAGCTGCGCAAAGGTGCCGGTGTAGGGCAGCATGAAGCCGACCCGCACCTTGGCAGACTGGGCTCGAACGATTTGGGGCAGCAGCAGGCCAGAAGAGGCGGCGCCGATGATGGCGGCGCTGCGGGTCAGAACGAGTCGGCGGTTGGTCATGGGTGTCTCCAGGGTGGGTGAAACAATTGAGCGACTGTAGGCGGCACGGGCGGGGTTGACGATAGTGATTACCCGTACTGCTTCATATCTAAACTATTAATGCATCAAGTTAAACGCGGTTCACCTGGTGTGATGTCATATAGTTCATGAAATCTTCGGGCGAACGGCCCCTTGTCCAGGGGGATGTGTGCAATATAGTGCATGAAACGCACCCTGCCAGCAGGGATTACCCTTGGAAGCGGCGCGCAAGGCGTCAATCCAGCCGCAGCATGACCCGCAGCTTGTCGATCCTGACCGGGTAGGTCCGGATGTTTTCGGTCAGCGGTGCACATAGGGCTTGCCCGGTGCACACATCGAATTTGCCCTGGTGCAGCGGGCACTCGATCTCGCGCCCCTCCAGAAAGCCATCGCTCATGCGCGCCTGCCCGTGGGTGCAGACATTGTCGGTGGCGTAGATGGCGCCCTCCACCTCGTAGAGCGCGATGTCGCGTCCGGCCACGTTGACGCCGATCACGTCGCCCTCGGGCACGTCGTCCACCGCGGCCGCGTCTGTCCAGTTTTCGCTCATGGGTCTGCTTTCAGATGGGGTAGATGACGGAGTTGGCGATCATTTCGCTGTCGTACACACACAGGCGCGACAGCAGCTTGAGGCCTTCGGGCTGGCGCACGATGACGTCGCGGTAGTGGCCCACGCTGAACACGGTGGACTCGCCGTCGTACTTGGTGCGGATCACCGTGTAGTTGGCTTCCGACTGGATGCGCTCGCCGTCCAGGTGGCGCTCCACCGAGATGACGCGCGGCGTGCCCACGATGTGGCGCTGGTAGTAGGGGTCGTGGTACATGGTCTCCTTCACCCCGTACACCCGGTCGCGGATCATGGCCTTGCTCTCGAGCGCCAGCAGGCACAGGGGCATGCCACGCTCGAAGTTCTCGCGCGGCTGCAGGCGGTAGGTGCCTTCGTCCACGAAGAAGTCGGGCCAGCGCTCCCACTCCCTGGAGTCGCAGACCATGGCGTAGTCGCTGTAGAGGTTGAGCAGCTCGAAATAGGTTTTGAAGTCGACCATCGTCACTCTCCCATGGCCTTGCGCCAGTAGTGGTACATGCCCCGGATCAGGGTTTCGGTGACCATGTGGTCGGTGTCGCCAATCTCGTGCCCGCCCATCTCCAGGACGGTGCGGTGCGCAGGCTTCTGCTCAAAGCCCTGCTGCGACCACTCGATGACCTCGCCGTCGTCGGCCGACACAAAACCGGCCGGGCCAAACAGGTTGGCCTGGATCAGGCGGCGTTCGCGCATCTCGGGCGTGTCGTCGGTGAAGCCGAAGTGGGTCCACACGAAGTCGAAGGAGCCGTGGCCGTTGGGCTGGATGTGCCGGGTGGACACGCTGTTGACCTGCTGCTGGATGATGACGCTGGGGAAGATGGTGGTCATCACCGCCGTGGGGCCGCCCCACCAGGGCTCAGGCACGATGTCGAGCAGGCGCGGGTCGTTGACCTTCATCTGGTCCTTGAAGCTGTCCACGCCGCTGACCACCTCTTCGTTCTTGCCGCCCTGGCCACGCGTGGAGATCATGGCCGCGTGGCGGAAGTGGGCGTCCATCTTCAGCTCCGACTTGTTGTCCGCGCGCCAGAGCCCGAAGGTGGAGAACCAGGTGTGCAGCAGGCCCGGGTGGTAGGGGTCCTTGATGTTCTCCTGCATCAGCTTCCAGTTGCCAGGAATGCGCTGGCGGCGGTAGCCCAGCACCTCCAGTTGGCGGCCGTCGAAAACGCGGTCGAAGTATTTCAGGATGGTCGGGCCGAGGAAGTCTTCAAACGGCTCCACACCGTGGTCGAACGAGGCGAACACCACGCCGCCGCGCGTGGCCACCTTGAGCTTGGTCAGCCCATGGTCCTCGACCTTGAAGTCCTTGTGCATGCCGCCGTTGACCTTGCCGTCCTGCTTGACACCGCGGCGGAAAGGCACGCCCTGCAAATCGCCCTTGAGGCTGTAGTTCCACTGGTGGTAGGGGCAGAAAAAGTCCTTGGCATTGCCGTGGCGCTCGCGGCAAAAACGCATGCCACGGTGGGCACAGACGTTCTCCACCACGTTCACGCCACCGTCGGGGTCGCGCACCATGATGACGGAGCGCTCACCGATGACGGTGCGCTTGTAGTCGCCGGGGTTAGGAATCTCGGCGTCCAGGCCCACGTAGCACCAGTGGCCGTTGTAGAACAGGCGGTCCAGTTCGCGCTTGTAAAGGTCGTCGCGGGTGTAGGCCCAGAAGGGGATGCGGCTGGTGCCCTCGCCCGGCCATCGGGGCTCGGTGGGGAACACGGTGGGGGTGTCGCTCATGGCGGTGTCTCCTTGTCTGTGGTCGGAACTGCGGCTCAGATGCCGCTGGGGTAGAACGCGTCGGCGTGGATGTGCCCGGCTGTGATGCCCAGGCGCCTGACCAGGAAGTTCAGGGCGTCCACCATGGCCGGCGCGCCACACAGGTAGGCGCGCCAGCCGGCCAGCGAAGGCAGGTCTTGTTCGATGGCGTCGGTCACCAGCCCCGAGCGCAGGCCTTTGCCCGCCGGCCCGGTGGCCACCACCACCTGCACGCGCAGGTTGGGGTGTTGCGCGGCCAGCGCGTGCAGGCGCTCCACGTCGTACAGGTCTTGCGCGCTGCGCACGCCAAAGTACAGGTGGATGGGGTTGGCCATGCCGCCTTCGAGCGCGCCGCGCACGATGGACAGGACCGGTGCCAACCCGGTGCCGCCACCCACACACAACATCGGGCCTTCGTGTTTGCGGCGCAGGTAGGCGCTGCCCAGCGGTCCGCTGATGCGGATGGCGTCGCCCGGCTTGACCTGGTCGAACACGTGCTCGGTCACCCGGCCATCGGGCACCTTGCGGATCTGGAACTCCAGCTCGGCGTCGTTCGGCAGGCCGGCCATGGAATAGGGCCGGATGTGTTCGGGTGTGAATTGCAGCGTGGCGTACTGCCCCGGGCTGAACGCCAGCGGTTTGGCGGGTTGGATGCGCAGACGGCGGATGTCGTGGGTGGCCTGTTCCACCGCCACCACCGTGCCCTTGATGATGCGCGCCGGGTGCACCACCACCTCGTCCACTTCAGGCAGTTCGATGGTGCAGTCCTCGGTCAGCACCGCCTGGCAGGCCAACACGTGGTCGTCGCCCTGGGCCTTGGGGCGCCCGGTCTCCGGGCCCGAGTTGAGCACCCGGCCCTTGGTCACGCGGCAGCGGCAGGTGCCGCAGCGCCCCGACATGCAGCTGTACGAAATGGGCAGCGCATGGGCCCGCAGCACGTCGAGCAGGTTCTGGCCCACGTCAACGGTGAGCTGGCGGTTCAGCGGTTCGAGGGTGAGTTCCATGGGCAGCCTGCGGGCTTTTGTCTCCTGATGGAGGCGATTCTGGGAAGCCCCGTGACATAAGTCCATCCATCAGGTCTGATAGATCAAATCACCAACGTGAATATCATGTCGGCACCATGAACCTGCGCGAACTCGACCTCAACCTGCTGGTGGTCTTCAACCAGCTGCTGCTGGACCGCAGCGTGTCCAGCGCGGCCGAGCACCTGGGCCTGACCCAGCCCGCCGTGAGCAACGCGCTCAAGCGGCTGCGGGTGGCGTTGAAGGACGAGCTGTTCCTGCGCACCGCGCGCGGCATGGAGCCCACGCCCCATGCCCTGCACCTGGCCGAGCCGGTGGTGTACGCACTCAATGCCCTGCAATCGGCACTCACGCACCGCGACACCTTCGATCCCCTGACCAGCCAGCGCACCTTTCACCTGGCCATGACGGACATCGGCGAGATCTATTTCATGCCCCCGCTCATGCAGATGCTGGCCCAACGCGCGCCCCACATCCAGATCAGCACGGTGCGCCCCAACGCCGGCCACCTCAAGGACGACATGGCCTCGGGTGCGGTGGACCTGGCCGTGGGCCTGCTGCCCGACCTGCAAACCGGCTTCTTCCAGACCCGGCTCTTCCGCCAGCGCTATGTGTGCCTGTTCCGCAAGGACCACCCCGTGGCGCATTCGTCCATGAGCCTCAAGCAGTTTGGCGAACTCGAACACGTGGGCGTGCTATCGGCCAACACCGGCCACAGCGACGTGGACGCGCTGCTGGAACGCGCCGGCGTGCAACGCAAGATCCGCCTGCGTGTGCCCCATTTCATCGCGGTGGGGCCCATCCTGCAAAGCACCGACCTCATCGCGACCGTGCCCCAGCGGCTGGCCGAGCGCATCCAGGCGCCGTTTGGCCTGGCCACCTCGCCGCACCCGGCGCGCCTGCCCGACATCGCCATCAACCTGTTCTGGCACGCCAAGTTCAACCGCGACCCGGGCAGCCTGTGGTTGCGTCAGCGGTTCGTCGAGCTGTTTTCGGACGGCGCGGCGCGCACGCGCTGAACAAAATCGGCCACACACGCCAGCACGGCGTCGGGCTGGTCCTTGTGGGGCGAATGGCCGCAGCGCGCCATCACCTCGACCTGTGTCTGAGGTGCCGCCGCCGCGATGCCGTGCACCTGCGCCAGCGTGCCGTATTCGTCGTCTTCGCCCTGCACCGCCAGCACCGGGCAGGTGATGGCCGGCAGCATGGCCTCGATGGACCAGCTGCGGAAGGCGGGCGAGAGCCAGACGTCGTTCCAGCCCCAGAAGGCGGCATCCGGATCGCGGTGGTGGCGGGCCAGGCGGGTGCGCAAGTCGGTGGTCTCGTAGGCCTCGCGCGCGCGGGCGATGCTGGTCACCGACACGTCTTCCACCATGATGTGCGGCGCCATCACCACGGCGCCCGCCACGCGGGTCGCATGCTTCGCGGCGTGGATCAGCGCGATGGAGCCGCCGTCGCTGTGGCCCAGCAGCCAGACCGCGCGCCGCGCGCCGTCCACCCCCAAGGCCTGCAACAGCGCGGGCAACACCTCCAGCGCCTGGCGCTCCAGAAAGTCGGGTGGCAAGGGCTGGTCCAGCGGTCGGGGGGTGGATTGGCCGTAGCCCGGCCGCGAGTACACCAGGCCTTGCCAGCCCAGGCGTTCGCACAGCCGGGTGGGGAAGTCGCGCCACATCGACACCGAGCCCAGGCCTTCGTGCAAAAACACCAGCAGCGGGCCGTCGCTGGGGCCGGCGTCGATCCACTGGTGTTCGATCTCGACCAGGCGGCCGGCCCAGTCCACCGAACAGAACTGGGTGCCGGGCGCCGTCATGCCGTCTTCTCGCGCTCGCGCAATTTGAAGCGCTGGATCTTGCCGGTGGCGGTTTTGGGCAGGTCGCTCACGAACTCGATCTGGCGAGGGTACTTGTAGGGCGCGAGCTTGTCCTTCACAAAAGCCTTGAGCTCGTCCTCGCTCACGTCCTGCTTGCCGGTGAGCACCACGAAGGCCTTGGATTTCACCAGGCCGTCGGCATCGTTGACGCCAATGACGGCCGCCTCCAGCACCGCCGGGTGCTGCACCAGCGTGGCCTCCACCTCGAAAGGCGAGACGTAGATGCCGCTGACCTTGAGCATGTCGTCGCTGCGGCCCCCGTAGGTGTAGCTGCCGTCGCTGTTGCGCACGTACTTGTCGCCGCTTTTGGTCCAGCCGCCCTGGAAGGTCTCGCGCGTT
>CAYUAH010000100.1:0-11410 GCA_964442375.1 uncultured Hydrogenophaga sp. | reverse complement strand
CCAATCTTGGCACTCGATGCCGTTACCAGGAAGTGGGAAGTCCCTTCGTATTCATGCCGCTGCGCCAGGCACCCCATGCCCTCGGGCACCCACCACACAGGCAGGCCACCGGTAGCGTTCCAACACCTTTGCAGATCGGGATGGTCGGGTGCGCTGCGCAGCGGCAGAAAGGGGGAGCCCCGCGCAGCGGGGCGGAGGACAGCCGCGTAGCAGCGTACCCGGGCGTCCCGATCCCGCGAGGTCAACGCCACGAGCCAGACATCACTTCCAAGGCGTAGAAGCCGGAATCGCACACACCGGCTCCACGTCCACGGTCTTGAAATCGGCCGGCGACACGATCTCCAGGTACTCCATGTCGGGCGAGTAGTCGAACAGGTAGTGGCGTATGCCGGGGCGCTGGTGCACCACGTCGCCCGCCTCCACCAGGGTTTCCTTGTCTTCGTACATGAAGCGCGCCCAGCCCTTGACCATGATGACGATCTGGAAATCCGCCTCATGCCGGTGCCAGCCCGTGCCCTCATCCGGTGCCTCGTTGGCCTTGACCAGGTGCGCGATCACCTTGCCGTGCGTGGCTTCGGCGATGCCGAGATCGCGGTAGAGGAAAAAATCGCGCAGCCCACCCGACACATAGTCGGTGTCGGTGGGCTTGACATGGGAAAACTGGGTGCCAGTGCGGTCGAGCATGGGGTTCTCCTTGTGCAGTCAAAGGTGCTGCACTGCAACATCAAGCATGAAGCATTCCAGTCTGAACCTCCGTCCGTCGGGCCTCTGGGATAATCGACGGCATGAGCGGCAACACCTTCGGCAATCTTTTCGCTGTCACCAACTTCGGTGAATCCCACGGTCCGGCCATCGGCTGCGTCATCGACGGCTGCCCGCCCGGCATGGACCTGTGCGAGGCCGACATCCAGTCGGAGCTGGACCGCCGCCGCCCCGGCACCAGCAAGTTCGTCACCCAGCGCAACGAGCCCGACGCGGTGGAGATTTTGAGTGGCGTCTACGAAGGCAAGACCACCGGCACGCCCATTGCCCTGCTGATCCGCAACACCGACCAGCGCAGCAAAGACTACGGCGATATCCTCAAGACCTTTCGCCCCGGCCACGCCGACTACACCTACTGGCACAAGTTCGGCATCCGCGATCCGCGCGGCGGTGGCCGCTCCTCGGCCCGCCTGACCGCCCCCACCGTGGCCGCCGGCGCGGTGGCACGCAAGTGGCTGAAAGAGCGTTATGGCACCACCTTCCACGGCTGCATGACGCAAATCGGCGAGGTGGCCATTCCTTTCGAGAGCTGGGACCACGTGCCCAACAACCCGTTTTTTGCCCCGGTGGCCGATGTGTCGGCGCTGGAGGATTACATGAACGCGCTGCGCAAAAGCGGTGATTCGTGTGGCGCCCGCCTGCGCGTGACGGCCCGCAACATGCCCGTGGGCCTGGGCCAGCCGCTGTACGACAAGCTCGACGCCGACATCGCCTACGCCATGATGGGCCTCAACGCCGTCAAGGGCGTGGAGATAGGCGCCGGCTTCGACAGCGTGACCCACAAGGGCAGCACCCACGGCGACGCGCTCACCCCCACCGGCTTTGCCAACAACAACGCGGGCGGCGTGCTGGGCGGCATCAGCACCGGGCAGGACCTGGAGGTGGCCATGGCCATCAAGCCGACCAGCTCCATCCTCATCCCGCGCGACACCATAGACACCCAGGGCCAGGCGGCCGAGGTCATCACCAAGGGTCGCCACGACCCCTGCGTGGGCATACGCGCCACGCCCATTGCCGAGGCGCTGCTGGCGCTGGTTGTGATGGAACACGCCCTGCGCCAGCGCGCCCAGTGCGGCGACGTGAAAGTGGGCACGCCCGACATCGCGGCGCTGGGGCGTTGAAAAGTGATCCGGCGCCGGGCCGTCCCAAGGCGGATCAGCCCCCTCGGGGGGCAGTGACCCGCACAGCGGTGGAACGTGGGGGTGGACAGCTTGCTCCGTTCGCGGCGCTTTCGGCCTCGTATTTCGCCCACATCGGGTTTTTCAACCCCTACCTGTCCCTGTGGCTCAAGGACCTGGGCTACGGGCTGTTTGCCATCGGTCTGCTGACCTCGGTGCAGTCCGGCACCCGCCTGGTGGCGCCTTATGTGTGGGGCTGGGTGAGCGACCACACGGGTGAGCGCGTCCGGCTGCTGCGCTACAGCGCCCTGGCCGCATTGCTGCTCTCCATTGGTCTGTGGTTCGAGTGGTCGCTGCTGGGCCTGTTGCTGCTCTTGCTGCTGATGTTCGTCAACACCAGCGGCATGATGCCCATGAGCGAAGCGGCCATGGCCCACCTGGTGAGCCAGGACGGGCAGTTCGACGCCGCGCGCTATGGCCGGGTGCGCCTGTGGGGCTCGTTGGGTTTTCTGGTCACGGTGCTGGCCGCAGGTGCCTGGTTCGAGCACGCAGGCATGGCCCATTTTCCGGTCTGGGCCACCCTGAGCCTGCTGGCCGTGGTGGCCAGTGCCTGGTGGCTGCCCAACCACAAGGAAGCCAGGGGCAGCGCGGGCGAGGCGTCGAGCCTGTGGCCGGTGCTGCGTCAGCCCGCCGTGCGCTGGTTTTTTCTGGCCCTGTTTTTCCACATCCTCGCCCACATCGCGCTCTACATCTTTTTTTCGCTCTACCTCGACGCGCTGGGCTTGAGCAAGCTGGTCATCGGCGTTTTGTGGGCGGTGTCCGTGTTGTGCGAGATTGCCTGGTTTTTTGGCCAGGGCCGCTGGCTGCCCCGTCTGAGTCTGACGGCCTGGCTGCTGCTGGCAGGCACGCTGACGGCCCTGCGCCTGGGCCTGACCGCCGCCTGGCCGGTGTTGCCGGTGCTGCTGCTGGCCCAGACCCTGCACGCCATCACCTTCGCGGCCCACCACACGGCGTGCATCGCGCTGATCTCCCAGCATTTCCCTGGCCGGCTGCGTGGGCGGGGGCAGGCCTTGTTCGCGGTGCTGGGCTATGGCTTGCCCGGCGTCCTGGGCGGGCTGGGGGGCGGGGTCTTGAGCACACGCCTGGGCCTGGGCAGCATTTATTGGGTGGCCAGCGCCAGCGGCGTCCTGGCCGCCTGTTGCGCGTGGCGGCTGCACCGGCTGGCGCAGCGCTGAAACCCTTCAGCGCTGGCGCACGCCCAGCGCGCCGCACACCGCAATCAGCGTCACCCCCGCCACCGTCCACAGGTCGGGCGCGTAGCCAAAAAAGATCCAGCCCGCCAGGGTGGCGAAGCCGATCTGTGCATACAGGTAGGGCGTGATGCGCGAGGCCGGCGCGCGGTGGTAGGCCTGGATCATGAGGTAGTGGCCCAGCGAACCGAGCACACCCATGAGCGACACCAGGGCCCAGAGCTGCCAGCTGGCCATGGGTGCCCACGACCAGGGCAGGGCCAGCGTGCCCAGGGCCAGGCCGGTGAGTCCGGTGTAGAAGTGCGTCGTGCCAGGGTCCTCGGTCTTCACCATCTTGCATCAGCGCGCCCCGCAGCGCTTGCCAGCCCGGCGCCCCGGTGCGCAACAAGCGCTTGCCCTGGGCGGGCCACAACAGCACCAGCGTCATCCCGGTTTGCACCAGAAACCTCAGCCAGATGGCCATGAGCACCGACACCACGCCACCCTCGAACTGGGAGACCGCGTCGAGCAGGGCAAAACACAGCGTCGCGGTGATGGCCAGTGCGATGCCCAGGGCAGGTCGGGCGGGTGGGTTTGGGGTCAAGGCGGAGCGGCGGGTGATCAATACGTGCTTACCCCAAGTATGTACGAACCGTTACGTATATGCAACGCGTGTGCAGAAATTCAATGAATTAACTTGTTCGTTACTTTTGTTGTTGCTGTAATTCGCGGGCTTCCACAAGGAAGCGGAGCACAACCCCCCTGTCTGGAGACATCACCATGAAAAAACAACTGCTGGCGCTGGCCGCCGCAGCGGCATGTGGCGCCGCCTTCGCCCAATCGTCGGTCACCATGTACGGCGTCATCGACGTCAGCGTGGGCAAGACCACGGGCGGCGAGTTCGGCCTCAACGGCGGCAAGAGCGCCACGTCGCCTGCGCAGAGCTACCACACGCCCACCCGCATGGGCTTTCGCGGCACCGAGGAGCTGGGCAACGGCCTGAAAGCCAACTTCAACTTCGAAACCGGCGGCATCCGCATGGGCGACGGCGGCCCCGGTATGGACTTCTCGCGCGAGGCCTGGGTCGGCCTGTCGGGCCACTTCGGCTCCACCCGCTTCGGCCGCACCTCGTCCTTTGGCACCCAGGGCCACGCCCGCTTCGACCTCAATGGCATCTCCACCTCCTCGGCCATGGACAACGCCGGCATCAGCCCGGTCACCTGGTACGGTTCCTCGCGCCGCTCCACCCAGCTGCAGTACGTGACGCCCACCGTGGGCGGCTTTGACGCCGGCGTGAGCTGGGTGCCGGCCGGCAACAACAACGGCCAGGGCAGCGTGTCGGTGCGCGCCAACTACGGCAACGGCCCGCTGGCCGTGGGTTACGTGGCCGAAACCAAACGCAGCGACGCCAATCGCACCGCGCAGGCCCTGGCCGGCGCCTACGACTTTGGCGCGGCCAAAGTGGTGGCAGGCTATGTGGTGCGTGAAACCGCTGCCGCCGGCAAGGGCTTCTACGTGGGTGCCGTGGCACCGGTGGGCAGCGCCACCAAGGTCGGCTTCCAGCACGCCCGCAACAGCAGCACCGACGTCAACGCGACCGAACTGTTCGCCAGTTACGCCCTGTCCAAGCGCACCTCGCTGTACGTCGATTTCGTGACCCGCAACGACGACCGCAAGTCCTACGGCATCGGCTTGCTGCACGCGTTCTGACGTCATGGTGTTTGCGCCGCGCCAGCGGCGGGCATTTCCAAGGTTTTGAGACCGCCGCTTCACCGCTGGCGGTCTTTTTTTTCGCCGTCAGCGGGCCAGGACCATGGACTCGCTACCATCACGCCTTCATGCCACAAGCCCGCACCCAAGACCGCCCCTCCTTTTTCCGTTCCGCGCCGGCGGACGAGGCCCCGGTGCCCTGGAGCGGCCGGGTGAGCGTGGACGATGTGGCGCGCCCGGGTGGCCTGCTGATCGCCGCGCTGCTGCAATGTGCCGAGGAGCGCGGGCTGTCGCTGAGCGAGCTGGCCACGCACATGGGCGTGAGCTACTGGGGCCTGAGCCAGTTGCGCATCGGTTTTCGGCCGATTGAGTCGCTCGACGAGGACCTGGCCCAGGCCTGTGCGGACTACCTGGACCTGCCCCGCCTGACCGTGGACATGCTGGCGGGCCTGCTGGACCCCGCGCAGGCGCTGGCGGAAGACGACCTGAGCGGCGAAGACATCCTGTACGCACGGCAACTGCTGTCGCGCACGCCCGACGAATTGCTGCTGTTGCCGCCACCCCAACGCGCGCGCCCCCTGCAAAGCCTGGCCGTGGACGAGCTGGCCACCTTGCACCGCGCCCACGGCGGCAACCCGGCGGTGCTGGCGGTGCTGCGTGCCGAGCTGAACCAGCGGCCCATGTCCAAGACCGAGCAGCTGCGGGCGGCGCTGGGGCCGGTGGCGCCAGCCGAGCCCCCGAACGCCGCACAGGCCGCACCACCACCCAGCGGCATCCTGCGCTGCGGCTGTTGCCAGAAGCGCTTGCGTGTGCCCCACCTGGCCGAGCCCGGCGAAATCCGTTGCCCCGGCTGCCAGACCGAATACGCCGTGCACTGGCAAGAGAGCGTGTGCGTGGTCGAGCGCATTGCGGCGCCGCAGGACGAGGCGGCCGAGGCCGACGGCAACTCGCCCTGGGAGGCGCTGGGCCTGGCCGAGGGCAGTCCCTGGGAGGCCGTGGAGCGCGCTCGCCGCTCGCTGCTGCAGCAATACCACCCCGACCGACTCGGCCACGTCTCGCCGCTGGTGCGCCAACTGGCCGAAGAGGCGTTCAAACGCGTGAGCGAGGCCTACGACACGCTCAAGGCGCAGCAGTAGGGGGCGCGTAGGGGCATGGCGCACGGGCCGGTGGCGGGCCGAGAAATGGCCTAGCATGTTGGCCTGTTTCACTGACGGCCCCGTGTGGGCCTTTTCGCGCCATGACCGCCCCCCTCAAGATCGATTTTGTTTCCGATGTGTCCTGTCCCTGGTGCGCCGTGGGCCTGGGCGCGCTGGAGCAGGCGCTGGAGCGTCTGCAAGGCACGGTGAAGGCCGATCTGCACTTTCAGCCCTTCGAACTCAACCCCCAGATGCCGCCCGGCGGCCAGGACATCACCGAACACCTGAGCGAGAAGTACGGCTCCACCCCCGAAAAACAGGCCGAGATCCGCGAGATGATCCGCCTGCGCGGCGCCGAGGTGGGCTTTGAGTTCAAACGCGAAGGCCGTGGCCGCATCTACAACACCTTCGACGCCCACCGCCTGCTGCTGCTGGCCGAACGCGAAGGCCTGCCCGGCCAGCAACACGCGCTCAAGAAGGCGCTGCTGACCGCCTACCATGGCCGCGCCGAGAGTCCCGAATCCCACGAGGTGCTGCTGCGCGTGGCCACCGAGGTGGGCCTGGACCCGGCCCGCGTGCAAGCCGTGCTGGCCAGCGATGAGCTGGCCGACGCCGTGCGCGCACAAGAGCTGATGTACCAGCGCGCCGGCATCCGCTCGGTGCCCGCCGTGGTCATCAACGACCGCCACCTCATCTCCGGCGGTCAGCCGGCCGAGGTGTTCGAGCAAGCCTTGCGCCAGATCGCTGCCGAGGCCCAGGCATGACGCTGGCCCCCGCCGAGGTGGACCGCCGCTTGACCGAGCTGGAAATCAAGGCCAGCTACGCCGACGACACCCTGGACCAGCTCAACCAGATCATCTACCGCCAGCAACAGCAGATCGACCGGCTGGAGCGCGAGCTGGCGCAACTGCGCCAACAACAGCCCGAGGCGGGCGGCGCCGTGTTCCGCAGCCTGCGCGACGAGCTGCCGCCCCATTACTGACCCACTTTTTTTTTCAACGAGGCCACCATGAGCATCACCCTGTCTTCCGCCAGCCTGCCCGTGTTCCGCAAGGCGCTCACCAACCTGCACCACCTGCTGGAAAAAGCCCGCGCCGATGCCGCCACCCGGGGCTACGACCCGCAGGTGCTGGTGAGCTACCGCCTGGCCCCCGACATGCTGCCTTTCAAGTCGCAGGTCTTCATCGCCTGCGACGCCGCCAAGCTGTGTGCGGCCCGCCTGGGTGGCCTGGACGCCCCCAAATTCGACGACACCGAAAACACGCTCGAAGAGCTGCAAGGCCGCATCCAGAAGACGCTGGACTGGCTGGCCACCGTGCCCGCCAGCGCCATCGACGGCCAGGAGGCGCGCGAAATCACCTTCCCCGTGGGCAAGACCGGCACCCGCACCATGTTGGGCGAGGACTACCTCAAGAGCTGGGCTTTGCCCAACCTCTTCTTCCACGTCACCACCGCCTACGCCATCCTGCGCCACAACGGTGTGGCCCTGGGCAAACGCGACTACCTGGTGGGGCCTGCTACTTGAATGGCAGCTGAAGCAACCGGGTTGTGAGCAACAAATTTTTTGAACGTTGACTTCAGCGGGCGGCGCTTGTGGATGGTGGGCTGTGCTGCCATCCTTGATACATCCCACACCACAAGGAAAACGCCATGTCACACGCCGCCTTGCCCACCCTGTTCCTCTCCCACGGCTCGCCCATGTGGGCGCTGGAGCCTGGGGCCTCCGGCCCCGCGCTCACCCGCTGGGCCGAGGGTTTGCGTGAGCGGCTGGCCGCCGAGGGCCAACCCCTGCGTGGCATCGTGCTCATGTCGCCTCACTGGATGGCGCGCCAGCCGGCGGTGATGACCAACGCCCAGCCCGCCACCTGGCATGATTTCGGCGGCTTCCCCGAACCCCTGTACCGCCTGCAGTACCCGGCGCCGGGCGAGCCCGCACTGGCCGAGCAGGTGCTGGGGCTGCTGCAGGCGGCCGGTGTGCCCGCCGTGCCCGACGCCAAGCGCCCGCTGGACCACGGCGCCTGGGTGCCGCTGATGCACCTGTTCCCGCAGGCCAACGTGCCCGTGGTGCAGGTGGCGTTGCCCGCTAGCGCCGGCCCGCGCGAGGTGTTGGCCATGGGCCAGGCCCTGGCCGGCCTGCGCAGCGAAGGGGTGCTGGTGATCGGCTCCGGCAGCATGACGCACAACCTGGGCGAGTTCTTCAGCGGCATGCCGCAGCAGGACGACCCTGCCGCCACCTACGCCAACGAGTTCAGCCGCTGGATCGAGGACGTGGTGGCGCGTGGTGATGTGGCGGCCTTGCTGGACTACCGCGTCCGCGCACCCCACGCCACGCGCGCCCACCCCACCGAAGAGCATTTCCTGCCCATCTTCTTCGCGCTGGGCGCGGCAGGCTGGGGCAGCGACGCCGCTGTGGCCCCCTACTACCTGACGCGCGAAATCATGTACCGCTACCTGGCCATGGACGCCTTTGCACTCGCATGAACACCACCCCTCTGACTTTTCTGGAGCGCCCGGCTGCGGGCACGCACACCCCCTGGCTGCTGGTGCTCATGCACGGCGTGGGCAGCAACGAGCAAGACCTGTTTGGCCTCGCGCCCTATGTGCCGCCGCACTTCCATGTGCTGAGCCTGCGCGCACCTTTTGTGCTGGGGCCCGGCAGTTACGCCTGGTTCGAGTTCGATGTGCGGCCCGATGGCTCGCGCGCCATCGACGGCGAGCAGGAGCTCGCCAGCCGCGAAGCGCTCACGCGTGAGATCTCGGCCCATGCCCAGCGCCTGGGTGTGCCACCCCAGCGTGTGCTGGTGGGTGGTTTCAGCCAGGGCGGCATCATGGCCCTGAGCCTGCTGTTGACGCAGCCCGCGTTGATGCAAGGTGCCTTTGCGCTGCACAGCCGCCTGTTGCCCGAGGTGCTGCCCCTGGCCGCGCCCGCAGCCGAGTTGGCCGGCAAACAACTGTGGGTCAGCCACGGTTTGCAGGACATGGTCATCCCCTTGGCGCAGGCGCAGCGCATCCGCGAGCACTTTGGCGCCTTGCCGGTGGCGCTGGATGGCGCCGATTTCCCCGGCGGACACGAGTTGCGCCCGGCCGAACTGCAGCAGTGGATTGCCTGGCTGCAGCGCACCATCTCAAAGGAGACGACGTGAGCAACACCCACCCTATCCTGACCGCGCAGGCCCTGGGCTTCCAGTGGCCCACGCTGGACCCGTTCCTGTTTTGCGTGCACCACAACGACCACTACCCGCAGGGCAACGGGCAGTTGGGGCCGGCGGCGTCGCTGGCGGGGCGCCAGATCGGCCAGGACTTCTCGCAGAAAGACGGCTGGAGCATGTACCACGGCGAGCAGGTGCCGGGCTTTCCCGCCCACCCGCACCGGGGCTTCGAGACCGTGACCATCGCCCGCAGTGGCCTCATCGACCATTCGGATTCGCTGGGCGCCGCCGCCCGTTTCGGCCAGGGCGACGTGCAGTGGCTCACCGCCGGGCGCGGCATCGTGCACTCGGAGATGTTCCCGTTGCTGCACAAGGACCAGCCCAACCCCTGCGAGCTGTTCCAGATCTGGCTCAACCTGCCGGCCGCGCGCAAGATGGCGGCGCCGCACTTCACCATGTTCTGGGGCCAGGACATCCCGGCCCTGCGGGCCGACGGGGTTGAGGTGAGTGTGGTGGCCGGCGCCTTGCCGGGCGCGCCCGCGCCCCTGGCACCACCGCCCGAATCCTGGGCCGCCCAGCGCGATGCCGACGTGGCCATCTGGACGCTCAAGCTCGCCCCCGGGGCCCGTTTCACCTTGCCCGCCGCACAAGGGCAGGGCACCCGACGCATGCTGTACTTTTTTGCTGGCACGGCCTTGCGCGTGGGAGGGCACCTGGTCAACCAGCACGCAGCACTGGAGCTGGACGCAAGCGCTGCCGTGGAACTGGTGAATGGCGACACACCCGCCGAATGCCTGGTGCTGCAAGGCCGCCCCATCGCCGAGCCGGTGGCCCAGTACGGCCCCTTCGTGATGAACACCCAGGCCGAAATCCAGCAGGCCTTCAGCGACTACCAGCGCACCCGCTTTGGGGGCTGGCCTTGGGGCAGCGATGCGCCCACCCATGGCGACGTGTCGCGCAGCCGCTTTGCACGCCACCCGCAAGGTGCCGAGGACGTGCCGCCCGCATGGTCAAGCTGATAAATTCCGGGTATGCGCTCGACATTTCCCGTGTCCCAGACCTCATAGAGCACCTGCCATGAGTGACATTGCCCTGGACCTGCGACCCTTGGTCAACGCCATTCAACGCCTGGGTGAAGGCTGGGCGCGCTACCAACAAGATGTCAGCGACACGCAGATCCGCGACGGCCTGATCCAGCGTTTCGAATTCACCTATGAGATCAGCCACAAGATGCTCAAGCGCTACCTGGAGATGGCCTCTCCCACGCCTGAGTTGTTTGACGGCATGCCTTTTGCGGACCTCATCCGCACGGGCAACGAGCAGGGCCTGCTGCTGAGCGATTGGCCCCGCTGGCGCCAGTTCCGTGACATGCGTGGCAAGACCAGCCACACCTATGACGAATCGCTCGCATTGCAGGTGGTGGCCGACATTCCCGCCTTTCTGGGCGAGGCGCGGCACCTGTGCGCGCAGTTGCAGGCCAGGGTGCGATGAGCGCGGTCACGCCGCGACTGGTGGTGCCTGCCATCGATGTCCTTCCCGAGCACTGGGACATCGTCAGGCGCATTCTGAGGCGCCACGTCCCTGATCGCGAGGTCTGGGCGTTTGGTTCCCGCGCCCGCCACCAGGCCAAACCCTATTCCGACCTCGACCTCGCCCTGCTGGGCGGGCGCCCGCTCGACCTGGCCGTGAGTGCTGCCCTGGCCGACGATTTCTCGGAATCCGACTTGCCCTGGAAGGTGGACCTGGTGGACTGGGCCAGCACCAGCCCCTCTTTTCGCCAGATCATCGAACGGGAGCGGGTCGTGGTTCAGTTGCCTGACGCAGCGCCTTGCTGATGTGCTGCCGGCTCACCGTCGGCCTGGGCACCTTGTGCGGCAGGTGCTCGAACCAGCGGCGCACATCGTCTTCCACGCAGAGGCCGTGCATGAAGTTGTAGATGGCCTTGCGCAGGCCCACACCCAGCGCGTCGTGGTCGGTGCCGGTGGGGTCGATGAAGCCGATGTCGTTCTTGGCAAAGCTCACCGGCGGCAAGGGGATGAGTTCGATGCCGTAGGCGTCGGGATCTTTGCCCACGGGCGAATGCACGGTGCAGGTGAAGCGGTGGAAAAAGCCGCTCTGTATGCAGCCGTTTTCGAACAGCTGGCGGACGTACTCCAGCGCGTCCACCGTGTCCTGCAGCGTCTGGGTGGGGAAGCCGTACATCAGGTAGGCGTGCACCAGGATGCCGGCGTCCGAGAAGCCCTTGGTGACGCGCGCCACCTGCTCCACCGACACGCCCTTTTTCATCAGGCCCAGCAAGCGGTCGC
>CAYUAH010000099.1:0-11489 GCA_964442375.1 uncultured Hydrogenophaga sp. | reverse complement strand
GCACTGCGGGACAATCGCGCACCATGGGGATCAGCCAGTACATCAAGGACATCGGGCGCGGCAAGGACGGCGCCCGCGCCCTGTCGCGCGAGCAGGCGACCGACCTGTTCGGCCAGGTGCTGGACGGCAGCGTGACCGACCTGGAGGTGGGCGCCTTCTGCCTGGCCATGCGCATCAAGGGCGAAACCCCCGACGAGATGGCGGGCTTTCTGGACGCCACCCGCGCCCGCAGCACGCTGCAGGGCAGCGCCGACCTCGTGCCCGTGGTGCTGCCCAGCTACAACGGCGCGCGCAAGCTGCCGGTGCTCACACCCCTGCTGGCCCTGCTGCTGGCCCAACGCGGGCTGCCCGTGCTGGTGCACAGCGCGGCCACCGATTCGGTGCGCGTGCACGCACCCACGGTGCTGGGCTTGCTGGGCATCGCACCCGGCGCCGCTGTCGCTCCCGGTCGGGTCAGCCTGGCCCCCACCGAAACGCTGTGCCCCGGCCTCAAGCGCCTGCTCGATGTGCGCCGCGTGGTCGGCCTGCGCAACCCGGCCCACAGCCTGGTCAAGCTCATGAACCCCTGCGTGGGCCGCGCCCTGGTGGTGGGCAGCTACACCCACCCCGAGTACGCGCTGTCGATGGCGCACACCTTCGAACTCGTCAGCGCCGACGCCCTGCTGCTGCGTGGCACCGAAGGCGAGCCGGTGGCCGACCCGCGCCGCGCGCCACAGATCGACGCCTTCGTGGCGGGCCAGCGCCTGCGCCTGCAAGACGTCCAGGCCGGCTCGCTGCAACAACTGCCCGAGCTGCCCGCGCCCGACGCCGAAGCGACCGCCCGCTACACCCGCGCCGTGCTGAGTGGCGACCTGCCCGTGCCCGCCCCCATCGCCGCGCAGGTGGAACACATCTTGCACATCCACGCGCAACTGAACACCCCCGCATTTGCGAACCCCGCCGAGGCCACGCCATGACCACCTCCCTGACCCCCACCGTGACCCTGGTCGGCGCTGGCCCGGGCGACCCCGAACTGCTCACGCTCAAGGCCGTCAAGGCGATCCAGCGCGCCACCGTGCTGCTGGTGGACGACCTGGTCAACCCGGCGGTGCTGGAACACGCCAGCCTCAGCGCCCGCATCGTGCACGTGGGCAAACGTGGCGGCTGCAAAAGCACGCCGCAGGCCTTCATTGAAAAACTCATGGTCATGGCCGCACGCGAAGGCGAGACCGTGGTGCGCCTCAAAGGCGGCGACCCCTTCATCTTCGGCCGCGGCGGCGAGGAGGTGGAAAGCCTGCAGCGCGAAGGCATTGCGGTGCAAGTGGTCAATGGCATCACGGCGGGCCTGGCTGCCGTCACCTCGCTGAACGTGCCCCTCACCCACCGCGACCACGCCCATGGCGTGGTCTTCGTCACCGGCCACGCGAAGCCGGGTGACGACGGCACCGACTGGGCCGCCCTGGCCACCACGGCCCACCAGGCCAAACTCACGCTGGTGATCTACATGGGCGTGAGCGGTGTGGAACACATCGCCAATGGTCTGCTGGCCGGCCTGCCCGGCAGCACGCTGGTGGCCATCGTGCAACATGCCAGCCTGCCGCATCAGCGCGAGGCCTTCTGCGCCTTGGGCGAACTGGCGCGCACGGTGCGCGAGCAAGGCCTGGGCAGCCCGGCGGTGATGGTGGTGGGGGACGTGACGGCGGGCGTGGCACAACTGGCGCGCGACAAGGCGCTTTCAGGCACGGCACTTGCAGGTGTCCGGCACGCCGCCTGAACCGCCACCACCATGACCCACCTGCCCGCCGCCCAAGACATCTCCCTGGTCAACCTCGCGGCGCGCCAGCGCATGCTGTCGCAGCGCCTGGCACTGCAAATCCTGCTGGCGGCGCAGGGCCGGGAAGGCATGGAGCAGGCCGCGCAAGCGACGCTGAAGCTGTTCGCCGACAGCCAGGCGCAGCTGCTGGGCACCGTGGGCCGCCTGCCTGCTGCGGACGGCGCCACCTTGCAGGCGGTTTACCAAGGCCCACGCGGCGTACAGCGGCTCATCGACAGCTTCATCACACAAGCCAAAGAGGCGCTCGCGCCCGGCCCGCTGCAGGCCCGCGCCCTGGCCTGGCTGGTGGACCACATCGACGAGGTGCTGACGGCGCTCAACACCGCCACCACCGCCTTCGACCAGATCAGCACCCGCAAGGAAGCCTCGTTGATGAAGGAGCTGCGTGGCATCGTGGGCGACATCCAGTCGGTCGCGCGCGAGGCCAAGGTGGTGTCCTTCAACGCCCAGGTGATCGCCGCGCGCGCGGGCAGCGTGGGCCGCGAGTTTGCGGTGGTGGCGTCCACCCTGTCCACCATCAGCACCGAGGTGGACACCCTGGCGCGCAAGGGCATGGCACTGGCCACACGCTGAGGTCGGGCGGGCTTGTAGGGCATTGCACCCTCAAGGTGCACGCGGCGGCGGCCGTTCCTATAATGATTTTTCACGTGTTGCGCTTGGCACAACGCCGTCGCCACCTCACACCCCGCACCCGCCATGAGTTCAACCGCCGTTCTGAACTTCACCGATCCGGGCCTCATCACGGCCCTGCACACGGCCACCGACGCCACGCTGGACACGCTCGATTTCGGCGTGATCGGCATGGACAACCTGGGCGTGGTGCGGCGGTACAACCAGTTTGAATCCGAGGCTGCCGGGCTGTCGCGCGATCGGGTGCTGGGCCACCCGCTGTTCACTGTGGTGGCGCCCTGCATGAACAATTTCATGGTGGCCCAGCGATTTGAAGATGCCGAGGCCGACCAGGTGGCATTGAACGACACCATCCCCTATGTGCTGACCTTGCGCATGCGCCCTGTCAAGGTCAGGCTGCGCATGTTGTACCAACCCGGTTTGGCACAGCGTTTTGTGCTGGTGGACCGCAGCAGTTGACCGACGGCAAACCCATGACCATCAGCGTCGAACAAGAACACGAGGCGCTGATCCAGTTCCTCTACCAGTCGCCGGTGGGTTTGATCCAGACCACCGACGGTGGTGAGATCACGCTGATCAATCCCATGGCCGCGCAGTTGCTCATGCCTCTGGCACCCGCGGGCCTGCTGACCAACCTGTTCGACGTGCTCACGCCCCTGGCGCCAGAGCTGCGCCAACGGGTGCTGGCCACCCAAGGACAAAACGGCACCGTGTGCGAGACGCTGCGCCTGCGGCTGCCACCGCCGGATGTGCGCACCGCCGCGAAGCGTCGCCGCGCGCCCGCCACCCTGGACCTGCGCCTGGTGCGACTGGGCCCGGACAAGCTCATGGCCAGCGTGAGCGATGTGTCGCTGGTCGAACAGGAAGAGCAGCAGCGCCTGGCCGACCGGCTGCGCGATGCCTCACGCATGGACAGCTTGACGACCCTGCCCAACCGGGCGGTGGCACTGGAGCGCATCGAAGCCGGGCTGACCGCTGCCGCACAAGCACAAGGCCCCGCATTTGCGGTGTTGTTCATCAACGGCGACCGCTTCAACCGCATCAACGTGATGATGGGGCAATCGGGTGGCGATGAGCTGCTGCGCCAGATGGCGGCGCGGTTGATGGCCATGGTTCGCCTGGGCGATGCGGTGGCCAGCAGCGGATACGGAAGGGGCAAACACACCCCGGTGCGCCTGAGCGGTGACGAGTTCGTGGTGGTGATGGAGGATTTGCGCCACCCCAGCGATGCACGTGGTCTTGCCGCACGTCTGGTGGATGTTCTGGGCAAGCCCTACCGCATAGGCAACGAGCAGGTGCACACCTCGGTCAGTGTGGGCGTGACACTGAGCCACCCTGGACAAATCAATGGCGACGCCGTGCTGCAAGAAGCCAGTCTGGCCATGCGCGAGGCCAAGCTGGAGGGCGGTGCGCGCTATCGGGTGTTCACCCCCGACATGAAGGAGCGTGCCTGGTGGCGCGGCGTGGTGGAAGACGACCTGCGCCAGGCCATCGAACACGGCCAACTGTTTGTGGTGTACCAGCCCATTGTCCAACTGCGCAGCCAACGCGCTGCGGGCATGGAGGCCCTCGTGCGCTGGAACCACCCCGTGCGCGGCCTGGTGTCGCCGGTCGATTTCATCCCCATTGCCGAAGAAAGTGGCCTGATTGGCCCCTTGTCGGCCTTCGTGTTGCGCGCCGCATGCGAGCAGCATGTGCGCTGGCTGAGCGAACTGGGCGACGCGGCGCCACAGCTGATATCGGTGAACCTGTCTCGGGCCCAACTCGCCGACGCAACGCTGGTGGACGCGGTGGCAGAAGTGCTGCGCAGCACCGGCCTGCCTGCCGCCCAACTGCAACTGGAGGTGACCGAAAGCCTGGCGGCGCAGGACGAAAGTGTGCAAACCAGGTTGCGCGAGCTCAAGGCGCTGGGGTTGACCTTGGCCCTGGACGACTTCGGCACAGGCTACTCCTCGCTCGCCAGCCTGCACCAATTGCCGGTGGATGTGGTCAAGATAGACCGGTCTTTTGTGAGCCAGCTGGAAACCAGCGACTACCACCGCGTGCTCGTGCAGGCCACCGTGCAAGTGGCGCGCACCTTGGGCATGCGCACGGTGGCTGAAGGCGTGGAAACCCAGGGCCAGGCACGGCTGCTTTCGGCCCTTCACTGCGACAAAGGCCAGGGCTACCTGTTCGGCCGTCCGCTGAGCGACGAGCAGGCCACCGCCTGGCTGCGCCAGCGGCCAAAGCAGCCTGCGGCGTCGGCAACACCCAGCAGCGAAACAGCACCACTGGCCCTGACAGACGCGAGCCCAGCCCCGACCGACACCTGCGCACGTCTGCTGCAACTGCTCGACGCCTCGCAAATGGCGGTGGCCGTGTTCGACCCATCGGAGCGCCTGGCCTACGCCAACCGCAGCTACCGCAACCTGTATTGGGACCGACCAGAGGACACGCCCACGTGGGAAGACGTGATGCGCGAGGCCTACCGCAGCCGCAAAGGCCTGTTGATCGACACCAACGACATCGACGCCTGGCTGGCCGACGTGCGCAAACGCTACCGCCGGCAGGCCTTGCGGCGTTTTGAGTCCGACATTGCCGACGGTCGCTGGCTGCGCGTGACCGAAGAAACACGCCCCGACGGCTGGCAACTGTGTGTGTCCACCGACGTCACCAGCCTGAAGTCCACCGAGGCCGATTTGCGCCGCGCGCGCGACGCGGCACTCATGGCCTCGATCACCGATCCACTGACGGAACTGCCCAACCGCCGCTTCGTGTTCGCGCGGCTCGAAGAACTGCTGACGCAAGCGCAGGCCAGCCAACGCCCGCTCACCGCGGTGCTCATCGACCTGGACGAGTTCAAGTCCATCAACGACCAGCACGGCCATGCGGTGGGCGACCAGGTGCTGGTGTGTTTCTCGCAACGTCTGGCTCAGTCGGTGCGTCAGCGCGATGCGGTGGGCCGCATCGGTGGCGAGGAGTTTTTGCTGGTCCTGACCGACACCGGCCACGACGGCGCGCTGCGTGTGCTCAGCGAGCTGCGCACCCTCTTCAGCAACCTGAGCTTGCCGCGCCTGCCCGCCGGCGTGGCCATCGGCTTTTCAACCGGCATCGCCGAAGCCCACCCCAGCGACACGGCCGACAGCCTCTGGCAGCGCGCCGACCAAGGCGTTTACCGCGCCAAGGCGGGTGGTCGGGGCCACGACGTGTTCGTGCCCCACGCCTGACGTCCGCCCGTCTGCGCCGACTGCGGGTAGCTACACTGCCCGCCATGCAAGTGTTCGATGTCGTGATCGTGGGCGCCGGCGCGGCCGGCCTGTTCTGTGCCGGTGTGGCCGGGCAACTGGGCCGCAAGGTCCTGCTGATCGACCACGCACCCAAGGTGGCTGAGAAGATCCGCATCTCGGGTGGCGGTCGGGCCAACTTCACCAACCGCGACCTCGACCCGCGCGCGCCACAAAAGCACTTCCTGAGCGACAACCCGCACTTCTGCCGCTCGGCCCTGTCGCGCTACACGCCCACCGACTTCACCGCCCTGCTCGCACGCCACGGCGTGCCCTTCCATGAAAAGCACAAAGGCCAGCTGTTCTGCGACCGCTCGGCCGAGGACCTCATCCACGTGCTGCTGCGCGAATGCGACGCCGGCGGCGTGACACGCTGGCAACCCTGCGCGGTGCATGGCGTGGCGCACGGCGCCGACGGCTACACGCTGGACACCGCCAACGGCGGCGTGCGTGCCCCAGCCCTGGTGGTGGCCACTGGCGGCCTGCCCATCCCCAAGATCGGCGCCACCGACTGGGGCCTGCGCATCGCCCGGCAGTTTGACTTGCCGGTGGTGCCCACCCGGCCCGCCCTGGTGCCGCTGACCTTCGACGAACAGGCCTGGGCACCGTTTGCCGAACTCGCGGGACTCGCCCTGCCCGTCCACGTCGAAACCGGCGAGAAAAAAGCCAAGGGCGCTTTCGACGAGGACCTGCTTTTCACCCACCGGGGCCTGTCGGGCCCGGCGGTGCTGCAGATTTCGAGCTACTGGCGCGAAGGCCAGCCCTTGCGCCTGGACCTGCTGCCCGCTGTGGACCTGCTGCAGACGCTGAGCGAACGCAAGCTGTCCAGCCGGCGCTTGCTGGCCAACGAGTTGTCTACCCTGATGCCCAGCCGCCTGGCCGACACCTGGGCCGCACAAGACCCCCTGCTGCAACGCCCCACCAACGAGGTGCCCGACAAGGCCCTGGCCCGGCTGGCCGAGGGCCTGCAACGCTGGCAGCTCACGCCCACGGGCACCGAGGGCTACCGCAAGGCCGAGGTGATGGCCGGCGGCGTGGACACCAAGGCCCTGTCCTCACAGACCATGGCATCGAAACAGCCCGGGCTGTACTTCATCGGCGAGGTGGTGGACGTGACCGGCTGGCTCGGCGGCTACAACTTCCAGTGGGCCTGGGCCAGCGGGTTTGCCTGCGCGCAGGCGCTCGCGGCCCAGCACTGAGTCAGTCCAGGGCGGCTTGCAGCCGCTCGCACAGCGTGCGCAGCACCTCGATGCGCGACCACAGCTTGTCGTCCGAGGCCACCAGGTGCCAGGGCGCGGTGCGGGTGGAGGTGCGGTCGATCATGTCGCCCACCGCCTGCGCATAGAGCGGCCATTTGGCGCGGTTGCGCCAGTCGTCCTCGGTGATCTTGTACTGCTTGTGGGGCGTGTTCTTGCGTTCTTCAAAGCGGCGCAACTGCTCTTCGGGCGTGATGGCGACCCAGAACTTGACCACCACCGCCCCGGCCTCGTGCAACTGCTCCTCGAACTCGTTGAGCTCGCCGTAGGCGCGCATCCAGTCGGCCTGCGAACAAAATCCTTCTACACGCTCGACCAGCACACGCCCATACCACGAGCGGTCGAACACGGTGATGTGGCCGTGGTGGGGGATGTAGCGCCAGAAGCGCCACAGGTAGGGCTGGGCGCGCTCGTTTTCGTTGGGCGCAGCCACCGGCACCACGCGGTAGTGGCGCGCGTCCAATGCCTGGGTGAGGCGCCGTATGGTGCTGCCTTTGCCGGCCGCGTCCATGCCTTCGAACACCAGCACCAGCGAGCGGTGCTGGTCCGCGAGGCGACGGCTCAGGCCATTGAGGCGGCCCTGCAGTTCTTCCAGTTGTGCCTCGTAGCGTTTGCGGCTCAGCTCGCGGCTGTAGTCCTGGGCCGCCAGCAGGCTGCGACCGTCCAGCGCCGGTGCCGTCAGCGCAGCGGGGGCTGCGGCCGCTGCATGCGCGGCCGGCTTGGCGTGCAGGCAGGCGGTCAGCGCGTCCAGCAACAGGCGCCCGGCGGTCAACGAGCGGTAGGCCGGGTCGCTGCCCTCGATCACCCGCCAGGGCGCTTCGGCGGTGCTGGTCTTGCGCAGGGCTTCCTCGCTGGCGCGCACCCAGTCGTCGTGCTGCTTGAGGTGCTCCCACTCGGTGGTGCTCACGCGCCAGGCGGTGCGCGGGTCGGATGCCAGCAGCTTGAAACGCGCCTTGGCCGCTTTTTTGGACAGGTGAAACCACAGTTTGACCAACACCACCCCCTCGGCCGCCAGCATGCGTTCGAACTGGCGTATGCGCTCGAGCCGGTGGTGGAAGCGGTCGCGTTTGTCCAGCCCGCTCACGCAGTCGCTCAGCGGGTCGGCGTACCAGGAGCCGAACAGGATGCCGATGTGCCCCTTGGGCGGCAGCACCTGCCAGAAGCGCCACATGTCCGGCCGGCCGTCGCCACCGGCCTGCCCGAAGGCTTCGGTGCGGATGTGGCGCGGGTCCATCCACTCGTTGAACAGGTTGACGGTCTCGCCTTTGCCGGCGCCGGGCACGCCGTTGACCAGCACAACCACCGCCGTGCGCGCCTGGCGCAACAGCTCGTATTGCGCGCCCAGCAGGGCTTCGCGCAACGAGGGCTCCTCGCGTTTGTAGGTGGCTTTGTCGATCTGGTGGCCAATTTCTGCCGATTCGAACATGGGCGTCCTCCTGGTGCGGGTGAGCAGCCACTGTAGCAGGGCGTGACAAGCGCGCAGCACGCGCTATAATGCTTGGCTTTTCTGGCAAACCCCGTCGGCCAATACTTTCACAGACGGGGAAACACCTCGGGAATATGCTCCCGGCACAGGGCTTGATCTACCCGGTGCTCCAATTTGAAACCATTAGCTAATGACCACCATCCGCGTTAAAGACAACGAGCCGTTTGACGTCGCACTGCGTCGCTTCAAGCGCACCATCGAAAAACTGGGCCTGCTGACCGATCTGCGCGCCCGCGAGTTCTACGAAAAGCCCACCGCCGAGCGCAAGCGCAAGAAGGCCGCCGCCGTCAAGCGCCACTACAAGCGTGTGCGCTCCATGCAGCTGCCCAAGAAGCTGTACTGAGCACCGCCGGTGCCACCTGCCCAGGTGGCCCTGCGAACAAGCCCGCTGGAGGACGCTCAGGCGGGCTTTTTTGTTTCCAGCCCATCCCTCACACCGCGAGACACACCATGGCACTCAAGGACCAGATCACCGAAGACATGAAAACCGCCATGCGCGCCAAGGATTCGGCGCGCCTGGGCACCATACGCCTGCTGCAGGCGGCCATGAAGCAGAAGGAAGTGGACGAGCGCATCACGCTGGACGATGCCGCCGTCATCGCCATCCTGGACAAGCTGGTCAAGCAGCGCAAGGACTCCATCGAGGCCTTCCAGAAAGCCGCGCGCCAGGACCTGGTGGACCAGGAACAGGCCGAGCTGGTGGTGCTGCAGGCCTACCTGCCGGCGCGCCTGAGCGCCGATGAGGTGGCGGCCGAAGTCCGCGCCATCGTTGCCGAACTGGGCGCCAGTGGGCCGGGTGACATGGGCAAGGTCATGGGCGCCGTCAAGCAGAAGCTGGCGGGCAAGGCCGACATGGGTCAGGTCAGTGCGGCGGTGAAAGCGGCGCTGGCCGGCTGAGCCAGCCGCCCTCACCATCCAGCCAGAGCGAGCGCACCACCCACAGGTCCATCTCGCGCAAGGCCGGTGGCGTGATATCGACCCAGGCCAGCGCCGAGCGCTGCGCCGCGCTGGCCGACGGCCGGGCGCGGGCGCGCCAGCGGCTCACCAGAACGGCCATGGCCCTGGCCTCCTGGGCGTTCCAGGCCAGGCGGTGCACATGAACGTCCATGTCGGGCGGACGGCTCTGGGGCGGCCCGCCCCACACGCCGGCCTGCTGCAACCGCAGCTGGGCCTCGGTGTGCACCCGGTCGCTGCGTGCCTGCGCCAGGGCCGACGCGTCGTCGGCCGCACAGCCCAGGCCGGTCACACCGCTGAACGGCCCCGCCACCGACCACTGAAAGCTCACCGCCAGCGACAGCCCGTGCGCATGGCTCACGACCAGATCGCGCACGCCCTCGTCCGGCGCCAGCGGCTGTTCGCCAGCGCGCTTCTGGCGCTCCAGCGCCTGCCACAAGGGCTGCAGAGCGCGCCGCATGACCTGCAACATCTGAGCGCCCGCCCTCGCCGCGTTGAGCGACCCGGCACAGGCCAGGCCTTCGTCATCGCCCACCAGGCGGCCGTTGCCCAGGCGAAAGGGCGAATAGACACGCGCGGCAGGCATCCAGACCTCGCGATCGGCGTCTCCCACCCCCATGCGCACCCAGGGGCCAGGGCCGGTGCCGTGCGGCGGCTGCGGTGGGTGTTTGGACAGGGCTGCGGCATCCCACAAGCCGGCGGCGTGCCGCGCCAGGCCCTTGCTCAGCGCCTGCTGGCGGGCCTGATCGGCATTGGGCGCGGTGGCCACGGCGTTCACCCGCAAGGGCACACCGGCCGAGCCCACCGCCTCGGCGCCGTCCACCACACAGGTGACCGAACCCGGCACCACCGAGCGGTAGACCAGCCGCCGCACCGGGCCGGCAGGCAAGGTGACCGTGTAGGCCTGGTTCAGGCCGTCGGGTACCAGCCGCCCAGGCTCGGCAGGATGTAAAAAAATGGATGGGCCAGGTGGCACGGCCTGGCCCAGACGGTGTGGCTCTGCGGCCATGGAACTCTCCCTGAATCGGCGCCCGACGATGTGCAACGGGCGCACCCAGAATATCAAGCAAAGTCAGTCAAGGTCAATGAACCGCAGATCACTGGCGAACATTGGCAAGAAAACGTGTCTGAATCGCCTTGAATGCAAGCGCCGCTCGGTAAACATTTTGCAGTCTGAGCACACGGGCATACGCTGCGTCACCCCTGGCCCAAAATCAGGCCGCAGCCCAACACCGCCAGCGACGCACCCCACCAGGCGCCGGCGGCCGGCAGCCGGCCGTACACGGCCCACAACAAGGGCAGCAGCAACACCGGCGACACCGATGACAGCAGCCCCACCAGCCCCGCGCTGCCGTGGGCCAGTGCCTGCAGAATCAGCGTCATGCCCAGGGCCAAGGCCACGGCCGCGCTCACGAAGGTGAAACCCAGATCGCGCACGTTCAGGGGCGCGCGGTTGCGTGCCACGGTCCAGCCGCTGAGCCAGAGCAGGGCATGGGCGCCAAATCCGGCCGTCATGCGCACGGCCGAGGCAGCCATCGGGTCCACGCCAGTGCTCATCAAGGGTTTGAGGATGAGCGTGCCCACCGACTGGCCCAGCGCCGACGTCAGGCCCAGCGCCACCCCCACGGCCAGGCGCCCACGGGTGGCCTCCCAGCGGTGGGCCTCGTCCTCGCGTTTGCCCAAGGCGATGGCCGCCATCACGCCGCCCACCAGCAAGGCGCTGCCCAGCAGGGCGAAACCCTGGATGCGTTCACCCAGAAATGCCCATGCCAGCACCGCCGAAAACAGCGCGTGGGTGGCAAAAAGAATGCCCGAGCGACGCGGACCCAGGCGGTTCATGCAGGCGAACAAGGCGGTGTCGCCCACAAAGATGCCGATGAGGCCGGAGAGCACCAGCAGGCCCACACCGTCCCAGGCCAGGCTGCGCCAGCCGCCCGTGAAGGCGACGATGGCCCACAGGATGAGCGAGGCAAACACCATGCGCCAGCGCGTGAAGGCGAACGCCCCCATGTGGGCGGACGCGGTGGCGGAAAACAGGCTGGCCGTGGCCCAGCAGGCGGCGGCCAGCAAGGCCAGGGATTCGACGG
>CAYUAH010000098.1:0-11510 GCA_964442375.1 uncultured Hydrogenophaga sp. | reverse complement strand
TGGCAGGTGTCGGTCGTCACGAGCCGGCGGCTGCGCATGCGGTCGCGTGTGGCATTCGCGGCCTGCAAGGCCACCGTCTCGTCGTCCAGGCTGTCGGTGCGGTGCAGCATGATGGCGGCCAGGTTGGCCCGGTGGGCGGCATCGCGTTCGGCCACCGAGGCCGAGGGGTCCACCCGCGTCAAAGGCACACCCCGCCCGGACGCCAGCGGCAACACGGGCAGGCCCACCAGCAACAGGCGCGCCACACTGTCCGGGTGCGCGGTGGCCAGCAAGGTGGCCACCAGCGAGCCAAAGGAAAACGCCAGCACATCGCAAGGCCCGGCCACCGGCAAGGCGCGCAGCCCCGCCGCCAGGTGGGGCACGATGGCATCGGCATCGCTGCCAGGTGGCAAGGCGGCGGAGTCGCCAAAACCGGGCATGTCGGGCGCCCACACCTGGTGGCCCGCCGCCGCCAGCGCCGGGATGTTGCGCACCCAGTGTGTCCAGCTGCCGCTGCCACCGTGCAGCAGCAACACCGGTCGCCCGGTCAACGGCCCCCAGCCGTGCCACACCACGTGGCCATCGCCACACGGCGTGTACCTGAGCCGCTCTGGCGCCATCAGGTGCGCGCCCATTGGCGCGAGATGAAGCTGCAGGTGGCCAACAGCAGTTGCGCGCACTCCACCACGTTGTTTTCCATGCGGTGGCGCGGCCCGGCGATGGCCACCGCCAGGGTCTCGGACTGCACGTTGAGAAAGGCGGACACCGCCCACACGTCGGGCACGTTTTCCCCCCGTGTGACGAAGTAGCCCCGGCGCCGGCTCTCCAGGATGTCGGTGACCAGGACCTCGTGGTCGGTGATGGTGGCCGGGGTCACCTGCGTCAGCTGACGCGCGGCCAGTTGTGTTCGCAGTTCGGCCTCCTTGAGGCTGCCCATAAGCGCCTTGCCGATGGAACTGGAGTGCAGCGGCTTGAACTGGCCCGGCTTGGCCGAGTAGCGGATGGAGTGCGGCCCCTCCACCACCTGCAGGTAAATCACCGTGTCGCCCTGGCGCTTGCCCAGGATGACGGTTTCGCGCGACGCGTCGCGCAGCCGCTCCAGCATGGGCATCACGTGTTCAACGAAGGGGTCGTGGGCGTGGATCTCGCTGGCGATGTCGAAAAAGCGCCGCGTGGGGTACAGAGCCCGGGGCCGGCTAAGGGAATAGAGGTAGCCACGCGAAATCAGCGTGGCGACGATGGCGTGGCAACTGCTTTTGGGGATGCCGGCGAGTTCGGCCAGGTCGGTCAGCGACAGGGGTTTTTGCACCTTCTGGAAGGCCTCCAGGATGTCGAGCACCCGCTCCACCGCCGTCACCGCCACGCCCCCCGCTGGCGGCGGCGCGTTGTTCTCGGTCGATATCACTTGTTCGGCGGGCTGAATGTCAGGTTCGTTATTCAAGTTGAAATCCTTTGATAAGCCTTTGTTGTTCGAAATATAAAACTTTAGTTCTTGTTTTGGAATAACCATCTTTTTACCATCCGCCCTCACTGCCGCGCCCCACAAGGGTGTGGTGGTTCGAGCAGAACTTCACGTGGACAAACGATGACGCGAGTGTGTGTGGTGGGGGCCGGTGCGGTGGGTGGCTACGTGGGTGCCCATGCGGCACAGGCCGGGGTGGACACGGTGCTGGTCGATGCCTGGCCAGAGCACGTGCTGGCCATTCGGCAGCACGGTTTGCAGGTGAACGGCATGGGGGGCGAGGGCTCGGTGCACACGCCCGTGCGTGCCTTGCATGTGGGTGAGGTGCAGCAGCTGGTGCGCGAGCAGCCCATCGACGTGGCCTTCATCGCCGTCAAGTCCTACGACACGCTGTGGGCCACCCAGCTCATCCTGCCATACCTGGCGCCCAACGGTTGCCTGGTCTCGCTGCAAAACGGCATCAACGAAGACGCCATCGCCAGCGTGGCCGGCTGGGGCCGGGTGCTGGGCTGCTCGGTGAGCGCGCTGGCCGCCGAGCTGGTGGCGCCCGGCAAGATCGTGCGCAACTCGCCGCTGGGCGACGACAAGAAGCCGGGCATGCGCATCGGCGAGGTGCACGGCCAGATCACGCCCCGGCCCGAGCGCATCGGTGCGCTGCTGGCCCATGGCGACAGCTGCAAGGTGACCACCAACCTGTGGGGCGAGCGCTGGTCCAAGCTGACCATCAACGCCATGCGCAACGGCGTGTGTGCGCTCACCGGCCTCACAGGGAAACAGCGCGACAACAACGAAGTCGCGCGCCACCTGAGCATCCGCCTGGGCAGCTCCTGCATCCGCGTGGGCCGCGCGCTAGGCCTCGCACTCGAACCCGTGGGCGGGCTGGACCTCGACCTGCTCGCACGTGCCGAAGACGACCCGGCGGCCTACGACGCCATCACCCGCATGATCATGGAAGTGGCGAACTCGCGCAGCGATGCGCAGCGCCCCTCCATGGGCCAGGACATCGGCAAAGGCCGGCGCACCGAAACCGAAGGCATCAACGGCCTGGTGGCGCGGCGGGGCGAGGAAGTGGGCATAGACGTTACGCTGCACCGGCGCGTGAACGAGGTGATACGGCGCATCGAACGCGGCGAGATCGCGCCCAGCCCCGACCTCCTGCAAGGCATCGTTGGATGAGCGCCGGTCGTTTGCCCCCGGGCGCCTGCGACTGCCACTTCCACGTCTTCGACGCGGCGCGCTACCCCTACGCACCCGCACGCCACTACACGCCACCCGATGCCCCGCTGGCCGACTACCTGGCGCTGTGCCAGCGCTTCGGCCTGGACCGCAGCGTGCTCATCCACCCCACGGTGTTCGGCGCCGACCACCGCAGCTTTGAGGCCATCCTCACGGCCCATGGCGATCACATGCGCGGCGTGGCCGTGGTGTCGCCCAGCACGCCCGAGGCCGACATCGCCCGCTGGCACGCACTGGGTGCACGGGGCACCCGCATCACCACCGTGTTCTCTGGCGGGGCCGACCTGAAGGTGGTCGAGCAGGTCGTGGCAAAGATCAAGCCCTTTGGCTGGCACGTGCAGTTGCTGGTGGACGTGGCCCAACAGCCCGACCTGGTGGCGCGCGTGCTGGCCATGGGACTGACGGTGGTGGTGGACCACCTGGGCCACCACGCCGCATCGGCCATCAGCCAGAGCCAGGGCTTCGACAACCTGCTGTCGCAGCTCGCGGACGGCAGCGTGTGGCTCAAGCTTTCGGCGCCTTACCGCGTCTCGCCACACAGCCACGACGACGCCGACGTACGCCGGCTGGCCGAACGTTTTGCCCGGGCCAACCCGCACCGCCTGGTGTGGGGCACGGACTGGCCCCACCCGGCCAGCCCACACGTGGTGCCGAGCGATGCGCAACTGGTGTCGCTGGTGGCCGAATGGCTGCCGGACGAGGCCTTGCAACACACGGTGCTGGTGCACAACCCCACGCGCCTGTACTGGGCCGACACCACACCGGTGTGACCTACCCTGCTTCCGATACCCACAAGGAGACAACCATGATGTTCCGCAAGACCTTCCTGGCCGCCTGCCTGGCCTCTATGGCCAGCGTGGCCACGCTGCCCACGGCCTTTGCCCAGCAGGGCAAAACCGTCATCAAGTTGGGCTGGGCCACGGCCGACAGTCCACAAGACCCCTCGGCCATCGGCGCCCACGCCTTCAAGACCGCGCTGGAAGCCAGCAGCAAAGGCAGCATCGAAGTGCAACTCTTCCCCAATCGTCAACTGGGTGACGAGAAGCCCATGGTGGAAGGCCTGCGCTTCGGCACCGTGGACGCCGCCATCATCACCAACGCGGTGGTGGCCCAGCTGGAGCCCGCCTTCCAGCTCAATGACCTGCCCTTCCTCTACGCCAACGAAACCCAGGCCCGCAAGGTGCTGGACGGCAGCGTGGGCGCCGAGATGGGCCGCCGCCTGGACGCCAAGGGCGTGGTGGTGCTCGGCTACATGGAGGCGGGCTTTCGCAACATGATCAACAACAAGAAACCGGTGACCAACCCCAACGACGTGGTGGGCGTGAAGTACCGGGTGATGCAGAACCCGGTCTTCATCGACATGTTCACCGCGCTCGGCGGCTCGGCCGTGCCCATGGCCTGGGGCGAAACCTTCACCGCCGTGCAGCAGGGCATGATCGATGGCCTGGAGCTGCCGCTGGCCTTCATCGACTCGCTCAAGGTATACGAGGTGACCAAATACCTCTCGCAGACCAACCACACCTACACCGCGCTGGAACTGCTGGTGAGTAAGCGCACCCTGGGCAAGCTCAGCGCCGAACAGCGCAGCGCCGTGATGGACGCGGCCAAGGTGGCGGTGGCCGAGCAACGCAAGGTCAACCTCGAACACACCCAGAAGATGCTGGACGTGCTCAAGGGCAAGGGCATGGTGATCAACACCGTGCAAGACCCGGCGGCCTTCCGCAAGGCCGTGTTGCCGGTGTACGAGAAGTTCCGCGCCAGCATCGGCCCGGAACTGCTGGCCTCGGCGCTGGACCAGGTCAAGTGAGCGCAGCCGCCCCTCTGCAGCGCGCCCTGCTGGCGTGCTGCAACGGTCTGGCACGCTGCGTGCAACTGGCCGTGCTGCTGCTGGCACTGGCCATGCTGGCCTCCTTGTCGCTGCAGGTGCTGATGCGCTACGTGTTCAACCAGGCCCCCACCTGGACCGAGGAGTTCGCCGTCACCTGCTTCAGCTGGTGCATGTTGCTGAGCATCGGCCTGGGGGTGCGCCACGCCATCCACGTGCGCATGGACCTGCTGGTGGACCGCCTGCCCCCGCCCCTGCGCCAAGGCGCAGACCGGCTGGTGGCGCTGGCCGTGGCCTTGTCTGGCGGCTTCATCGCCTGGCACGGCGTGCTTTACGTGATCGATGCCGGCGGCAGCCGATCGGCCGCCATGGGCTACCCCCTGGCTTGGCTCTACGCCAGTGCTCCTGTGTGTGGCGCTCTGATGGCAGTGTTTGGCACCGAGTTGCTGTTGCGCGGCCCCGTAGCCGCACCCTCCCCCAACCTGTGAGTCCCCCATGTCACTGACCGCCTGGATACTCAGTGCCGGCTTCGCTGCGCTCGTGGCCCTGGGCATGCCGTTTGCCTTCGCCATCGCCGTCTGCGTGATCGCGGTCTTGCTCAGCACGGGCATCGAGCCCATGCTGCTGCCACAGACCCGGTGGCCGGCACCCAGAGCTTCTCGCTGCTGGCCATTCCCTTCTTCATGCTCGCCGGCGAGTTGATGAGCGCAGGCGGCCTGTCGCAACGCATGGTGCGCGTGGCCGACGTGTTCGTGCGCCACCTGCCTGGCGGCATGGAGCTGGCGGTGATCGGCGCCGCGCTCATCTTCGCTGCCGTGAGCGGCTCGGCGCCGGCCACCACCGCCGCCATCGGCGCGGTGATGATCCCGGCCATGGTGGAGCGTGGGCACGACAAGGCCTACGCCACTGCCCTGGTGGTGAGCGCGGGCATCCTCGCGCCGCTCATCCCGCCCTCCATCGCCTTCGTGATCTGGGGCGTGATCGCCGAGCAATCCATCGCCAAGCTCTTCCTCTCGGGCGTGTTGCCAGGCCTGATGATGGCCTTGGGCATGACGGCCATTGTGGTGGGCAAGGGCTTGAGCTGCACGCGCCCGCGCGAGCCGCGCGCCAGCCTCGCCGAAGTCAGCGCGGCGCTGCGCGAAGGCATCTGGGCGCTGCTGGCGCCACTGGTGGTGCTAGGAGGCATTTATGCCGGCGCGTTCACGCCCACCGAATCGGCCGTGGTGGCCTGCCTGTACGCGCTGTTCGTGGGCGTGGTCGTCGAGCGGCGTTTGACGCTCCAGCAACTGCCCCAGGTGATCGCCAGCGCCATGGCCATCAGCGCCATCGTCATGGCCATCGTGGCGGTGTCCAACGGCTTCAGCATCCTGGTGGCGCAGGAGCAACTGGCCACCAAGCTGTCGGGCTGGCTGGCCCAGCACATCCACGAAAAATGGATGATGCTGATGGCCTTAAACCTGGGCTTTTTCCTGCTCGCGGCGGTGATGGACGAAATCGCCATCATGGTCATCCTCGGGCCCATGCTGATCGGCATCGCCAACCAGTTTGGTGTCGATCCGGTTGTGTCGCGGTAAGCCGGGCAGAGACAATGGGGCATGGCCCCACTGCATCTCCAACTGGCAAACTCGAGCTTACGCCGCGTGCTCAAACGGTTGCACTTTCCGCTGGAAGTCATGTTGGTGTGCGTGCGCTGGTATGCGGCCTACCCGCTGAGCTTACGAAACCTGGAAGAAATGATGGCCGAGCGTGGTATCGCTGTAGACCATTCCACTGTGCACCGCTGGGCGCTGAAGATCCTGCCTGTCCTGGCTTCTGTGTTCCGAAGCCGCAAAGGCCCAGTGGGCAGTTCCTGGCGAGTTGACGAAACCTACATCTTGGTGGGCGGGCAGTGGAAGTATCTGTACCGGGCCGTTGACCGAATGGGTCTGACGGTGGATTTCCTACTGACAGCCCGCCGTGACGAGGCTGCAGCACGTCGGTTTTTCGAGCAGGCCATCAACCTGCACGATGGGGTCTCCTCGTTTCGGCGGCGCACACAGTACTCAGCGATCGAACTGCAGGAAACTCTCGACGTTCGCATTCAGCTCTTTCACAAGAGTCTGAGCATCATCGACGATGCGCTGTAGTGAAGCGCCGCCATCCATGTAGACCCTCATGGACACCAGTTGGAGCAGGCTAAGACCGATTCGGCGCAGATCGGCCAGCGTGCTTTCCGGCACAACAGACAGCCTGAAATAGGTCCAAGTGGCGATTTGCTGGCCGATGCCATAGGTTTCCTGCTGGGCTTTCTCGACACGCCCATCGAAGATCTCTTTGTTGGCACGGTCCCACATTTGGGTCAACTTGCGGGCAAGTTTGGCAATCGCCTCCAGGACTTTTCGCTGTGTCTCATCGCTGACCTCGATAGGATCGACCAGATCGCGCATCAACTCCGCAGCAGCGAAGCCTGCGGAGTTGCACACGTCGTTGAAGTTTTCCCCTTCGCCGAGGTAGTGCCGGAACTGTGCGACTTCATCGAGCTTCTCA
This sequence comes from uncultured Hydrogenophaga sp., assembly GCA_964442375.1. Lineage (GTDB taxonomy): Bacteria > Pseudomonadota > Gammaproteobacteria > Burkholderiales > Burkholderiaceae_C > Hydrogenophaga. The sequence goes on along the minus strand of CAYUAH010000098.1, from coordinate 4,482 downwards.
GCTGTGGCTTCCAACCGTTCATTGACGTGGCTCTCAATGGCCCAGTCGGAGACGGACAGGTCGCGCAGCTTTGACGCATAGACCTCCGCATCTGCCGACCAATCTTCAATCCAGGGTTTCAGGCTTCGCATCTCGGAGTCCGTATCGCTCCAGCGTCGCACGTTGGCGAGCACGTCGGCCAGCGCAGACAGCTCCGGATGATTCTTGGGTCCTTCTGCGGCCTCCCCGGGCATGGAAGCTGTCAAGGCAGCGCGAACCTCTGAGGCCGTCGCCGGTCGGTAGACCGTGCCGTGCCGGATGTACGCGCGCGAATCCACGTAGTACAGAGGCTCTGAACCCTTCTCGACAGTGATGACGAGAACGCCGAGCCCATTTGCCGATGTCCAGCCGATCTGCGGGCGGACGGGGGGATCGATGATCTGGCAAACGCCCACGATCCTTCTGCCGAGATCATCTCGAACCGCTGGGTCATGTGCATTTTCGACTCCTGGAATCGAGCCGTCGTCTGCCACTCCAAGAAGGAGTCGGCCCCCGCTGCTGGAAGCGAAAGCCGCGATTTCCTTGGCAAGATCCCGCACCTGCTTTGGCAGCTCTCGCTTGAATTCCACAGTCTCGCTCTCACCGCCCTGAGCAAGCCGAGGAATATCTTCAGATAGCTGGGCGTCCGCCCACGGTTCGATGGTCATAGCGATATCATGCCCGCGCCTCGAAAGATCTCCACGAATTCCCGAGCTCCCTGCAGCAGCTGGCGCACGCCCACGTCGCGTGATTGCTTTGACTTTGAGTAATCGCTGGTGTGTGCACCATAAACGTATCAGCGCGCCTGCGGGCCTGCGGCAGTTTGACCGAACAGAAGCTTCTTGCCCTCCTCCGTCACCGCAGGACGCGATGCGAAAGGCTCGCCGCGCGCATAGGCCCTGATCGTCGCGGGACGATTGCGAATCGCATCAAACCACCGCCGCAGACTGGGGAACTCGTCGAGTTCCTGCTGCTGGCGCTTCCACGGCACCACCCAGGGGTAGGTCGCCATGTCCGCGATCGAATAGGTTTCACCTGCGAGATATTCCTGCACGGCCAGGCGTCGGTCGAGCACACCGTACAGGCGATTGGTCTCGTTGACGTAGCGCGTGATGGCATAGGGGATCTTCTCGGGCGCATAGATGCCAAAGTGATGGTTCTGACCGGCCATGGGGCCGAGTCCACCGACCTGCCAGAAGAGCCATTCCAGCACCGCCTTGCGCTCACGCAGGTCGGTCGGCATGAAGCGACCCGTTTTCTCCGCAAGATAGACCAGGATGGCGCCCGATTCAAAGACGGTCACGGGCTCCCCGCCGTCGACCGGCTGCATGTCGATGATCGCAGGCATCCGGTTGTTCGGCGAGAACGCGAGGAACTCAGGCTTGAACTGGTCGCCCGCACTGATGTCGACAGGATGAATGCGGTATTCGAGGCCAGCCTCCTCCAGAAACATCGTGACCTTGTGGCCATTGGGCGTGGGCCAATAGTAGAGGTCGATCATTTGCGACTCCGTCGTTGAGATGTGCCGGCGCCATCGAGCAGCGCCAATGCGGGCCGGACAAGCCCACGCAGCAATTCCGGTTCTGGCCGCGATCGCGCGAGGACGCGCAGCCCCATTAGCAAGCCGAGCAGCATCCGGGCGAGATCATCGGCCGGCAACGTGATGTTGATCGCGCCGGCATCTTGGCCGGCCTTGACGCAACGGTAGAAGAAGGCCTCCATGTCGCGCAAGACAGCGGCCAGTGCAGCCTGAAACTCCGCGTCGTGAGGTGCCAGCTCCAGTGCCGAGTTCACGATCAGGCATCCCTTGCGCTGGTCGTCGGCCAGCGACAATTCGATGATCTCATCGAAGAACGCACCGATGGCCGCACGAGGTGCCAACTGGGACTCGAAGCGCCGGACCCGATCGCAAAAGCCTCGCTCGACATAGTGTTCGAGCGCCTGCCGGTACAGCGTGCGTTTGTCGCCAAACGTGTTGTACAGACTGGGGCCGGCGATACCCATCGCGTCGGCCAGGTCCCGCACCGAGGTGGCTTCGTAGCCCCTCGACCAGAAGCATTGAATCGCGGCATCGAGGGCCACTGCTTCGTCAAACTCTCTGGGGCGCGCCATGATCGTTCCTGGATCGGTTCGTGGTTGGCTTCGTGAGTGGATGCGGTGCTTGATGCCGCGTCGTCACAATGCGCTGTGGTCCTTGACCGCCTCTTCCAGCGCGCTCTTGAGCGTCAGGAATCTCGCATCGACCGCTACCGGATCGTTACGGTTGAGCGCAATCATCTGGGCTCTCGCCTCCCCGCCCCGGATGACCTCGAAAGCGTTCGCCTCGATCCCGGCGACGATGGCATCGGCCACCGCAGAAGCAGGCTCGCGCGAAAACCCCAGTTCGGGACCAGCGCGATTCGACTTCATCATCGGCGTGTCCGTGCCTCCAGGATAGGCCGTCAACACATGAATGCCTTCGCCCTTGAGCTCGCGCCTGAGCGCCTCGCCAAAGCGAGCCAGACCTGCTTTCACCGCGGCATACGTTGCATAGAAGGGTGCGCCGACCAGGGCAATGCCGGAGGCGACATTCACCACCATGGCATCTCCGCTGGCCCGCAGAGCGGGGAGCGCCGCGCGGGTCAACAAGACTGGCGCGAGCAAGTCGACGATCACCATCTGCTCGATATCGGCTTCCGTGGTGTTCTCCAGCCGGCCAGCCCGCACGCCGCCGGCGTTGTTGACGAGGATGTCGAGTCCGCCCAGCGTCTGTATCGCCTGGTCCAGCGTGGCCGCGCGTCCCTCGGGACTTCCCACGTCAGCGCAGACGCCCGTCGCCGAGTCAAGGCTGCGCAGTGCATCGTCCAGGACGCTTCTGCGCCTTCCGGTGATGACCACCCTGGCGCCTCGCGCGATCAGCGCATGGGCCAGCGCGAGGCCGATCCCGCTCGATCCGCCCGTGACGAGGACCCGCTTGTTCTTCAGTTCCATTTCAAACTCCTTGCGCCGATGCAGGGGGATAGTTCGACGGGAAGAGCGCACGCTTGGTCTCCTCGTCGTTGATCGCCTTGAACGCATGGCTCTTGGCGAGCGCCCGGGCGCGAGCGACCGCCGGACGCGCATCCACGCCTGCGAACCACCGCTTCAGTTCGGGAAAGGGCCCCAGAGGATCCTCGGCGCCCTTGCGCACGCGGGAAGCGCGATCGAGCCAGCCCCAGGCGGAGATGTCGGCGATCGTGAAACCGCTGCCGACGATGAACTCGCGTCCGGACAGGTGATCGTTGAGAACCTGATAGTGCCGCTCCGCCTCGCGGCGGTAACGATTGGCCGCGTAGTCCAAGCCCTCGGGCGCGGCGAACTGGAAGTGCACCGCCTGCCCGGAGAACGGCCCCAATCCCGAGGCGATGAAGAGCAGCCAGGACAGCAACTCCGGCCGATCCTCGGACGTGCCCAGAAGCTGGCCGGTCTTTTCCGCCAGATAGATCAGGATGGCGGTCGAGTCGAAGACCCTGACTTCGTTGCCGCCCGGCCCCTCGGTATCGACGATGGCCGGTACCTTGCCGTTCGGATTGATCGCACGAAAGGCGGGCGCATGCTGCTCGCCCTTGCTTGTGTCGACCGGCAAGGCTTCGTAGGCCAGACCGGTCTCCTCCAGAAAGAGCGCGATCTTTGCGGGGTTGGGGGTCGGATGAAAGTAGAACCGGATCATGGTGTATGCCTCGTGGTTGCGGAAATCGATGGCTTCGCTGCTTTACGGGCAGGACGTGCTGCCAAGAGCACGCCGCCAACAACGACGGCAAGTGCAACGCACTCTCCACCAGACGGCAGCTCTCCAAGTACGGGAATGGCGGCCAGCGAAGCAACGACCGGAATCAGGGCGATGATGGCTGTGGCCGCAGATGGGCCCAGAAGCGCGACAGAGCGATTGAAGGAAACGATCGCAACGCCGCTCATCAGGACGCCCTGATAGACGGCCTGCAAGCCGATCTCGCTGGGTGAGGCCATGGCGAGGCGACTGAGCCCGCCAAAAATATAGATCGGCAGGAAGAGGATGGCCGACCAGAAGCAGATCAGGGCTGCGGCCTGCACAGGTGTCAGGGCGCTGCGCCGAAAAAGCAGCGTGTAGACGGCCCACATGGCAGCGGCAGTCATCAGGGCGATGAGGCCCATCGGGTTCATGCCACCGTGAGCGGAAACACCGCCTGCAACCATGAACACCAGTCCGATGATGATGGCGAGGTAGCCACACCAGCGCGCGCGGCCCTGTTTCTCTTTCAGGAAAATCCACGCGAAGGCGCCGGCGAATACCGGCATCAGGGTCGGCGCTATCGCTGCCGCGCGGCCGGCCGACGTGAGCTGCAGGCCGAGCGCGACCGCCAGGACGAAGGGCAACCCCCAAAGGCAGGCATAGACCAGCCCCTCACGCCATTCCTTGGCTGATAGGCGTCTCTTTCCCCGCAACAGCACTGGAAGAAGAATGACGGC
>CAYUAH010000097.1:0-11661 GCA_964442375.1 uncultured Hydrogenophaga sp. | reverse complement strand
GGGGCAAAACACATCCGGAGATGCACCATCTTGTTGTATAGACAGATCTATGTTAACGAAGGTCAAGTGACTCAGCAGGTTGTGTGCCAGCCGAGCGACTGGCACTGGGCATGACCATCAGGCGGGCAATCCGCTGACCCGACTCATGAGCTCCACTGCGTTGTGTGCACCAAACTTGGCGCGAAGACCCGCTCTAACCTTTTCCACCGTTCGCGGGCTCAATCCCAGCTCTTTCGCCGACTCCTTGGCCGTGTGACCACGCGACATGCCCGCCAAAATTTCGCGCTCGCGGGGACTCAGGCGCGACGCATCTGCACCCGAGGCCATCGGTTCGAACAGCCAGCACGCGGTACCAAACGGATCGGAAAGGTCGGACGTGTTGCCATGCACTCGGAACCACTGCAGCATGCCATCGCGCCGCTTCATCAGACGCTCATCCTGGTACTCACCCTTGTGCGTCATCACCAGCCGCCCACGTTCACCGATCCGAAGAAACTCGTCCTCGCTGGGGTAGAGCATCACCAGGCACCTTCCCACCATCTCAGTCCTGTCGTACCCGAACATCGCGGCGAATCGCTCGTTGCAGCTCACGATCCTGCGCTGCGAAGAAAGCATCAGGCCCAAGGGACAAAGTTCGACAAGTGCCCTGTCCATGTCGGCCAGCGAGGCCGCGCCATCTGGCGCATCTACGGGGGTAGTTTTACGCACTGGTATTCCCTGGGGTGGTTTTACGACTGTCTGAAAGCGGAGGCGCTACCTACTATAGCGCCGTACTTTTGAGGACACATCAATGATCGACCTGATCGGATTTGCACACAGCAAGTTTGGAAAACTTCCCGGCGTGGAGCTGGAAACGCTGATGCGGCAGGTGGCATGCGAGGCGGTCGACGACGCGGGCCTTGAGGGGGCTGACATCGATGCGGTGGTGGTCGGTCACTTCAACCCCGGCTTGGTGGCACAAGGTTTCACCGCAGGCCTCGGCGGCGGCCTGATGCCCGGGTTGCGCATGAAGCCCTCCGTGCGGGTGGAAAATGCGTGCGCCACCGGCAGCGCAGCGGTGCACCATGCGGCCAACCTGGTGCGCGCTGGCGAAGCCAAACGGGTGCTGGTGGTGGGGGTCGAAATCATGTCGGTCCTCCCCACGCGCGAGGTGGGCAACGCACTGTTGCAGGCCTGCTATGTGCGCGAGGAGATCGACACGCCGGCCGGCTTCGCCGGCATGTTCTCGCGCCTCGCCGATGCCTATGCCGTGCGTTTCGGCGACCCGCACCCGGCCATGGCCAAGATTGCGGCCAAGAACCATGCCAACGGCGTGCACAACCCCCTCGCCCAACTGCGCACTGCGTTGGACGAGACCTTTTGCGCCACCGAATCAGAGCGCAATCCGCGCGTGGTCGGCCGGCTGCTGCGCAGCGACTGTTCGCCGGTCTCGGACGGGGCGGCGGCGGTGGTCGTCTGTGCGTCCGACGCACATGATCGCAAAGAGGGGTGTGTCCGCCTGCGTGCCACGGCGCAGACCACCGACCTGATGCCGCTGTCGCAGCGTGACATGAGTGAACTGGCCGGCGCAGGTGCTGCCTGGCACACGCTGATGGAGCGGGCGGGCACCACGCTGGCCGACCTCGACCTGCTCGAAACACACGACTGTTTCACCATTGCCGAGTTGATGCAGTACGAGGCGATTGGCCTGTGTGCGCCGGGCCGGGGCATGCAGGCGCTGGAAGAGGGCTGGGTGATGCCGGGTGGCAAGCTGCCGGTCAACCTGTCCGGTGGCTTGAAATCCAAAGGGCATCCGGTGGGCGCCACTGGGGTGTCCATGCACGTGATGGCCGCGTGGCAGTTGCTGGGGCGCTGGCGCAGCGCGCCGCTGCCGCGAGCGCGGCTGGCAGGCATTCTGAACATGGGTGGTGCCGGCGTGGCCAACTACGGCTCGGTGCTGGAAAGGGTGGCCTGATGAACCTCGCTGTCTGGCTTCAGCGCACCGCACTGGCCCATCCGGAGCGGCCCGCCATTGCTCATGGGATCGAGCCGTGGTGCGACTACGCCGGCTTTGCCGAAAAGGCCGCACGCACGGCCAGCTGGCTGCACGCCCAAGGCGTGCAAGCGGGCGACCGCGTGGCCTTGTTCATGTACAACTGCCCTGAGTACCTGCCCTTGTTCTGGGGCGTGTGGTGGGCCGGCGCGGTGGTGGTGCCCATCAACGCCAAGTTGCACGCCCGCGAGGCCGCATGGATCATTGGCCACAGCGGCAGCCGGGTCGTGTTTTGCGACGCCGACCGAGTGGCCGAAATGGAACAGGTGCAGGCCCAGAGCAGCGTGGCGGCGCTCGCATGGGGTGACTGGGCCTTCATGACCAGCCCGTTGCCAGAGGCACCTTTGTGCCCCCGAAGCGACGACGACCCCGCATGGCTGTTCTACACCAGTGGCACCACCGGGCGTCCCAAAGGTGTGGTGCTGTGCCCAAGGCAGTTGCGCTGGTGTTGCCTGGCCTACCTCGCCAGCGTCCAGGCGGTGGCGGCGGGCGATGTCATGTTGCACCCCGCGCCCCTCTCCCACGGCGGCGGCATGTACCACCTGCCCTACGTGCTGCAGGCAGGGTTGAACGTGGTGCCGCGGGCCGACGGCTTTGACGCCGACGAATGTCTGGACCTGGCAGCGCATTGGCGCAACGTTTCCTTTTTTGCCGCCCCCACCATGGTGCGGCGGTTGGTGGATGCCGCGCGCCAGCGGTCCAATCCGAGCGAAGGTCTGGACACCATCGTCTACGGAGGTGGGCCCATGTACCTGGCGGACATCGAAGAAGCCCTGCAGGTCATCGGGCCCCATTTCGCCCAGATCTATGGCCAGGGCGAATGTCCGATGACCATCAGCGTCCTGCAAGGTGGCGACATCAACGATGCCACCCATCCCCAGTGGCGCGACCGCATGCGGTCCGTGGGCCGCCCGCAGTCCATGGTGGAACTGAGTGTGCGAGACGCCGATGGGCGCGAGCTCGGCACTGGTGTCAGCGGCGAAATCTGCGTGCGTGGCGATGTGGTCATGGCCGGGTACTGGAACGACGCAGCGGCCACGGCCAAAGCGATCCAGGACGGCTGGTTGTCCACCGGCGACGTGGGTTGCCTGGATGAGCACGGTTACCTCCATCTGCTGGACCGCTCCAAGGACCTGGTCATCAGCGGCGGCACCAACATCTACCCTCGCGAGATTGAGGAAGTGCTGCTCACCCACCCGGCGGTGGCCGAGGTATCCGTGATTGGGCGCGCCGATTCCGAATGGGGCGAGGTGGTGGTGGCCTATGTGGTGTTGAACACGCCGGTAGAGGCCGCGGTCCTGGACGCCCTTTGTCTGAGCCAGCTTGCCCGCTTCAAGCGACCGAAACACTACCAGTTCGTCACAGCACTGCCCAAGAACCACTACGGCAAGGTGCTCAAGACCGCCCTGCGCGAGATGGATCTTCAGTTTGTCCAAGGTGCCACCCCATGAACACGTCCTCAACACCGCGCCGCTGCGCCCTCGTGACAGGCGCCACCCAGGGCATTGGTCTGGCCATTGCTGAACGCCTGGCCGCCGCTGGCTGCGACATCGTGCTGCACGGCATTGAAAGCGCTGAACACGGCACCCATGTGGCCGCCACCCTGGCGGCACGCACCCATGTGCAGGTGGCCTATGTCGCCGCCAATTTGGCCGATGAACGGGCGGCCACCGATCTCGTGTCGCAGGCCACGCAGGCGCTGCGTGCGCCCGACATCCTGGTCAACAACGCCGGTATCCAGCACACCTGTCCCATCGAGAGCTTCGCCACCGAGCGCTGGAATGCCATCCTCGCGGTCAATCTGAGCGCAGCGTTTCTGACCATGCGCGAGGCCGTCCCCGGCATGCGCGAACGCGGCTGGGGCCGCATCGTCAACATCGCGTCGGTGCATGGGCTGGTGGCGTCGGTCCACAAAGCCGCTTACCTGGCGGCCAAACACGGCCTGGTGGGTTTGTCCAAAGGTGTGGCGCTGGAGACGGCGGCGCAGGGCATCACCGTCAACTGCATTTGCCCCGGCTGGACCGACACGCCCATCATCGCGCCCCAAATCGAGGCGCGCGCCGCGCTGTTTGGCGGTGACCGCGAGGCCGGCATACGCGATCTGCTGCGCGAAAAACAGCCCAACCTGACCCTGTTGCCACCGGCGCGCATCGGCGACGTGGCGGTATTCCTCTGCAGCGATGCGGCGGCTGGCATCACCGGCGTCGCGTTGCCGGTGGATGGCGGCTGGACCGCCCAGTAAATCCGAACCCCAAGCATTCACGACCCGCCCGAATGGGCACACAACAACGGAGACAAGTGCGATGACGATTTGCAAAAAAACGGCGGTGGCCATGTCGGTGTCGGCGCTGCTGGCCGCTTGTGGCGGCGGCGACTCCCTCACCAACACCCTGCCCAGTCACGTGACGCAGCACAGCGTTGTGTCCTACGCTGCAACCGCACCGGGCGCAGGCAACAGCGCCGCCACGCAGGACCTACTGACCGCCGGCCTGGGCAAAAGTGGACTGGGCCTGGCGACCGCGCCAGCCTACGCCGACCCGCTCAACCCCACCGCATTTGAACTGCGGCGCAACGCTATCCACGCCAACTACCGGGCGATCCTGGATCCCAGCGCCAACGGCGGCTATGGCCGGCTGTACGGCCCCAACATCGACGGCGGCGGAGCCGACACCCTGGGTGAGGGACTGATTCCGGGCAAGGAGTATGTGGCCTCGCTGGACGATGGCAGCGGCCGCAAGAAGGTGGTGATGGCGGTACAGATCCCCACCAGCTTCGACGTCAAGCAGCCGTGCGTCGTTGCAGGGCCATCCTCGGGTTCGCGTGGCGTTTATGGCTCGGTGGGCAGCGCGGGCGAGTGGGGCCTCAAGCGTGGCTGCGCGGTGGTGCTGACGGATGCCGGCAAAGGTGTGGGTCTGTACGACCCGACCGATGACACGGTGAACCAGATCGACGGGACACGAGCGACCCGTTCGGCGGCAGGTGCGCTGTCCTTTTTTGCGGCCCAATTGACCGATGCGGCACGCGCGGCCTTCAACGCCGCGTTCCCCAACCGCCTCGCCGTCAAGCATGCCCACTCGCAAATGAACCCCGAGAAGGATTGGGGCAACGACACACTGACCTCGATTCGGTACGCGTTGTACGCACTGAATGAGGAGTACGGCAGTGTGGTCCAGGGCAGCAGCGCCAAAACCGTGCGCTTCAACGCGGGCAACACACTGGTGATTGCGGGCTCGGTATCCAACGGTGGCGCCGCCGTGCTGCGCGCCGCCGAACTCGACACCGACGGACTGATCGATGGTGTGGTGACCTCGGAACCCAGCGCACAACCTGCAGGCAGTTCTGGCTACGGTGTGGAATTCGCCGGCGCGGCAGTACCCGTGGTGGGGCGACCCCTGATCGACTACTTCACCCACGCCAACCTGTACCAGCCGTGTGCGGCGCTGGCGCCAGAAGCGGCCATCGCCGAAACATCGGTCTACAACTACATGACGCTCACCAGCATGAACGAGCGTGCCGCCAACCGCTGCGCCGCTCTGGCCGACAAGGGTCTGGTCACTGGAGCCACCACTCAGGAGCAGGCGAACGACGCGCTGCAGAAACTGCGTGTCTATGGCTACTCGGCCGACAACAACACCATGCACAACGCGCACTACGGCCTGGGCAACGCCGCCATCATCGGCATGATGTACACCAATGCACTGGGTCGCTTTTCGGTGGCCGACAACCTCTGCGGCATGAGCGCAGCGCAGGTGGATGTGACCGGTAGCGTCGTTCCCGTCAGTGCTGCGACCAAGGCCCAGAGCTTTGCTGCGGGCAACGGCACGGTCAATGGCGTGCCTGCCAGCGTCGTGTTCAACGACTCCGTGGGCGGTGCCAAATCGTGGGCGTGGGGCGTCTCCCCGTCGAGCGGCAAGGCCGACTTTTCGCTGGACGCGGCCTTGTGCCAGCGCGCCCTGGTCACGGGAACCGACCCCGTCTCCGGTGCCGCACTGAGCAGCACGTCCACCCCCACGCTGGCGCAAAGCCAGGCGGTGCGGGCGGGCATGAGCGAGGTGCTGCTCAGCGGTCATCTGCGCGGCAAGCCCACAATCATCGTCGCTGGACGAAGCGATGCGCTGGTGCCGGTGAACCATTCCGCGCGTGCGTACACCGCCTTCAACCACAGCGTGGAAGGCGCCAGCAGCCCATTGCGCTACATCGAAGTGACCAACGCACAACACTTCGACACCTTCTTGCCCTTTTCGGGTTTTGACACCCGTTTCGTTCCACTGCACGGCTACTTCAATCAGGCCATGGACGCGATGTACGCCAAGCTGAAACAAGGTACGGCACTGCCGCCCAGCCAGGTGGTGCGTACCACGCCGCGTGGTGGTACGCCGGGCGCAGCGCCGGCCATCACTGCGGCGCAACTGCCGCCCTTCGTCGCAGCACCAGCCGCCGCCGACGTGATTTCCATCAACAACAGCAGCGTTCTGAAGGTGCCCCAGTAAGGCGACTTGGTGCGGTGCAGTGAGGTCCGCCCTTCAATGGGCGGGCGTAGAACTACGCCAGTGGCAACCCGCTACCGTGTGCCGCCACCACCCTTCAACATCCATCTGTGCGTCGGGTCCACCCCGCGCGCTTCTTTTCACCAGCAGCTGGAGCGCAATGTGTCTGCGGAATGCATTCTCGAAACACAGGGTTTGACCAAAGAGTTCAAGGGCTTTGTGGCGGTCAACCAGGTGGACATGAAGGTTCAGCGTGGCCACATCCACGCGCTCATCGGTCCCAACGGCGCGGGCAAAACCACGTTCTTCAACCTGCTGACCAAATTCCTGCCGCCCACCAGGGGCAACATCCGTTTTAACGGCATTGACATCACGCATGAGAAGCCGGCCCAGACGGCGCGCCGCGGGATCGTTCGTTCGTTCCAGATCTCTGCGGTGTTCCCGCACATGACCGTGCTGGAAAACGTTCGCGCCGCCTTGCAGCGCAATCTGGGCAAATCGTTTCATTTCTGGAAATCCGAACGGGCGCTCCATCCCCTGCACGATCGGGTTCATGAGCTGCTTGCGGCCGTTGATTTGCAGGACTTCGCTGAAGAACTTACGGTCAACCTGCCTTATGGACGCAAGCGCGCACTGGAGCTGGCCACCACGCTGGCGCTGGAGCCCGAACTCATGTTGCTGGACGAGCCCACACAAGGCATGGGCCATGAGGACGTAGAGCGCGTCACGCAACTCATCAAAAAGGTGTCGACCGGGCGCACCGTGCTGATGGTGGAACACAACATGAATGTCGTGTCGTCCATCGCCGACCGCATCACGGTGTTGCAGCGCGGCGCCATCATTGCCGACGGCCCCTACAACGAGGTGTCCCGCAACCCCTTGGTGATCGAGGCCTACATGGGCTCCACCGACGCTACGCTGCAAGGGGCGCACTGATGGCCCCAAAAGAAATGCTGCACATCGAGAACGTGCATGCCTGGTACGGCGAGTCGCACATCCTGCACGGCGTGAATCTGACCGTGCATGAGGGCGAAGTGGTGACGCTGCTGGGTCGCAACGGCGCGGGGCGCACCACCACCATGCGCGCCATCGTGGGCCTCACGGGCAAGCGCACCGGGTCCATCCGCATCCAGGGCACCGAATCCATTGCCATGGCACCCCACAGGGTGGCCCATCTGGGCGTTGGGTATTGCCCAGAGGAGCGCGGCATCTTCGCCAGCCTGAGCGCTGAAGAGAACCTCCTGCTGCCCCCGACCCTGTCGCCCGGTGGCATGGGCCTGGACGAGATTTACGCCATGTTTCCCAACCTGAAGGAGCGCGCCCAGAGCCCGGGCACGCGCCTGTCTGGCGGTGAACAGCAGATGCTGGCCGTGGCGCGCATTTTGCGCACCGGCGCGCGGCTGTTGCTGCTCGATGAGATTTCCGAGGGCCTGGCGCCCGTGATTGTTCAGAACCTCGCCGAGATGATTCTGACCCTCAAGAAAAAGGGCTACACGATTGTTCTGGTCGAGCAGAACTTCCGCTTCGCCGCACCGCTGGCCGATCGCTTCTACGTGATGGAGCACGGAGCGATCGTGAAGCAGTTTGGCCACCATGAGCTGACCCAGAACATGGCCATGCTGCAAGAGTACCTCGGCGTTTGACGCTGGACGCACCTCGCGTTCCAGTGCACCGATTTTGTTTTACCACCCACGAGGAGACCTCATGAAAATCAAACCCCTTGTTGCTGCCATCGCGGTTGCGCTGACGTCGGCCGCCTCTGCCCAGGGCACCGGCCCGGTCAAGATCGGCTTCATCACCGACATGTCCAGCCTGTATGCCGACATCGATGGCCCCGCAGGTGCAGAAATGGTCAAGTGGGCTGCCGAAGACTTTGGCGGCAAGGTGCTCGGACGTCCCATCGAAGTGCTGACGGCTGACCACCAGAACAAGGCCGACGTGGCCAACTCCAAGGCCCGCGAGTGGATGGACAAGGATGGCTTGTCCATGCTGGTGGGCGGCACCAATTCGGGCGCTGCGCTGGCGATGGCCAAGGTGGCCGAGGAAAAGAAGCGTCCCTTCATGTCGATTGGCGCGGGTACCGCCCGCCTAACCAACGAGGCCTGCTCGCCCTACACCGTGCACTACGCCTACGACACCGTGGCACTCGCCAAGGTGGCTGGCGATGCGCTGGTCAAAGGTGGCGCCAAGAGCTGGTTCTTCCTCACCGCCGATTACGCCTTTGGCTACTCGCTGGAGGCCGATGCTTCGGCCGTGGTGAAAGCCAGCGGTGGCACCGTCGCCGGTGCCGTGCGCCATCCGCTGAATGCCTCCGATTTTTCGTCATTCCTGTTGCAGGCCCAGACCTCCAAGGCTCAGGTTCTGGCCTTGGCCAACGCCGGTGGCGATTTCACCAACACCATGAAGGCGGCCAAGGAATTTGGCATCAACAAGGGCATGAAGATTGCCGGCCTGCTGGTGTTCATCAACGACGTGCACAGCCTGGGATTGGCCAACACCGAAGGCCTGCAGTTGGCCGACAGCTGGTACTGGAACCAGGACGATGCTTCGCGCACTTTCGCCAAACGCTTCTTCGAGAAGTACAAGCGCATGCCGTCCGCCATCCAGGCGGCCAACTACTCGGCCACCACCACGTATCTGAAGGCGGTGAAAGTGGCGGGCACAACCGATGCCGACAAGGTGATGGCCACGCTCAAGAGCACCAAGGTGGACGATTTCTACAACAAGGGCCAGATCCGCGCAGACGGCCGCATGATCCACGACATGTACCTCTACCAGGTCAAGGCGCCCAAGGAGTCCACCACCCCCTGGGACTATTACAAGCTGGTGGCCAAGGTGCCGGGCGATCAGGCGTTCACCACGCCTTCAGAGTCGAAGTGCGCACTGCTCAAGAAGTAAGCGTCATGCCCTGCGCCCTGCATGGCGGGGCGAGGGGCTGAGTTTTCACCATCGCGCCGCCCCTGCTGTTACAACACACCTGCTTGCATGGAAATTTTTGGCATACCTCATCAAGCCTTCATGGGCCAGCTTCTGCTTGGCTTGGTCAATGGGGCCTTCTACGCCATGCTCAGCCTGGGCCTGGCGGTGATTTTCGGCTTGCTGGGCGTGGTCAATTTTGCGCACGGCACCCTGTACATGCTGGGTGCATTTGCCGCCTGGATCATGCTTGACAAGTTCGGGGTGAATTACTGGCTGGCCCTGGTGCTGGCCCCCTTGCTGGTGGGCGCGCTGGGAATGGTCATTGAACGGGTGTTTCTCAAACATTTGTACAAGCTCGATCCGCTTTACGGACTGCTGCTCACGTTTGGGCTGACGCTGATTCTTGAAGGTGTCTTCCGAGAGCTCTACGGCGCGTCCGGACAGACCTACCCGGTCCCCGACGTGCTGCAAGGCGCCACCAACCTCGGTTTCATGTTTCTGCCCAACTACCGCGCCTGGGTGGTTCTGGCGTCGTTGCTGGTCTGTTTCGGCACCTGGTACGTGATTGAGCGCACCCGGCTGGGGGCCTATTTGCGGGCGGGCACCGAAAACGCCTCTCTGGTGCAGGCCTTTGGCATCAACGTGCCCATGATGGTGATGCTGACCTATGGTGCCGGTGCTGCGCTGGCGGCCTTGGCCGGCGTGTTGGCGGCGCCCATCATTCAGGTCAGTCCGCTCATGGGGTCCAACCTCATCATTGTGATTTTTGCGGTCGTTGTCATCGGCGGCATGGGGTCCATCATGGGATCCATCCTCACCGGCCTGGCCTTGGGCGTGGTCGAAGGGCTCACGCGGGTCTTTTACCCCGAGGCCTCCAACATCGTGGTGTTTGTGATCATGGTGCTGGTGCTCATGGTGCGCCCGGCAGGCTTGTTTGGCAAAGACAACTGAAGCGACCGACTCCTCATGAAAAATCTGTCTCAAGCCACCCGATGGACGTACGTTGCCTTGCTGGTGTTTGCCCTGATCGCGCCCACATTGGGCCTGTATCCGGTGTTCGTCATGAAGCTCTTGTGTTTTGCCCTGTTCGCTTGCGCGTTCAACCTGCTGCTTGGCTTCACTGGTTTGTTGTCTTTCGGGCATGCCGCCTTTTTTGGCTCGGCGGCCTACATCACCGGCCACCTGATCAAGACCTACCAGCTGACGCCTGAGTGGGGCCTGCTGGCGGGCATGCTGGGGGCCGGGGCCATCGGATGGGTGGTGGGGGCAGTGGCCATTCGGCGCCAAGGGATCTACTTCGCCATGATCACCATGGCGATCGCGCAGATGGTGTATTTCGTCTGTCTGCAATCGCCGTTCACCGGTGGTGAGGACGGCCTGCAAGGCGTGCCGCGAGGAAGCTTGTTCGGCCTCATTTCGCTGGAGTCGGACACCCACATGTACTACCTCGTGCTGGCGGTGTTTGTCGCCTGCTTTCTGGGTATCTCACGCATCGTGCATTCGCCTTTTGGTCAGGTGCTCAAGATGATCCGTGAAAACGAACCTCGTGCGATATCGTTGGGCTACCAAACCGAACGCTACAAGCTGCTTGCCTTCATTCTGTCAGCGTCCCTGGCCGGTCTGGCAGGATCGCTCAAGACCTTGGTGATGGGCTTCGCCACGCTGTCCGATGCCCACTGGAGCATGTCTGGCGAGGTGATCCTGATGACGTTGCTGGGAGGCGTCGGGACGCTGTTTGGACCGGTCTTCGGTGCGGGCATCGTGATCGCCCTGCAAAACCTCCTGGCCGACAAAGTGGGCTCCTGGGTGACTGTCATCATCGGCGTTATCTTCGTCGTCTGCGTGCTGGCCTTCCGCAGAGGCATCGTGGGCGAAATCCACGCGGCCATGACAGCGCGCCAGCGAACCTGAGCGCCGCGACAGGTCGAAAGTCCTATTTCAACCAGCCGCGTTTGCGGAAGTACAGCATGGGTCCGACCGCAGAGGCCAGCATCAGCACCAGCGCCGCTGGGTAGCCCCATTCCTGGGCCAGCTCGGGCATGTGCTGGAAGTTCATGCCGTAGATGCTGGCGATCAGCGTGGGCGGCAGCAAGGCCACGCTGGCCACCGAGAAGATCTTGATGATCTTGTTCTGGTTGATGTTGATGAAGCCGACGGTGGCGTCCATCAGGAAGTTGATCTTGTCGAACAGGAAGGCGGTGTGGCTGTCCAGGGAGTCGAGGT
>CAYUAH010000096.1:0-11815 GCA_964442375.1 uncultured Hydrogenophaga sp. | reverse complement strand
CCGACGAGATGACGCAGATGGCCATGGGCATGATGGGCTTCTGGGTCACGCACCCCAAGGGCAAACACCCGCACATTGCCGAGGTGCAGCGCGACTTCTGCTTTCTGCTCAACGCCTTCGACATTGAGCCCGGCGCCAGCGTACCCAAGGTCAACACCATGCTGGACTTCAACCTCTGGACCTGGAACAGCCGCGCCTTCCCCGGCATCGACAGCCTCAACGTGCGCCAGGGCGACCGGGTGCGGGTGCGCGTGGGCAACCTCACCATGACCAACCACCCCATCCACATCCACGGCCATGAGTTCGAGGTGACCGGCACCGACGGCGGCCCCACGCCGCCCGGCAGCCGCTGGCCGGAGGTGACCACCGACGTGGCCGTGGGGCAAATGCGCCAGCTCGAATTCATCGCCGATGAAGAAGGCGACTGGGCCATGCACTGCCACAAAAGCCACCACACCATGAACGCCATGGGCCACGGCGTGCCCACCATGATCGGCGTCAACCACCAGGGCCTGGTGCGCCCGCTGCAGCGCGCCGCGCCCGAGTACATGGTGATGGGCGAACGCGGCATGGCCGACATGGGCGAAATGCAGATGGAGCTGCCCGACAACACCCTGCCCATGATGACCGGCCAGGGCCCCTACGGCCCCATCGAAATGGGCGGCATGTTCACCACGCTCAAGGTGCGGCGCGATCAGAAAGCAGGCGATTTCAGCGACCCCGGCTGGTTCAAGCAGCCGCCGGGCACCCAGGCCTTTGAGTGGACCGGTGCCACACCTGCTGCCGCTGCGGCACCTGCCACGCCCCCCACACCCGCCACCGTCAACGTGCGCAAGCCGGGTGCCGGCGACCACAAACACCACTGACCCGGAGAAACCCCTGCATGAACACACCCACCGCTGTTCTCGGCCTGGCCTTGGGCCTGGGCGCGCTGAGCCACCCGGCACAGGCACACGGCCCCAAGGCCCACATGCCCGCCGCCGTGATCAAGGAACAAAAACCCTGGGGCATTGCCGCCGAGGCCCGCGAGGCCCGACGCACCATCACCATCGAGATGGGCGACGACATGCGCTTCAAGCCGGACGTGATCGACGTGCGCGAAGGCGAGACCGTGCGCCTGGCCATACGCAACCGCGGCAAGCTGCTGCACGAGCTCGTGATCGGTACCCAGCAGGAGCTGGACGAACACGCCGCGCTGATGGTGAAATTTCCCGACATGCAACACGACGAGCCCTACATGGCCCACGTGGACCCGGGCCAGCGCGGCCAGATCGTCTGGACCTTCAACCGCCCCGGCGAATTCAAGTTCGCCTGCCTGATCGCCGGCCACTACCAGGCCGGCATGGTGGGCACCGTGCGGGTGCGCCCCGCGTCAAAAGGAGGAAACCTGTGATGAACCGCAGACAGCTCTTGAGCGCCACCCTGGCCGCACTGACCGGCACCGCCTTGGCCCAAACCGTGCCAACCGACAAGCCCCCGCTGCTGCAGGTCTGGAAAGACCCGAATTGCGGCTGCTGCGGCGACTGGGTCAGGCACCTGCAGGCCAGCGGATTTCTGGTGCAGGTCATTGACACCGGCAATGTGGCCGCGCGCAAACGATTGGGCATGCCCGATCAGCTGGGCAGCTGCCACACCGCGCGCGTGGGCGGCTACGTGATCGAAGGCCATGTGCCGGCGACCGACATCCTGCGCCTGCTGCGCGAGAAGCCCGACGCCCTGGGCCTGGCCGTGCCCGGCATGCCCATAGGCTCGCCCGGCATGGACGGCCCCGAGTACAAAGGCCGCCGCGACGCCTACGATGTGCTGCTCGTCACGCGGGGCGGCGCCACGCGTGTGTTCCAGCGCCACAACCGCGCCTGATGCCCCACAGACCCCAATCCATGAACACCCCATGAAAAAGCTGATTCCCCTGTTGACAGCCGCCTGGCTCAGCACCGCCGCACTCGCGCAAGACGCGCTGCCCAAGGCCGACGGCGAGGTGCGCCGCGTGGACGCGCGCGCCCAGACCGTCACGCTCAAACACGGCGAAATCAAGAACCTGGACATGCCGCCCATGACCATGGCCTTCAAGGTCCAGGACCCAGCCCTGCTGGCCCAGATCAAGGCCGGCGACAAGGTGCGTTTCACCGCCGACAAGCTGGGCGGCAACTACACCGTGCTGAGTCTGGAGCCGGCGCCAGTCGGCGAGCCGGTCAGCGCACCCAGTCGCTGACCTGGCGGCCACGCCAGGCCCACAGCCGCTCCACGCTGGCCGGCGGCTGGCCCCAGGCGTCGGTTGGTGCGGCGTCCAGCCAGGCGTGGGCGTGCGGCAGGGGTGCGTCCGAGCCCAGCCACAGCAGCACGTCGCCGCCCGAATCACTGGCATCCACCGCGCGCATCAGTGTGGCCGACGTGGCCGCGCCGCTGGCCAGCAGGACGTGCAGGCGGTCCAGCAGCCAGCGCGACACATCGCCCCACGGGCCCGCGCCCAGGCGCAGCGCCAGCACGGTCTGGAAGGCGGCACCGGCGCGGCGGGTCTGTGTCCATTCGCGCCTGAACTGGCGCCGCGCGGTGATGGCAATGCCGTCCTTTCCCCAACCATTGACGATGACCAGCCGCGCCGCCTCACGCGCGTCGCCGTGTTCGTAGTGCAGAAACCCCGTCTCGTCCGGGAAGGCATAGCAGCAGATGCAATCGGCCTCGTGCGCCACATCGGCCTCGCGCTGGTACAGCGTGGCGCGTTGCAGCGAGTCGCACTGCCAGAGGATGCCGATGTGGTCGTTGTACCAGCGCTGCATGGCGGCGTGGTCGCCATCGACCGAACGGGTGAAAACCAGGTTGAGGTAGGCGGACGTCATGGCCGGCATTGTGCAATGCCGGCCATGCTAAGGTTGCCGACGTGACACGTTCCCTGCGCTACACCCTGGTCTCGCTGCGCGAGCTGCTGGTCTCGGCCGGCCCGCTGGTGCTCATCACCATCGGACTGCTGGTGGCCGCCTACCTCTGGCTCCAGCCCAATCCGCCCAAACGGGTGGTGCTGGCCACCGGGCCGGAGAACGGCGCCTACGACCGCTTCGGCCAGGCCTACGCCCAGGCACTGGCGCGCCACGGCATCACGGTGGAACTGCGCAGCAGCGAGGGCGCGGCCGACAACCTGCTGCTGCTCAGCGATGGCGGGGCCGATCTGGGATTCGTGCAGGGCGGCAGCGGTGCGCTGGGTCCCGAGGCGCAGGCGCACCTCGTCAGCCTGGGCAGCCTGTTCGTGGAGCCGTTGTGGCTGTTCTACCGCGAGGACAGCGCGCGCCGGCTCAAGGGCGGTCCGCCGACCACCCTGACCGAGCTCAAGGGCTGGCGCGTGAACGTGGGCACCCCCGGCAGCGGCGTGCCGCAGCTGTTCCGCCGCCTGCTCGAAGCCAACCGGCTCTCACCGGCCGATCTGCAGCTGCAGCAGCTGGAACAGACGCCGGGCACCATGGCCTTTCTGGATGGCACGGTGGACGCGGTGGTGTTCGCCTCGGCCCCCGAGTCCATGATGGTGCAGATGCTGCTGCAAACACCCGGCGTGCACCTGCTGCCCTTCACCCAGGCCCAGGCCTATGCGCGCCGGCTGGGCTTTCTCACGCCGGTCACGCTGCCGCAAGGCGTGGTGGACCTGGCCCAAAACCTGCCCGCGCGGGACGTGCCCCTGGTGGCATCCACCACCAGCCTGCTGGCGCGTGCCGACACCCATCCGGCCCTGCTGCAGCTGATGGCCCAGGCGGCGGTGGAACTGCACAACCCGCCGGGCTGGTTCAACCGCGCACGCGAATACCCGAGCATGGAACACGGCGAGGTGCCCCTGGCCCCGGAAGCCGAGCGCGCCATCCGCAGCGGCCCGCCCCTGCTGCAACGCTACCTGCCCTTCTGGCTGGCCAACCTGGTGGAGCGCATGTGGCTCAGCCTGGGCCTGATCCTGGCGCTGGCCCTGCCGCTGTCGCGGGTCATCCCGCCGCTCTACACCTTCCGCATCCGGCGCCGGGTGTTCGTGTGGTACGCCGAGCTGCGCGACATCGAGGAGCGTGCCGAGCAAACGCCAGAGCAGTCCACCGCATTGGTGGGCGAGCTGGATGCGCTGGAACACCGCGCCGAAAAAATCACCTTGCCGCTGGCCTACACCGACGAGCTTTACACTTTGCGCCAACACATCCACGTGGTGCGCAAGAAGCTGCTGCGCCACGCCCCCGACACCCCCTCCACCGACGTTCTGGAGCCTTTGAATGAACCTCGTTGATGCCGGCCTCATTGCCGCCGACTCGGCCCTGCGCACCCTGTTTGCCCCGCACCGCGCGGCCCGCCCCTGCCCCACCGTGTCCGAAGCGGGTGCGGTGGAACTGCAGGGCGACGACAAGGCCCTGGCCGGGGCGCTGATGCGGGTCAACCATGTGGGCGAGGTCTGCGCCCAGGCGCTCTACACCGCGCAGGCCCTGGCCGCACGCCTGGCGCCCGGCGATGCCGCCGCCAACGAGCGCCTGGCCCGCCACTTCGAGGCCGCCGGCCAGGACGAAACCGACCACCTGGCCTGGACCAAGGCGCGCATCGACGAGCTGGGCACCCACACCTCGCTGCTGAACCCGCTGTGGTTCGCGGGCGCCTTCGGCATCGGCCTGCTGGCAGGCCGCCTGGGTGAACGCGTGAGCCTGGGCTTTGTGGTGGAGACCGAGCGCCAGGTCGAGGCCCACCTGGCCGGCCACATGGACCGCCTGCCGCCGCAGGACCACGCCTCGCGCGCCATCGTGGCGCAGATGAAAGACGACGAGGTGCGCCACGCCCGCGACGCTCAGCAGGCCGGTGCGGTGGCGCTGCCGCTGCCGGTCAAGGGCGTGATGAAGCTGGCGGCCAAGGTCATGACCACGGTGGCGCACCGGATCTGAAACCGCCCTACCGCCGCCTGGGCAACAACACCACCAACAGCAGCAACACGGCCACGCCCAGCAGCACGGCCGACACCGGGCGGGTGAGGAACACGCTCCAGTCGCCACGCGCCAGCAGCAGGGCGCGGCGCAGGTGGGCCTCTATCCACGGGCCGAGCACAAAACCCAGCACCAGCAACGAGGGCTCGCAACGCAGCCGGTGCAACAGGTGGCCCAGCAGGCCAAAGCCGGCCACCGTCCACACCGCCCAGGCACCGTGTTCTCGGGCGTACAACACCATGCCCACCAGCAGCAACACCGCCGGCAAGCTGTGTTTGTAGGGCAGCTGCAGCAGCGGGCGCCAGGCCCGCAGCAGTGGCACCGAAAGCAACAGCAGCAACAGATTGCCCAGCCCCATGGACACCACCAGGCCCCAGAACAGCTCGGGGTGCACGCCCATGAGCTGCGGGCCGGGTTCGATGTGGTGTTGCACCAGCACGCCCAGCACCACCGCCATCACGGCGTTGGCGGGCAGCCCCAGGGCCAGCGTGGGCAGAAAGGCGGCCTGCGCGCCCGCGCTGCTGGCCGCCTCGGGCGCCACCACGCCGCGCGGCTGGCCCTGCCCCATGGGCGGCTGGGTGCCGGCCGAAACGGTGCGCTCCAGCGCATAGGCCACCCACGACGACAACAGCGCGCCGCCACCGGGGAACACACCCAGCATCAGGCCGAGCGCCGAGCCGCGCCCCAACGCAGGCAACACGGCCAGCCAGTCGGCACGGGTGGGCCAGGTGTCGCCCTCTGTGCCGGGCGGCGCCACCGGGTCGGCCACGGTCTGGTGCAGGTGGGTGATGAGCGGTGCCACCGCCAGCAGGCCCAGGGCCAGGGCGCCAAAACCGAAGCCATCGCGCCACTGCGGCCAGTCGCCCACAAAACGGGTACCGCCGGTGTGGGTGTCGGTGCCAGAAAGGCCCAGCAGCATGCCCAGCAAGACCATGGCCAGGGCACGCACCATGCCACCCGAGGCCAGCACAGCCGCACCCAGCAGGCCCACCAGCAGCAAGGCCACGTACTCGACCGGGCCAAAGTGGTAACTCCACACCACCAGCATGGGCGAAGCCAGGGCCAGCAGTCCCACGCCCAGGGTGCCGGCCACGAAGGACGCCACCAGCGCCAGCCACTGCGCCTGCCGCCCGCGCCCGGCCAAGGCCATGGGATGGCCGTCGTTGCAGGTCATGGCGGCCGAGGACTCGCCCGGCACATTGGTCCAGATGGCGGTGGCCGCGCCGCTGTACTGGGCGCCGTAGTAGATGGCGGCCATCAGCACCAGCGCGCCCAGCGGCGAGACGTGTACGGTGAAGGGCAGCAGCAAGGCCATGGCGCTGGCCGGCCCCTGGCCGGGCAGCGCGCCCACCACCAGCCCGATCAGACAGCCGGCCAGCAGCAGCCCCAGGTGCGGCGTCTGCCAGGCCGCGTCCAGCCCAAGCAACAAGGCGTCGAAAAA
The DNA here is from genome assembly GCA_964442375.1 of uncultured Hydrogenophaga sp. Classification (GTDB taxonomy): domain Bacteria; phylum Pseudomonadota; class Gammaproteobacteria; order Burkholderiales; family Burkholderiaceae_C; genus Hydrogenophaga. The sequence goes on along the minus strand of CAYUAH010000096.1, from coordinate 5,446 downwards.
TTCGAAGTTCATGGGCGCAGTGCCACCGGCCTCATGACGTCCACCAGGCCCAGGCGCCCAAGGCGCCCAGCACCGCCAGCACACCCACCAGCGGGCGCCAGGCCATGGGGCCAAGCGGCCCACCACCATCGGCTTCCAGTGTGAGCGACTTGAACACCAGCGACGCCCCCAACAAGCTGAGCAAGGCCGCCAACACCAGCGGGAAAAAACCGGGTCCCATTTCGGTGGTCTCGGTGGTCCAGCCGATGTCGTGCAGGCTGGCCGCCCAGGCGTAGGCCACGCCCAGCACCACAAACAGCCAGCCAGCCCAGAAATCGCGGTGGTTCTTGATCATGCCGGTTGCCCCGTGCAAGCTTCAGGCCACCGGCTTGAACAGCTTGAGCCATTTCACGGCCGGCAAGCCCCAGCGCGCCTGGATGGCCTCGGCGCGCGCCAGCAACTGCATGCGGGTGGGCTGCTGCGGCGTGCGCAGGGCCAGCACCACGGTATTGCCCTCGCGTGTGGGCTTGAAGGCCCAAACCGCATCGCGCCCAAAAGCGGCACAGATGCGCTCCAGCGAACGCTCAAAACTGGAATCGCGCCCGAACAGGTTGACCGTCATCGCGCCTTCGTCGGTGAGCAGGACGCGGCAGTGGCGGTAGAAGTCTTCGTCGTCCAGCACGGGCGCAGCGGCTTCGTGGTCGTAGAGGTCCACCTGCAGCGCATCCACCGTGCCACGGTGTTCGTCGCGCTGGATTTCCTGTCCGGCATCGGCCAGACGCACCTGCAGGCGCGCGCTGTCGGGCGGAAGCTTGAACCACTGGCGGCACACCGCCAGCACCTGCGGATTGAGCTCGATGGCGGTGGTCTTCATGCGCAGCTTCTTGAAGCTGAACTTGGTCAGCGCCGCCGCGCCCAGACCCAACTGCATGGCGTGGCGCTTGCCCACGCTGTCGGGCTCGACGAAAAGCAGCCAGGCCATCATGCGCTGCACGTAGTCGAGCTCGATGTCGAAAGGGGCGTCGATCAGCATGCTGCCCTGCACCCACTCGGTGCCCAGGTGCAGCCAGCGCACGTCGCCGTACTCGGAGAAATTCACGTCGGGAAGTGCCATGTCCGCCATCACGCGCCCACCCCGTGTTGGTTCAGCACCTCGGACCAGGCCGCGAGCTTGCGCTCGAAGCTCCAGCTCGCATTGGCCGGACTGGTGGAGGGCAGGCGGTACACCGGCACGCCCAGGGCCTGGGTGTGGCGCGCGTGACGAAAGCTCTCGCCGCCGTTGTGGGCAATGGCCTGCAGCTGTGGGCAGCGCAGGCGCAGTGTGCTGAGGTCGTTGGGCTGGGCGTTGCGGATGGCGCTGTCCAGGCTGCCCTCGCGTTCGCAGGCGGCGTACACGTCCCACAGGCCCAGCCCGCGTTCGTGCAATGTGTGAATTCGTTCGGCGTAAGGCATGTCGGTCAGGGGCAGTTGCCAGATGGCGGCAAGTATCTTCCAGAAATGGTTCTGGGCATGGCCGTAGTAGCGTTGTGTTTCAAGTGAGGCGCGGCCCGGAAAACTGCCCAAAACGAGCAGTCGGGTGTGGGCGTCCAACACCGGTGGCAGGCCCTCAAGCATCTGCAGGGCTTTCTTCATCAAGCGCCGCCAGGCGGGGCAAGGCCTGGCGGGCATTGGTGCTGGTGGCGCGCGCCAGCACCTCGGGCGGCAGGCCGCGCAGTCCGGCCAGCACAGCCCCGATGCGCGGCAGCTCAGCGGGCGAATTGCGCCCCTGTGGCACACCAGCAGCACGTTGGGCGGCGGGTGTGTAGAGCCACTGCGGCGGGATGTCGGGTGCGTCGGTTTCCAGCACCAGCGCTTCCAGTGGCAGGGTGGCGGCCAGGCGGCGCAACTGGCGCGCGGCCTCGAACGTGAGCGCACCACCAAAACCCAGTTTGAAACCCAGCGCGATGAAGGCCTGGGCCTGCACATCGCTGCCGTTGAAGGCGTGGGCGATGCCCCCAGGCACTGCGATCTGCCGCAGCTGCTTGAGCAGTTGGTCGGCCGAGCGGCGCACGTGCAGGATGACGGGCAGGCCGTGGCGGCGCGCGATGCGCAGTTGCTCACGGTAGAAATGGGTCTGGCGCTCGCGCATCGCGGGCGCGCACAGCGCCGGCACGAAAAAGTCCAGCCCGATTTCGCCCACCGCCACCAGGCGCGAATCGTCACGCCACTGTGTCAGCGCCCGGTCCAACTGTGTCAAATCCTCATCGGTGGCCTGGGGCACGTACAAGGGGTGGATGCCCAGCGCGTAGGCGTCACCGGTCCGGTGAGCCAGCGCCCGCACGGCCTCAAAGTGAGCAGCCACTACCGCCGGAATCACACACAGATCAACACCAGCCAACCGGGCCTGCTCGCGCACTGCAGCGGGATCGGGGTCGAATTCCGGTGCATCGAGGTGGCAATGGGTGTCGGTCCACATGCCTTCATTGTGCCGCCCGGGGTTTGTCGAACGGAATTGACAATTGTTGAGTGTCAAACGCTTTGAATTGACAAACAACGCTTTTAAGCTTCGTGTCAGTGCTCAGGGACCAAACGGGACAGACAACAAAGAGCGCAGGGAGGACAAATTCATGGGTGCTTGGACGAAGGCCATGGCGCGGGCCGCAGCGTACGCCATCACGCTGGCCTGGGCCGGTGGCTTGGTGGCCTGCGGGGGCGGCACCGACCAGGCAAGCCCGGCCGCAGCGGCGGCCAAGACCACCCCCAGTGCGCTGGTGCACGTGCGGTTGCCGGTGGGCGACTGGACCGGCAAGGACGGCCAGCTCGTGGTGCGCAACCACGGCGACTGGGAAAGCACCTGGCAGGCCAACAACGGCATCTGGCCCGCCCAGCCCGCCCCACCGCTGACGGAGATCGATTTCAAACAGCACATGCTGATCGGTGTCACATCGTCGCATGGGGGTTGCAGCGGCAGCATCGCCATCCTCAGCACGGAACAAAAAACCACCCTTGAAGGTGAAACGTGGCTGGTGAGCTACCAGGTCGATGTGCGGGAGAACGCTCCTTCCGCAGTCTGCACGATGGACGTGAAACCGCTGGCCGACTTCGTCCTCTTGCCCGCCAGCCCGGCGGCAGTGCGCTTCATCGAACTGCCCCGCCTGCGCTGATCTGCGCCCTGGCTTGGGCACAATGGCAGGCATGAACCTGCCCACCCCACCCCATCTTTTCATCCTCACCGGCGCCTCGCGTGGCATGGGCCTGGCGATGGCCCAGCAGTTGCTCGCGCCGGGGCGCATCCTGCTGTGCATTTCGCGCCGCACCAACGACGAGCTGGCCGCGCTGGCGCAAGCCCGCGGCGCGCACCTGGAACAGTGGTCACAAGACCTGGCCGACAGCCAGGAGGCCGCCGAGCGCCTGGAGCGCTGGCTGGGCAGCCTGCACGCCAGCGAGCTGGACAGCGCCACCCTCATCAACAACGCGGGCGTGATCCCAGCCATCAGCCCCTTGGGCGGCATCGCGGCCAGCGACCTGGCCAACGCCTTGCGTGTGGGTCTGGAATCGCCTCTTGCGCTGACCAGCGTGTTCCTGCGCGTGACCAACCGCTGGGTGCAGCAAGGCTGGAGCGGCCCGCGCAAGCTGCTCAACATTTCTTCCGGCCTGGGCCGCCGTGCCATGGCCTCGCAAGCCGCCTACTGCACCGCCAAGGCCGGCATGGACATGTTCAGTCAGTGTGTGGCGCTGGAAGAGGCTCAACATCCGCAGGGCGCGCGCATCGTCTCGCTGGCGCCGGGCGTGATCGACACCGACATGCAGGTGCAGCTGCGCGCGGGCGACCCCGCCGCCTTCCCCGACATCGGCAACTTCATCGGCATGAAGGAGCGCGGTCAGCTCACCTCGCCAGAGGCCGCTGCCGCGCGCGTGCTGGCCTACCTGGAGCGCCCCGATTTCGGCAGCAAGTTGGTGGCCGACGTGAGGGACCCGGCATGACGCGGTCGGTCATACTCGGCTCGACCTCGAAGTACCGGGCCGAACTGCTGGGCCGGCTGGGCATCCCCTTCGAGCGCGCCGCGCCCGACGTGGACGAAACCCCGCTGCCCGGCGAAACGCCCGAGCAAATCGCCCGCCGCCTGGCCCTGGCCAAGGCACACGATGTGGCCCGCCGCTTTCCCCAAGCCGTGGTGATAGGCAGCGACCAGGTGGCCGACCTCGCCGGCGCCCCGCTGGGCAAACCCGGCACCCACGGACGCGCCGTGCAACAACTGCGCGCGATGCGTGGGCAAACGGTGATCTTCCAGACCGCGCTGGCCGTGGTCTGCGCCGAAACCGGCTTCGAGCAGGCCGACCTGGCGGCGGTGAAGGTGGTGTTCCGCGACCTCAGCGATGACGAGATCGAGCACTACCTGCGCGCCGAACAGCCCTACGACTGCGCCGGCAGCGCCAAGAGCGAGGGCCTGGGCATTGCGCTGCTGGAACGCATCGACAACGACGACCCGACCGCGCTGGTGGGGCTGCCGCTGATACGCACCTGCCGCCTGCTGCGCGCGGCCGGGGTGAAATTGCTGTGAAGGGAAGTCTCTACCTCGTCCCCACGCCGCTGGATTTTGGCGTCGAGCCCGCGCCGTTGAGCCTGGCCCTCCCCGCCCACACGCTGGAGCGCGCGTCGCGGCTGACGCACTGGGTGACGGAAAACGCCAAGAGCACGCGCGCCTTCCTCAAGCGCGTGGGCGAACTGCACCCCCTGGCCGCACCGCTGCAGGCCCAGCAAATCGTTGAACTGCCGCGCGAGGTGCACAAGAAGGGCGACCATGGCCCCGGCGGTTTCGACGCCAAGCCGCTGCTGGCGCCTGCGCTGCAAGGCCATGACGTGGGCCTGGTGAGCGAGGCCGGCATGCCCGCCATCGCCGACCCCGGCGCGTCGGTGGTGCGCGCCGCACACGAACTGGGCTTGCAGGTGGTGCCGCTGGTGGGCCCCATCTCGCTGATGCTGGCGCTGGCCGCCAGCGGCCTCAACGGCCAGCACTTCGCCTTCGTGGGCTACCTGCCGCAGGACGCTGCAGATCGCACCGTGCGCATCCGCGAACTGGAGGCCTTGTCCTTGAAGACCGGGCAGACGCAAATCTGCATCGAAACGCCCTACCGCAACGAGGCCTTGCTCAAGGCCTTGCTGCAAGGGCTGCACCCGCACACGCGGCTGGCCGTGATGGCCAACGCCAGCCTGCCCTCGGCAGCGGTGCACAGCGCGTTGGTGAGCCAATGGAAAAAGACACCGCCAGCCTTGCCATTGTCGGCACCCGCCGTGTTCTTGTTCGGGCGCTGAGCGTCAGCTGACCACACGCGCCCACTGGGCCAGGTCGTCCGGCTTGAGCTGCCCCAGCTTGCGTTCGGCCACGCCACCACGCGCATTGAAGGCCACCGAAAACGGCAGGCCGCCGCTGGCGTTGCCCAGGGCCTTGCTGAGTTCGGTGCCCTGCAAACCGCCCATGGCCACGGG
>CAYUAH010000095.1:0-11850 GCA_964442375.1 uncultured Hydrogenophaga sp. | reverse complement strand
CTTCCTGGTTGTCCTTGTTGTAGGCCAGGGGCTGGCCCTTCATCAGGGTGATCAGACCCATCAGGTGGCCCACCACGCGGCCGGTCTTGCCACGCGCGAGTTCGGGCACGTCGGGATTTTTCTTCTGCGGCATGATCGACGAGCCGGTGGTGAAGCGGTCGGCGATTTTGATGAAGCCGAAGTTCTGGCTCATCCAGATGATCAGCTCCTCGCTGAAGCGGCTGATGTGCACCATGCACAGGGCGGCGGCGGCGTTGAACTCGATGGCGAAGTCGCGGTCGCTCACGGCGTCCAGGCTGTTCTGGCAGACCTGGGGCACGCCCTGCTCATCCACCATGCCCAAGGTGCGCGCCACCCGTTCGCGGTCCAGCGGGTAGGTGGTGCCGGCCAGGGCGGCGCTGCCCAGGGGCAGGCGGTTGGTGCGGCGGCGCACGTCCTGCATGCGTTCGGCGTCGCGGGCGAACATCTCCACGTAGGCCAGCAGGTGGTGGGCAAAACTCACCGGCTGCGCCACCTGCAGGTGGGTGAAGCCGGGCAGGATCACGTCCACGTTGTTCTCGGCCACGTCCAGCAGCGCGGTCTGCAGGTCGGCGAGCAGGCCGATGATGAGGCCGATCTCGTCGCGCAACCACAGACGCACGTCGGTGGCCACCTGGTCGTTGCGGCTGCGGCCGGTGTGCAGGCGTTTGCCGGCGTCGCCCACCAGCTGGGTCAGGCGGGCCTCGATGTTGAGGTGCACGTCTTCCAGGTCCAGCTTCCATTCGAAGCTGCCCGATTCGATTTCCTGGCGGATCTGCGCCATGCCACGCTCGATGGCCTCGCGGTCGGCGGCGGCGATGATGCCTTGCGCGGCCAGCATTTCGGCGTGGGCCAGGCTGCCGGTGATGTCGGCCAGCCACAGGCGTTTGTCAAAGAACACGCTGGCGGTGTAGCGCTTGACCAATTCGCTCATCGGCTCTGAGAATAGGGCGGACCAGGCTTGGGATTTGGTGTCGAGTTGGTTGGAGGACATGGTGTGTGCTGGGGTTGCGCGCGAGCCGCAAGCGGGGCGCGCCCACTGAAAAAACCTGTGTAGGCCCGGATGAACGATTCTCAAATTTTATCGACCTTCGCCGATCTGCCACTGCCGGGGGTGGCGGCGCCGGTTCTGGGCCAGGCCGCGCCGGCCCGGCCCATGGTGTGGGACGCCTGCCAGCTCGGCGTGGTGCTGCGGGCCGTGCTGTTCGTGCAGGCGGTCACGGCGGTGGGCGTGATGTTCGTGGCGCCGACCTCGCAGGCCTGGTTGATGCAGACCGCGCTGCTCACCGCTGGCACCTTGCCCGCCACCCTGTTGTGGCTGTTGCTGGCCTGCGGGGGGCGACGCCTGTTTTCGCGTTGGCCCATGCCGGCCCAGTGGCTCACCGCCGGTGCGCTGGGTGCCCTGGCCGGTGCGGCTGGCTGTGGCTTGCTGGCGTGGTCGGGCCTGCTGGCGCGTGTGCCCTGGGCGGGCAGCGCTGCTGGTGGTGGGCTGATGGCGCTGGTGCTGCTGGCCGGCCTGGTGTGGCGGGCCAAGGCCATGATGCCGGCCGGCACGCAGGCCCGGCTGGTGGAGTTGCAATCGCGCATACGGCCGCACTTTCTGTTCAACACCCTCAACAGCGCCATGGCCCTGGTGCGCGCGGAACCCCAACAGGCCGAAGCCTTGCTGGAGGACTTGAGCGAGTTGTTTCGCCACGCGCTCACCGACCAGGGACAGGCCGTGCCACTGGCCCAGGAGATCGACCTGGCGCGGCGTTACCTGGCCATCGAACAGGTGCGCTTTGGCCAGCGGCTGCGGGTGGAATGGGACATCGATCCGGCCGCCGACGCCGCACGGCTGCCGCCGCTGATCCTGCAGCCGCTGGTGGAGAATGCGGTCAAACACGGGGTGGAGCCCAGCGCCGACGGCGCACAGCTGCGCATCAGCACCCAGCGCCGGGGTTCGGTGGTGGTGGTCAAGGTCACCAACACCGTGCCGGCCGGCAGCGGCGCCAACGGCCACGGGCTGGCCTTGGCCAATGTGCGCGAGCGGCTGGCTTTGTTGCATGATGTGGAGGGCCAGTTCCGCCACACCTTGCGTGATGGCGTGTTCCAGGTCCGGCTTGAATTGCCGGCCTGAGAGGCAGAAAAGGCAGAAAAGGCAGAAAAAAGGGAGGAAGGGTATGCAAAGGAGCTGCTCATGTCGCTGAAGGTATTGCTGGTGGACGACGAGGCCCTGGCCCGCATGCGCCTGCGCGATCTGCTGGCCGACTGCAACGAGCCGGCCACCGAGCTGGTTGGCGAGGCGGCCCACGCGCAGCAGGCGCTGGAGCTGCTGGGCCACATGGGGTGTGACGTGGTGCTGCTCGACATCCACATGCCCGGCATGGACGGCCTGCGCCTGGCCCAGACCATCAAGGCCTTGCCCCATCCGCCAGCGGTGGTGTTTGTGACGGCGCATGCGGAACACGCGGTGCAGGCGTTTGATCTGGAGGCGCTGGACTACCTCACCAAGCCCGTGCGCCGCGACCGGTTGCAGCAGGCGCTGGAGAAGGTTCAGCGCTGGCACGCCGCGCGCCAGGTCGCTGGCACGGAGGCGGCCGACCACCTGCTGATCCAGGACCGTGGGCGCGTGGAACGCGTGCCGGTGACCGATGTCGTCTACCTCAAGGCCGAACTCAAGTACGTGACTGTGCGCACGCGTGAGCGCAGCCACATTTACGACGGCTCGCTGAGCGATCTGGAGACGCGCTATCCCGAGCGTTTTGTGCGCGTGCACCGCAACGCGCTGGTGGCGCGGCCCTGCCTGCGCGCGCTGGAGCGCCACCACGGTGGCGGCACCGACGCCGACGGTTGGGAGGTCGCGCTGCACGGCGTGGACGAGCGCCTGGCGGTGTCGCGCCGCCAGCTGGCGTCATTGCGCGAAGTCTTGCAGCAGACCGCGCACTGAGTCACGGGCGCGCCGCTCAGCCGGTGTTGCGCAAGCCCGCCGCGATGCCGTTGATGGACAGGTGGATGCCGCGCTTGACGCGCTCGTCGCCCTGGCCCTCGCGGTGGCGGCGGATCAGCTCCACCTGCAGGTGGTGCAGCGGGTCGATGTAGGGGAAGCGGTGGCGCATGGAGCGCTGCAGCGCGGCGTTGTTGGACAGGCGCTGCTTCTCTCCGGTGATGAGCGCCAGTGCCTTGGCCGTGCGCTGCCATTCGGCCTCGATGGCGCTGAACACCTTTTTGCGCAGGCGCGTGTTGTCCACCAGTTCGGCGTAGCGCGAGGCCAGGGCGAGGTCGCTTTTGGCCAGCACCATGTCCATGTTGGAGAGCAGGGTTCGGAAGAAGGGCCACTGGCGGTACATGCGCTGCAGCAGGGCCTGGCGTTTTTTTACGTCGTCTGCGCCGCCGGCCCTCACAAAGGCCTCCACCGCCGAGCCGAAGCCGTACCAGCCGGGCAGGGTGAGGCGGCACTGGCCCCAGCTGAAGCCCCAGGGAATGGCCCGCAGGTCTTCGATGCGCTGGGTGGCCTTGCGCGAGGCCGGGCGCGAGCCGATCTGCAGCTCCGCGATCTCGCGTATGGGTGTGGCGCTGAAGAAGTAGTCGGCGAAGCCGGGTGTGCCGTAGACCAGCGCGCGGTAGGCGCCCATGCTGGTGTCGGACAGCTGGGCCGCCGCTTCCAGAAATGTTTTGGGCGCGGTCTGGGTGGGCGGCAGCAGCGTGGCCTCCAGCGTGGCGGCGACCAGGGTTTCCAGGTTGCGTCGGCCGATGTCGGGGTTGGCGTATTTCGAGGCGATCACCTCGCCCTGTTCGGTCAGTCGGATCTGACCACGCACGGTGCCCGGCGGCTGCGCCAGGATGGCCTGGTAGCTCGGACCGCCGCCGCGCCCCACGGTGCCGCCCCGGCCGTGGAACATCCGCAGCCGTATCGGTTGTGTGGCTGTGCCCAGGGTTTCGAACAAGGCCACCAAGGCCAGTTCGGCCCGGTACAGCGACCAGTTGCTGGTGAAGATGCCGCCGTCCTTGTTGCTGTCGGAGTAGCCCAGCATCACGTCCTGTTCGTGGTACTGGTGCGGGCCGCCGTTCTGCACCATGGCCAGCACGCCGGGCAGGGTGTAGAAGTCGCGCATGATGCGGTCGCTCTGCTCCAGGTCGGGGATGGTCTCGAACAGCGGCACCACGATGAGGTCGGCGCGCGCGTCCTCGCCCAGCAGGCCATGCATGAGCCCACATTCCTTTTGCAGCAGCAGCACCTCCAGCAGGTCGCTGACCGTTTCGGTGTGGCTGATGATGTAGTGGCGCACCGCCTGCGCGCCGTAGCGCGCGCGGCCTTCGCGCGCCGCCTCGAAGATGGCCAGTTCGCTCTGCGCCAGCGCGCTGTAGTCGGCATTGGGCACGCGCAGTGGGCGCGCGTCCTGCAGGCAGCGCAGCAGCAGCGTCTGGCGCTCGTCCTCATCCAGGCTGCCGTAGTCGGCGCACAGCCGGGCGCGTTGCAGCAGTTCGGCCACCACCAGTTCGTGCTGGTCCGAGCTTTGGCGCAGGTCCACCGTGGCGAGGTGGAAACCAAACACCTCCACCGTTCGGATCAGCGGGCGCAGGCGCTGCTGGGCCAGGGCCTGGCCGTGGTGGGCACACAGCGACGCATCGATGGTGCGCAGGTCGGCCAGGAAGTCCTCGGCGCTGTTGTAGGGGTTCTGCGGTGCCACGGCGTGGCGTGCGGCCTCGCCGCCGGTGAGTTCGTGCAGCGTGGCGGCCAGGCGGGCGTAGATGCCGGTGAGCGCGCGCCGGTAGGGCTCGTCCTGGCGGTGTTCGTTGGTGTCGGGCGAGCGCTCGGCCAGGGCCGCCATCGCGGGCGTCACGCTGGTGAGCATGGCCGACATGGACAGCTCGCCACCGAGCAGGTGCACCTCGGTGAGGTGATGGCGCAGCGCCACCTCGGCCTGGCGCGACAAGGCCAGGCGCAGCGTGCTGGCTGTCACGAAGGGGTTGCCATCGCGGTCGCCGCCAATCCACTGGCCCATGCGCAGAAAGGGCGCCACCGGCGTCTGCACATCGAGGCCTTGCTCCAGCTCGCGGTACAGGCGCGGGATCTGGCGCAGAAAGGTGCTTTCGTAGTAGCTCAGCGCGTTCTCGATTTCATCGCCCACCGTCAGTTTGGTGAAGCGCAGCAGCCGCGTCTGCCAAAGCTGGGCCACGCGGGCACGCATCTGCAGCTCGATGTCGGCACGCGCCAGCGGCGTGGCTTCTTCGCGCTGTGCCAACAGTTGGGCGATGCCGCGCTCGGCGTCCAGGATGCTCTTGCGCTGAACCTCGGTGGGGTGGGCGGTGAGCACTGGCGAGACGTGGAACTGCGCCAGTTCGGCGGCGATGGTATCGGCACCGATGCCGGCGGCCCTCAGGCGTTGCAGCGTCATGGCCAGGCTGCCTTCCTGGTGGCTGCCGGCGCGTTCGTGCACGGCGCGGCGGCGCACGTGGTGGCGGTCCTCGGCCAGATTGACCAGGTGGCTGAAATAGGTGAAGGCGCGGATCACGCTGACCGCCTGATCGCCCGACAGGCCTTTGAGCAGGCGCTTGAGGGCTTGCTGGGCGGTGGCGTCGGCATCGCGGTGGAAGGCCACGGACATTTGCCGGATGCGTTCGATGAGGTCAAAGGCCGCCGTGCCCTCCTGTTCTCGGATCACGTCGCCCAACATGCGGCCCAGCAGGCGGATGTCGTCGAGCAGGGGCTGGTCCTTGTCGGGGCGGCGGGCAGGTGCGGTGGGCTTCATGGTGTCTGTTGTCGCGAGGCGTTGGGTGGGGGAGGGCGCAGGCGGGGGCCATGCTAGCATCCGCGCGACCCCCTCCGTTACCACCGAGTTACCTTCGAGTGACTGTTCTGCATGGCTTCCACTCTCGCCCCGTCCCCCCTGTCCCTGACCATCGCCACCCGCGAAAGCCGGCTCGCGCTGTGGCAGGCCGAACACGTCAAGGCCTGCCTGCAGGCGCAGGGCCACCGTGTCAGCTTGCTGGGCATGACCACGCTGGGCGACCAGATCCTGGACCGCACGCTGAGCAAGGTGGGTGGCAAAGGCCTGTTCGTGAAAGAACTGGAAACCGCGCTCGAAGATGGCCGCGCCGACCTGGCCGTGCATTCGCTCAAGGACGTGCCCATGGAGTTGCCGCCCGGCTTTGAGCTGGCGGCCGTGATGGAACGTGAAGACCCGCGCGACGCCTGGGTGTCGCCACACTGCGCCGGCCTGGCCGAGTTGCCAGCGGATGCGGTGGTGGGCACCTCCAGCCTGCGCCGTCAGGTGCTGTTGCAGGACGCGCTGCGTGCCCTGGGCCGCAGCGACGTGCGCATCGAGCCGCTGCGCGGCAACCTCGATACCCGCCTGCGCAAGCTCGACGAAGGCCAGTACCACGCCATCGTGTTGGCCGCTGCGGGCTTGAAGCGTCTGGGCCTGGGCGCACGCATCCGGCAGGTGTTCGAGCCTGAGGCCATGTTGCCGGCCGCCGGGCAGGGCGCGCTGGGCATTGAAATCCGCGCCGGTCGCCCCGAATTGCGTGCCGCACTGGCGCCGCTGTGCCACGCCCGCAGCTGGGCTGCGGTGGCGGCCGAGCGCGCGGTATCGCGCGCGATGGGCGGCAGTTGCTCCATGCCGCTGGCCGCCCACGCCGTGCTGGACGCCGGCACGCTGTGGCTGCGCGCGGCCTGGGGCGACGTCGAGCACGCCGGGCCGTTGGTGCGGGCGCAGGACAGCCTGGCGCTGCCCGATCCGGCCGACCTGTTTGCCGCCGAAGCGCTGGGCACCCGCGTGGCCGCCGCGCTGCGCGCCGGTGGCGCGGGCTGACCCGGGCGCCACCCGGTGACACCGGTTCTCCCTCGCGTGGTCATCACGCGCCCGGCGGACGAGGCCGGGCCTTGGCAGGCCGCGTTGCAGCAGCATGGGTTGTCAACCCTCATGCTGCCCTTGATCGCCGTGGCGGGGCTGCCGGTTGCCGCGCCGCCGCCACTCGCCGACTTCGACGCCGTCATGTGGGTCAGCGGCAACGCGGTGCGCTTTTTCCTGCCCGGGGTGGTGGCGTGCTGGCCCGCCGGCCTGCGCTGCTGGGCACCGGGCCCGGGCACGGCGCAGGCCCTGCGTGTTGGCGGCATCGCGCCCCACCTGATCGACGAACCGGACATGGATGCGCCGCAGTTCGATTCCGAAGCCCTGTGGGCGGTGGTCGCGCCCCAGATGGGACCGGGCAGGCGCCTGCTGCTGGTGCGCGGGCGCAGCCAGGCGACAGCGGGTGCGTCGTCCGGGCGCGAATGGCTGCTGCAACAGTGCGAGGCAACCGGTGCCCAGGTGGTGGCGCTGCCGGTGTACGAGCGGCGTTGCCCGGTCTGGACCGCAGGTGAAGCCGCCACGGCGTCGGCGGCGGCTGCGGACGGCAGCGTCTGGCTGTTCAGCAGTGGTGAGGCTGTCGGTCACCTGCAACGCCTTTTGCCGGGTCAGGACTGGCGCCACACGCCGGCCCTGGCCACGCATCCCCGCATCGCCGCGGCCCTGCGGCAAGCTGGCTTTGCCCAGGTGCGCACCGTGCGACCGACGGTGGTGGCGGTGCTGCAGGCACTGAGTGCGCCTGCAGTGCCTTGAGTGACACGCCGGGCGCCTAGAATCGGCATCACCATGAGTGCCGATCTGCCATCTTCGAACCCACCGGCCGCCGACGAGCGTGCCCCGGTGCCGCGCGCCAGCGCTGGCGCTGGCGGTGCACTGCTGATGCTGACCCTGGTGGTGGCCCTGGTGGCGCTGTTGATGTCCGGCATCCTCTGGCAGAAGCTGGAGCAGACCCAGAAGGAGCTGGCACGCCAGAGCGCGGAAAGCGCCAGCGACGCGAAGGACGCGCGCTCCACGGCCACCGAAACCGAATCCCAGTTCCAGGAATTGCAGGCGCGTCTGAGCGTGGCCGAGGTGCGCCTGTCCGAGGTCAGCCTGCAGCGCAGCCAGCTGGAGGAGTTGATGGTCAGCGTCTCGCGTTCGCGCGACGACCACCTGGTGCAGGAACTCGAATCCACCCTCAAACTGGCGCAGCAGCAGGCCCAGCTCACCGGCAGCGCGCAGTTGCTGATCTCGGCTCTGCAGTCAGCCGATGGCCGCATCGCACGCGCCACCCAGCCGCGACTGAACCCCGTGCAGCGCGCGATTGCGCGCGACATCGAGCGCATCAAGGGCGCGACGCTGACCGATATCCCGGCCCTGGCCAACCGCCTGGACGAACTGGCCAAGGGCCTGGACGAGCTGCCGCTGGCGAACGCGGTGGGCGCGCTGGGGCGGCCCACGGCACCACCGGCTGCCACCCGCACCACCGCCCCTGGCGTGCCACCGGAGGCGCAGGCCGTTGACGGCGCCGAGCAGGGCCTGTGGGCCCGCGTGCGCGAAACGGCCGACACGCTGTGGCTGCGGGCGTGGGCCGAGGTGCGCGAGGAGGCACGCGACCTGCTGCGGGTCAGCCGCATCGACCAGCCGGAGGCCTTGCTGTTGGCGCCGGAGCAGGCTTTCATGCTGCGGCAAAACCTCAAGATGCAGTTGCTCAATGCCCGCCTGGCCTTGCTGGCGCGCCAGATTCCGCAGGCCCAGGCCGACGTGCTGACCACGGCGGCTGCGGTGCGGCGGTATTTTGATGAAGACGCTGCGCCCACCCGTCACATGCTCAAGGCCCTGGCGCAGGTTCAGTCGGAAATGACGTCGACCGATTTGCCACGGCCTACCGAAACGCTGGCGGCCCTGGCCACGGCGGCCGGCGGACGTTGAAGGGCGCGCCGATGTTTCGCCACGTGTTCTGGTTTCTGGCTTTGGCCGCAGTGGCTGTGGCGCTGGCCTTGCTGGTGGGGCAGAACCACGCCAGCGTGACCGTTTTCTGGCCTCCCTACCGCATCGACCTCTCGTTCAACCTGGTGCTGTTCGGTGTGGTGGCGCTGTTCGTGCTGTTGCACCTGAGCTGGCGTGGTGTCGCCAGCCTGGCGGCCATGCCCGGGCGGGCCCGGCGCTGGCGCGCAAGGCAACTCGAGCGTGCGGCGGTGTCGGGCGTGATGGACGCCTTGTCCAACCAGCTGGCCGGGCGTTTTGTGCGCGCCCAGACCGCCGCGCAAGAGGCCCTGGGCCACCTGCAGCAATTGCCCGACCACGAGCTGCCCCGTCACGGCCAGGTGACCGCGCTGGCGCACCTGCTGCTGGCCGAAAGTGCCCATGCCTTGCAGAACCGCGAAACGCGTGACCACCACCAGCGTCTGGCCATTGCGCCTGGCCTGGTGCGCAATGGCAACGAAACCCGCGAAGGCGCGCTGCTGCGCGCCGCGCGCTGGGCGGTGGAAGACCGCGATGCCGCCGCCGCCGCCGCCTGGTTAGCCGAATTGCCGCAAGGTGCGGCCCGCCGCATCGTGGCCTTGCGCCTGCGCCTGCGCGTGGCGCGCATGCAGCGCGACGCATCCGCCGCGCTGGAGATGGCCCGGGTGCTGGCCAAACACCGCGCCTACTCCAGCGAAGCCGCCCCCAGCGTCTTGCGTGGCCTGGTGCTCGACGCCTTCAAGGGCGCGCGCGATCTGCCCCAGTTGCAGTCCGTCTGGCGCAACCTGGACGCCACCGAACAGGCCATGCCCGAACTGGCCATTGCTGCGGCCGAACGGCTGCACGTGCTGGGGGCATTGCCAGGGCAGGACATGGCTTCGGCGGATGACGCGGCCCACCTCGCGCGCGACGTGGTGCTCAACGTGTGGCCGGGCTATGCGTCGCTGGATGCCCACTGGCGTGCCCGGCTGGTGAAGGTGCTGGCGCGCCGCATGGACGTGAACGACACCGGCTGGCTGGCGCGCATCGAGCAGATGCAGCGGCAGCTGCCCAACGACCCCTTCCTGCAGTACCTCGGCGGCCATGTGTGCCTGCAGCGGCAGCTGTGGGGCAAGGCCGCACAGTTGCTGTCCCAGGCCAGCACCGGCCTGCAGGACGCCGACCTGCAGCGCCAGACCTGGTGTGGTCTGGCTCAGCTCGCCGAGGAGCGTGGCGACGCCGCAGCGGCGCAGGCGGCGTGGAAAAAGGCGGCCCAGATCGGTTGACTTTGGCTGGTGTGACCTGGGGGCGGATTCAACCGGCCCGTGCCGACCCTGAACGCCGCAATTGAAAAAGCCCATCGGCATGCCGATGGGCTTTTGCATTGAGGACCCCGACCAGCGCGGGGGCAGTGGCTGTCAGTGCGTCGAGGTGGTCTGCTCGAACGGCAGCACCATGTTGCGCAGGTCGCGGCGGGTTTCGACCAGCACCAGCGGGCCGTCGTCCACGGCAAGCACAGGCTTGGGCTCGCGCGGCACGTGGATGGGCGTGGGCTCGGCGGCGATGGCGGCCTGCGCCTGCTGCACCTTGTCGCCGTCGGAATGCACCCACACCAGGCCAGAGGCTTGGGCGATGTTGGCCAGCGCGTCGATTTCCAGTGTGAACGGCTGTACCTTGGGCAGGCCCGGGGCCGGCTGTGCGGCGGGCGCAGTGGCTTTCACCACAGGTGCGGGGCGGGCTTGTGGTGCAGGCGCGGCCACCGGTGCGGCAGGTGCAGCGGCCTCCACGTGGCGGGCCGGCTCTGCGGCCTGCGGCGCGGCTTCGACGGGCACCGCAGCGGGCGCGGGGGCTGCTTGTGTTTCGGCACCCTGGCTGCGCGTGAAGTAGCTGCGCACCGGGGTGTCGTCGCCGACGGTCGCCGGTTCGGGGGACGCCGGTGCCTCGGCGGCAGCCTCCAGGCCTTCGCTGGTCGCGGTTTCGGCGCCTTGGGCTTCGGCGTTGTCGCCACGGCCACGGCGTTCGCGGCCGTAGCGGTCGCGGCTGCGGCGCTGGCCACCGTTGCGGGCGGGTTCCTGGCCGTCCTGGGTCAACTCGGCGTTGCCGCCGTCGGCTGCCGCGCTGTTGTCGCTGGCGGCTTGTGTGCTGCCCTCAGCGGTTTCGTCGGCAGGGCGGCGTTCGTTGCGACGGCCACCGCGCTCGCGGCGGGCGCCCTCACCACGTTCGCCGCCGCGTTCCCCACGATCGCTGCGTTCGCGGCGTGGTGCGTCGCTGGCGGCGTTGTCGGCGGCGTCGAGCACGACGTTCTCGCTCACCGCAGCCTGGGCCACAGCGCCCATGTCCTGCTGTTCGCGGGCTGCGTCGCGCTGGCCATCGCGTTGACCACCACGGCCACCTCGGCCACCGCGTGCGCCACGTTCTTCACCGCGGCTCTCATTGCGCCCATCGCCACGACCTTCGCCACGCCCTTCAGGCCGGCCTTCGGTGCGGCGGCCTTCGGCGTTGCCACGCTCGCTGCCTTCGGGGCGCGGGCCACGGCCACCACGACCACCTTCTCGTGCGCCGTCACGGCCACCTTCGCGCTGACCACCACGGCCACCACGACCGCCATCGCGGCGGCCTTCCTTGGCGGCGGGGGCACCGTCAACGGCGGCGGGTTTGGCGGGCACCGGCGCCGGTGCGGCAACAGGTTCACCGCCGAACAGGCGCTTGAGCCAGCCAAAGAAGCCGCCACCGGCGGGCACCGGAGCAGCCGCTGCCGGGGGCGCCACGGGCGCAGCGACATGCGTTTCCTTGGCCTTGGCCGGTTCGACCGGCGCCGCTTCGGCGCGCACGGCCACCGGAGCCGGGCCGTCCGGCAACACACCCTTGATGACGGGCTCCTGCTTGTTGGTGCGCTCCTGGCTGCGGCGGGTGACCGAGGTCACGTCCTCCACTTCCTCGGCCATCTTGTAGCTGGCGTCGAGGTTGTCCAGGCGCGGGTCGTCGTGCTTGATGCGTTCGAGCTTGTAGTGTGGCGTGTCCAGCGACTTGTTGGGCACCAGCAGCACGTTGATGCGCTGCTTGAGTTCGATCTTGGTGA
>CAYUAH010000094.1:0-12017 GCA_964442375.1 uncultured Hydrogenophaga sp. | reverse complement strand
TCAAGAGCATGAACTTCATGCGCGGGCGCACCTTCATGAACAAGTACGTCATCATCGACGAGGCGCAGAACCTCACCCCCAAGCAGATGAAGACCCTGATCACCCGCGCCGGCCCCGGCACCAAGATCATCTGCATGGGCAACCTGGCGCAGATCGACACGCCCTACCTGACCGAAGGCTCCTCGGGCCTGACCTTCGCGGTGGACCGCTTCAAGGGTTGGCCACACGGTGGCCACATCACCCTGGCGCGTGGCGAACGTTCGCGCCTGGCCGATTTCGCCAGCGACGTGCTCTGAGTTTCGGCAGACGGGCCATGGCACGGGCACGGGCGTTCGTCTTGGGCGGATGCCTGTGCGTCGCTGCCCATGCGCAGCCCGCGCCGGAGCCGCTCAAGGCCGACCAGGATCTGCACCGGCTGGCGTTTCAAGGCCAGCAGCGGCAGTACCTGCTGCGCCTGCCGCCGGGCAAGCCCGCCGACCCGAAGGGTTGGCCGCTGGTGGTGGTGTTTCACGGCGGTGGCGGCGACGCGTTGAACGCGGAGCGCATGACCGGCTTCACCGATCTGGGCCGCCAGGAAGGTTTTGCCGTGTTGTACCCGCAGGGCACACCGGCGGCCGGCCAGCGGCTGGGCACCTGGAACGCGGAACACTGCTGTGGCGCAGCGATGCGCCAGCGGGTGAACGACACCGGTTTTGTGGTGGCGGTGCTCGATGAGGTCCAGCGGAGCCAGGTCATAGACAGCATGCGCGTCTATGCCACCGGGCTGTCCAATGGCGGCATGATGGTGCACCGCGTGGCGGCTGCCCATCCTGGCCGTTGGGCGGCCATTGCGCCGGTCATTGCGTCCCTGTTCGGAGATGAACCCCTGCCTGCCTCGCCGGTACCGACCTTCATCGTCAATGGCGAGCTGGACGTCTCCGTGCCGGTGGACGGTGGGCCGCCCGGCGGGCGTTTCAGGCGGTCGTGGAGCGGTCAGCCGCTGCTGCCGGTCTCCAGCCAGAGCCGCTTCTGGGCGCAGGCCAATGGCTGCCAGATCGGGCCCGACAAGCAGTTCACGCCCACCCATGTGCACTGGCAATACAGCTGCCCCAAAGGCCGGGACGTTGAACGTGTGCTGGTCACAGGCGTGGGCCACGCCTGGCCGGGTGGTCAGCGTGGTGCACCTGGCGCCGACGACCCGGGCACAGCCTTCAACGCCACGCGCGAAATTTGGCGCTTTTTTGAACGGCAGCGCCGACCCTGAGCGCGTGTTCCCAGATCAGAAATCGCCGCTGCCGTAGCCCGGCGCCAGGCTTTCGAATCGGGTCAGCGCGTTCAGGAATGCGAGCTTGACCGTGCCGGTGGGGCCGTTGCGTTGTTTGCCGATGATGATTTCGGCCACGCCCGGTTCCTTGCAGGCCTCGCGGGTGTAGTACTCGTCGCGGTAGATGAACATGATGATGTCCGCGTCCTGCTCGATGGCGCCGGATTCGCGCAAGTCGGACATCATGGGGCGCTTGTCCGTGCGCTGCTCCACCGAGCGGTTGAGCTGCGACAGCGCAATCACCGGGCACTGCAGTTCCTTGGCCAGCATCTTGAGGCCGCGCGAAATCTCGCCCAGCTCGGTGGCGCGGTTGTCACCGCCGGCCGTGCTGGAGCCGCTCATGAGCTGCAGGTAGTCCACCACGATCAGGCCCAGCTTGCCACACTGGCGCGACAGGCGCCGGGCGTTGGCGCGCAGTTCGCTGGGTGTGAGGCCGGGCGTCTCGTCGATGTGCAGCGACACCGTGCGCAATTTCTCGATGGCCTCGGTCAGGCGCGGCCACTCATCGTCGGTGAGTTTGCCGGTGCGCAGGTGGCCCTGGTTGATGCGGCCAATGGAACCCACCACACGCACCGCCAGCTGAGCGGCGCCCATTTCCATGGAGAACACCGCCACCGGCAGACCCTCGTTCAAGGCCACGTGTTCGGCGATGTTGATGGCAAAGGCCGTTTTTCCCATGGAAGGACGCGCCGCCAGCACCACCAGGTCCCCGGCCTGCAGACCCGAAGTCATGCGGTCCAGGTCAATGAAGCCGGTGGGCACGCCGGTCACGTCGTTGGGGTTGTCGGCCATCTCCTGCACGCGGTCCAGCAGCTGCACCACCAGGGTGTCCATGCTCTGGAAGCCCTGTTTCATGCGCGAGCCTTCCTCGCCGATGTTGAAGATCTTCTGCTCGGCCTCGTCCAGGATCTGCGCCACCGCCCGGCCCTGCGGATTGAAGGCGTTGGTGGCGATCTCGTCGCTGGCCGACAGCAGCTTGCGCAAAATGCCGCGCTCGCGCACGATTTCGGCGTAACGGCGGATGTTGGCCGCGCTGGGCACGTACTGCGCCAGCGAGTTGAGGTAGGCCAGCCCACCGACCTCCTCTGCACGGCCCTGGCTTTGCAAATGCTCGAACACCGTGATCACGTCGGCCGGCTTGGAGCCGTTGATCAGCGCGGCCACGGCGGTGAAGATGAGCCGGTGCTCGTAGCGGTAGAAGTCCGTGTCCTTGATCAGGTCGCCCACGCGGTCCCAGGCGCCGTTGTCGAGCAGCAAACCGCCCAGCACACTCGATTCAGCCTCGATGGAGTGCGGCGGAATGCGCAGTTGTGCCACCTGCTGATCGGCGCTGAAAGTGCTGTCTTCCAACGGATCGAAGGAATGGGGAATGGCGGCGGACATGGGCTTCCTCAGGCAAACCGAGATCTTATGCCAGCGCCGCCGCCATGCTGTGGACAAGCCTGGGGATGGCGTGTGGATGGCATGTGGGTGAGGTGTAAAAACCGTGGCCGGCCGACCGGTGGCCACCCCGCAGCCCCCTCACCGGCTGGCAGGTGGCTCAGCGCAGGCGAATCGCCACAGCGGTGCAACCCGGTTCGCTGCTCACGACCAAGCCGGCGCGAATGGCCTCGGCCCTTTGCCGCAGCGAACTCAGCCCGTTGCGCGGCTCGCCCTGGGCGTCAAAACCACGGCCGTTGTCCACCACACGCACCACCACGTCGCCCTGGTCCACGTGGGCTTGCAGGCGCATCTCGCTGGCATGGGCGTGTTGCAGCACGTTGGAGATGGCTTCAAACAGCATGTACTGCAGTTGGCGCATGTCGTGGTGCGACAGGCCCGCCACCAGAGGCAACTCGTCCACCTCCCACACCAGCTCGATGTCAAGGGCGGCAAACCGGGGCTGCAGCCGGTAGCGCAGATTGGCCAGCAAGGCCGCCACGTCGCCGGCAGGCAGGTTGATGGCGTCGATGCTGAGCTTGAGCTGGTCCAGCGCGTCGCGCAGCGTGTGCTGCAGCTCATCGTGCGTGGAACGCCCCGATTGCAGTTGCCGCAGCGCCGACGAGATGTGCGAACCCACGCCATCGTGCATGTCGCGCAAGATGCGGCTGCGTTCGGCCACCCGCTCCTGCTGGCGTGC
The DNA here is from genome assembly GCA_964442375.1 of uncultured Hydrogenophaga sp. Lineage (GTDB taxonomy): Bacteria > Pseudomonadota > Gammaproteobacteria > Burkholderiales > Burkholderiaceae_C > Hydrogenophaga. The sequence continues at coordinate 8,595 of CAYUAH010000094.1, read as the reverse complement.
CAATTCTTCGAGCCGGCGGTAGCTCTCGGTCAACTCGGCTTCGCGCGCCGCCACGCGTTGCGTCAGGGTATCCATCAACTCCAGATTGCGGTCGTTGGCCACCTTGAATCGGTTGAGCACGAACAGCGCCAGCGACACCCCGAACAACAGCGAGGTGTATCGCAGGTAGGTGTATTCACCGTACGACGGACTGATGTAGAACACCAGCAGGTCGCGCAATCCCGCCACCGCGTTGATGACCATGGCCAGGGCCACCAGCCGGTGCGTCAGATCGGACCCGCGGCGGAAGGCCTGGATGCCGAACAGGGTACCCACCACCAGGAAGGCGACGCCGATCACCCCATACCAGAGCAGCAGCAACCACGAAGCGTTGCCCAACAAGGCCAGCGCGGTGATGGGCAGGCCCGCCAGCAGGCTGAGCCAGAACAGCCAGCGGGGCCAGGCCTGAACATTGGTGCGGCCCCAGACCCCCACCGCAATACAAAAAGTGCCGATACACACGGCCCAGGCGCTGAGCGCAAAGGCCGGCACCAAGCCCCACAGCGGCCAGGCAATGGGCGGGTTTTCGATCAGCACATCGCCCACCCGCAGGCTCCAGAAGATGTCGGCCATGGCCACCAGCAGGTAAACATGGTCGCGGCGGCGGCGCACGCGCCGGCCAGGCTGGGTTTCAAAACGGTACTGCGTGAGCCACAGCGCCAGCGACAGCCCAGCCGACACCAGGCTCACGCTCAGCACGACCTGCGCACCGGTCACGCGCCACCAGTGGTCGGTGCGGTAAATCTCCCGCACCTCTGCAGCGTCGCCCACGGTCACGGGCGTGAGGCCGGCGCTGCGCATGGCGTCGGCCCGGATGTGGATGACCAGCTCGTTGCGCGTCCGCAGCAGGCCGGACGGCAATGGCACAAAACGCGGCACATGGCTGATGTCGGTGCTGTTGGGCTGGTTGACAGCGCCGTGCTGATCCACCAGCACGCCGTTGAGCCAGATCTCATAGGCGTTGCCCAGGCGGCGGGTGTGCAGCGCCTGGGGGCCACGCGGTACGGACGGCAGCTCGAACACCATGGCAAACGTGGCCTGCCCGCTGCGATCTCTGAAGTGGGCATCCCAGGCGTAGGGGAGCTTCACGTCGGCGCTGGACACCACGCTGTCCACCAAGGTCAGGGCCCGGGCTTCGCTGAGTGTGACCAGCTCGGCCCGCACCGGCATGACCACCAGCCACAGCAGCACCAGCCAACACCACGCGCCAGCGCTTGCCCGCAGTTGACGGCGAATCACCTCACAGCAAGCCAATCCGGGTGGCCTCGTACACCGCTTCGTTTTTCGAATGCACCGCCAGCTTGCTGTACAGCCCCTTGATGTGGGTCTGCACGGTGTGCACCGAAATGTTCTTGATGCGGGCGATTTCCGCGTACGAGAAACCCCGCGCAATCAGTTCAAGCACCTCCTGCTCGCGGCTGGACAGCGCGGGACGCTCCGTCACCTTGGCCTCGTCGGCCGATTCGCTGACGACCGGCGTTGCCGCCTCACCTGTCGCTGCATATCGGGGCCTGCGGCTTCGGAATTGCGACAAGACCCGCCGCGCGATCATGGGCGAAATGGGCGATGCACCATCCTTCATGTCCAGGATGGTCTGGGCAATGTTCTCCGGCGTCGCGTCCTTGTGGATGTAGCCCAGCGCACCGGCTTCTATGGCCGCCAGCACGTTTTCCTCGTCGCCGAACATGGAGATGACCAGTGCCTCGGCCGACGGACAACGCCGCGCCGCGTAGCGGATCACCTCGAAACCCAGACCGTCGGGCAGGTTCAGGTCCACCAGCAACACGTCGGGCGGCGCCGCCTGCGTCTTGTCCAGCACCGACAAGGCCTCGGACACCGTGCCCACACACCCCACCAGTTGCAAGCGCTTGCACCCCAGCACGCTGGCCCGGAAGAACTCGCGCGCCTGGGAATCGTCTTCAACGATGAGAACTCGCCACACTACCTGACCTTTGTGCGCCACCACCTGACACTTTGCAAGGATCATAGGCGGGCGCAACCCGCCGCCTGCCCGCGCCAATCCCATGAATATGGGATGAAAAAATGACCGACCCAACGAAAGTGGGCAGGGTATGTGAAAAACGATATCAACGCTGGAACAGCCGCACACGCGGCAGCAGTTGGCGGGTTGCCCACAAGGCTTGCCAGCCCAGCGCCAGCCCGACCACATCGGCCAGCCAGTCCTGCCAATCACCCTGGCGCCAGCCCGTCAGCGACTGCGCCCCTTCGATGCCCATGCCCAACACGGCCAGCGCAACCAGGGTGCCCAGCGGGCGGCGGGCGCCCACCTGCAGCCCCAGAAAAGCCAGCGCGGCAAAACCCAGCGCATGCTGCGCCTTGTCCCAGAAGTGCGCGGCCTGCGGCAGCTGCTCCACGGGCAGCAGCGACATGACGACGGTCACGCACACCAACGCCCAGAAAAGCAGCCGAACCCACCACGGTGCCATGGGCGGCGCCAGGGTCGGCGCGCGGGATGTGTGGCCTGTCATCACGGCCGGTGCGAAAACACGATGCGATCGATCACCGTCTCGCCCTGCTCCAGCTTCAGCACCACCTCGGCGTTGTAGCGCCGGGCCCGTTCGTACTGCGCCTTCTGCGCCATTTCCGACACGGCCTTGGAGGCCGACCACAGCGAGGCGATGGCGCCGATCAGCATCACCGGCGAGCGCGTGCCAAACGGCGCCGGCGGCGGCGTCACCTTGACATGGCCGCCACCGTCCTCCACCGCAGCCATCCACAGCTGCATGCGCTCGGGAATGCGGTTGGGCGAGGTGCGGTCCAGAAACGCGACCTCCACCGTGTTCAAGGGTGCGCCCAGCGAGCGGCCGAGCTGGCGGTCGAACAGCTGCAAGTCCAGAAAGTCGATCCTGGGCTGGGGCGGCTGTGCGGTCGCCGCCTGCTCCGGCATCGTCTGGCAAGCGCTCACGCCCAGCAGGGGCACAACGAAGGCCGCTGCCAGCCAGCGGCGGCGGACAGGTTCATGCGGGGGTGGGGTCATTGGGGTGTTGTTTGTCATGCCTGCTGCTCAATCGACCACAAAACTCACCGCACGTTCGCCGGTGCGCCCAGCGGAATCCTGGACTTCCATGTACAGCCGGTGTGCCCCCTTGGGCAGCTTGGCCTCGCTCACATCAATGCCCTGCGGCGTCACCGCCGACACCGCCGTGATGCGCTGCGTGATGTCCAGCCGCAGTGTGCCGTAACGCACCTTGAAGGTGTCGGGCCGAATCGAGGCTTCACCCAGGGGTTCGAAGCGCAGCTGTATGCGTGTGGGCGAGGCCACGGTCGCCGTCACGTCGGGCTGCAACAACACGATGCGGGGCGCACCCGGCGTGGGCACAGCCTTGGCCTCGGGCATGGCCGGCGCTGCGCGCGACAACCGGGCCTCCTGCTCGGTCACCAACCAGTCTTCAGCTTGCACCGACAAGGCAGCCAACAGCGCCAGCGCGGCACCACCCCGTTTCAACACAGCATTCATCTTCACACTCTCACTCCATGGCCACGATTCGAACCCGCCGATTGTCGGCCGCAAAAGGCTGGTCCTTGAGCAGCAGCTCGTCAAAACCCATGCCCACTGCCGACATGCGCTCCATCGCCACGCCGTGGGCGGCCAGGTAGGCCACCACGGCCTGCGCCCGCCGGTGCGACAGCACCCGGTTGTAGGCGGCTGCGCCTTGGGCATCCGTGTGCCCCTCGACCCGGAAGCGGCTGGCCGCCAGCCGCTCAGACGCCAGCGCTCGCGACAGCTTGTCCAGCAGCTCGCGGCTGTCGGCGGTCAAGTGAACGGAATCGAAATCGAAGCCCACCACCAGATCGAGTTGCCGTGGCTGGGCCTGCGGCACCAGGTTGCGAAGACTGCGCACCGTGGTGGCCGGCGCAGGGAGTGCCAGCGCCTCCACCATGGTGTCCACGGACGCGTCGCGCAGCGGCACCTGCGCGAGCGCCAGGCCGGGCAGCAGCACCCAACCGCCCAATACCGCACGCGCCCAGCGGTGGCACCTGTTCATGGCAACTCCTGAATCGACAGCAACTGGGCCCCGAACGACCCGGACTGCCCCCTCACCCCGCGTCCGGTGAAGAAGTCCACCAGGGCGGTGCGGCCCGCCATGTCGGTGAGCGCGTACGTGAACGGGGCTGTAGCGTCGGGCAGCGCAAGCTTCAGCGCCTTGAGGTCCCGTGGCGTGTCGGTCACCAGCACCAGCAGGTGGTCGGTGCCGGCAGGCCCCTGGGCCTTCAGGCTCCAGCTGGGCCGTGGCAGGCTCAGGGACTGGCCGGCGCGAATGTGGTTGTCGGCATCCAGACCGTTGGGAAACAGCAGGTAGAAGCTGCGCTGGTCACTGCCCAGCAAGACCAGGTAGAGGTGACCATCATGGCTGGATGTGATGCGAAGGTCCAGCGCGTCCTTGCCGATGCGCAGCTGTTGGCGGCTGGGCACCACGGTCAGCTTGCGGCGGGGGTTGCGTTGGTGGGCGATGTCCTCCAGCGTGGCCAGCGATGCCAGCGTGGGCGGCGACACAGGGCTTGCGGGCACCGCTGGCTGGCTTTGCGCCACGGGTGCAGCCACCGGCGTTGGCGTGGGCACAGGCACCAGATTGCGGTTGCCGGTGACCGTCACATGGTGTGGCACCAGCTGCGGCCAGGGCTTGAGCTTGGCGTTGATGGCGGCCTGCGTGCAGCGCTCGATCTCGGCCACCGACACCGCGCCCGATCCATTGCTGTCGGCGGCGCCGCCGAGCAGACAGGCATGCAAGCCCTGGGTGGCCAACCCACCTTTGCCCGGCTCATCAAAGCTCGCCTCGTCGGGCCGCGCCGAGGTCACCTGCACGAAATTTTCACTCAAGCCACCCAGCTGGCCCGACGCGGCCAGCAGGCTGCGGGTGCGCAGGTTGGCCGGCTGTTCGCAGGCCTGTGCGTCGGTGTCGGAGCGGGTGAAGAATTTGGGCGTCAGTGCGCCGCTGAGCACCGAGCGGGTGAACCGATCCTTGTTGCCCACGCCGCCGGAATGGCAGGCATCAAACACCACGATCAGCTTGTCGGCCACGCGGTGGATGCGCCACGTGTGCTGGGCGATTTCCTCGTTGGTGATGGCCTGCCCATCGTGGGCCAGCAGGCCCTCTTTGCAGCCCTTGGTCTCGGGCTCGTACCAGCGGGTGCCGTGACCTGAAAAATAAATGAAGACCCGCCCGCCTTCGACCGCCTCGCTCGACAGCTTGTCCAGCGCACCCAGAATGCCCGCCTTGGTGGCCTGGCCATCGCGCAACACCAGGGTGCGCTCCTCCGGTATGCCCATGGCACGCGCCATGTCCTGCGCCAGCGGAATGTCGGCCGGCACGCCGGTGAGGGTGCTCACGTCAGGCGAGGCGTAGGCGGACACACCCACGATGAGCGCACTGCGCGCCGGCACGTCCTGCGCCGGCGCTTGCGCCAGCACAGGCGGCCCGGCGGCCACCAGCAGCAACAAGGGCCCTGCCCAGCGGCGCAACACACGCCTCACGCGTTCATGGGGTGTTCCGGTCATGTCCATCCAAACAACAGGCATTCTGCTGGCGCCGCCTCTCTTGTAAACTTTGTAAACATTGTGCCCTGCTTCTGCGGGCACGCCTGTCACCACCCAGCTGCCGCACCCCATGGCCCACGCCGCCCGCTTCAACAGGCTCTGGCTCAGAGTGTGGCTGCGCGTTGCCGCCCTGTGTTTGGTGGTGTTGCCGGCTGCTGCGCAACTGCCCTCGACCGCCAACGACCTGACCGACCTGACCCTGTTGTCGGGTCAAAAGCTGCCCCTGCCGGCGGGGCAGTGGCAGGTGCTCGCCATCTACAGTTCGCAGAACGGCAACGTCACCTGGCGCAACACCGCCCTGCGCAACCAGGACCCTGCGTCCACCGTGCCCCTGCTGCTGGTGCGCGAAGCCAGTGCCCAGCAACGCTGGCCCGAACCCGCCTGCAAACAGGACAGCGACAACACCTTCCTCGAGAACTGGCACGATTCGAGGACCAACACCCGCCTCTCCAAATGTTCGCGGCTGCGCATTGCCGGCGCCAACCTGGCGGCCTTTCGCACCCAGGCCGACGAACTGCCCGGCTGGTCGCGGGCGCTGGCCCTTCTGCCCGTGGGCAGCCTGCCAGAGTCCGAGGACGTGCTGCTGGCCGAGTCCAGCGTGCTCGACCTCAACGGCGGCGGCGTGCGGGTGGAGGCGCTGCTGCGCACCGAGGCGCTGGGCGCACCGTCGGGCAGCCTGTTTGTGCGCGAGCAGTCGGGGCTGATGGACGACCAGTCCTTCCGCGTGCTGACCCAATGGTTGACCCAGGTCACGGATGCCACCACCAACGTGTTGCTGGTCAGCCCGTCGGCACGGCCGCTGGCGCTGGACACCCTGCTGGGCGTCAACCCGGGCACCCGCCTGGGCGAACGCCCGCCCGGGCCCACGGCGCCGGACCCCAGCTTGCCACGCGCGGTGGCAGCACGCAGCTGGTCGCTACCGGCCACGATTCCAGCGGGCGAGCTGGTCTACATCACCAAGGATTCGGGCGCCATGGGCGCGACCAACCTGCTGCTGCCGATGCAAACCGACCTCATTGCGCCCAGCGAAGGCACGCTGTTGTTCGTCGGCGCCATGGACATCTGGCAGAACGTGCTGGTCATTCGGCACGACAGGCAGCTGTATTCCGTGATCACCGCCGTCCTCCCTCTGAACCTGGCGCCCGGCATCAAACCGGGCACCCAATTGAGCCACGAACAGCTGCTGGTGCGTGCTGGTGTGGCTTACGCCCCGACCCGACCGTCAACGCGGCATCAGATCACGTGGCACCTGATCGCCAGCGCCGAGGACCCGGTTGCCGCGCTGTCTGCCGACCAGCTAGAGGCCACGTCGGCCATCCGCGCCCTGCTCCGCTCGCCCCCGGTGGACACCCAACTCGTGCTCGGTCGGGGGGTGCTGCAACTGGACCTGGGCCCCAACGTCACGCCCGACACGCTGGCCTTCCGCGTCAACGGCGTGCCTGTGCCCACCGCAGACCTGGCCAACGCGGCCCTGTTGCTGCCCGCCGCCCAACACCGGGTGGAAATGACCGAGGGGCGGTTGTTCAAGAGCAACTCGCAGCGCCAGGTGGACATCAGACCGGCAGGCACCTGGATCCAGTTTGTCGACTACCGAGGTCGCGATCTGGGCCTGTTCAACGCGCAGTTCTACCCCAACGACCTGAGCCCCACGCGGCAGGCCCGCGCCGTGCTGGACACCCCTCGCCAGGCTGACAACACGGTCGCCGCCGCGCCCCCACCGACGCCGCCACAGGTTCCCGCTCCGCCGCCTGCCGAGGTGGCGGTTCAAGCGGTGGCGCCAGTCGCACCGCCCACACCGGCCCCCCAGGTCCCCCCGACGCCAACGCCCATCGCTATTGCCACCGCGCCAGCCACCCTCCCCAGTGCCCCCGACCCCGAGGTCACCACCCAGATGCAACAGGAGATGGAGCGCCTGCGCGCCCAGCTGGCGCAGCTGCAGACCGCGCCCGCCAACAACAGCACGGCCAACACCACCGCCAACCCCGTGTTGCGGCCCACGGCCCCCAACCCGCGCCGCAAAGCACTGGTGATAGGCAACAACGCCTACGAGCACGTGGCGCGGCTGGACAACGCACAGACCGACGCACTGGCCATTGCCGACGCACTGCAAACAGTGGGTTTTCAGGTCACCGTCGGACGCGATCTGTCGGAGCGCCGCATGAAGGAAGTGCTGCGCCAGTTCCGCCAGACCGTGCAGGGCGGTGACGAGGTGGTGGTGTATTTCGCGGGCCACGGCGTGCAGCTGGCCAACACCAACTACCTGCTGCCGGTGGACATACGCGGTCAGAACGAGGAAGAGGTCAAGGACGAGTCCATTCCGCTGCAACGCATACTGGACGACATGCAGGAGCGCCGCGCCGGCTTCATGCTGGCCATCATCGACGCCTGCCGCGACAACCCCTTCCGCGTGGCCACCCGCGCCGCGCGCAGCCGGGGCCTGGCGCCCACCTCGGCCGCCACCGGCCAGATGATCATCTTCTCGGCCGGCACCGGTCAGCAGGCGCTGGACAAGCTGGGCAACAACGACACCGAACGCAATGGCCTGTTCACCCGCCTGCTGCTGCGCGAAATGAAAAAGCCCGGCCTTTCCATCGACCGCATCGTGCGCTCGGTGCGGACCGAAGTGGCCCGCCTCGCCAAAACGGTCGGGCACGAACAAACCCCTGCGGTGTACGACCAGACGCTGGGCGATTTCTATTTCATTCCGCTGGCGGCGAACAGCCGCTGAGCGCCAAGCATCGCACCTCTGGCATCGCGCGGTGCAACGCTTGCTCGGCCCCAAGGACACCGAGCCCAACAGCGTCTTCACACGCGTGTTTGTGCGCGAGATGCACAAGCCCGGCCTCAGCCGAGACAAAAGTGATAGGCGAGTTTTTCTTCATCAAGAACTGAGCGCCACGCACCAATGAAAAAGGCCTTGCATTGCTGCAAGGCCTTTTCATTTTTTGGCTCCCCGACCTGGGCTCGAACCAGGGACCTACGGATTAACAGTCCGGCGC
>CAYUAH010000093.1:0-12024 GCA_964442375.1 uncultured Hydrogenophaga sp. | reverse complement strand
TGGTTGACGGACTTCACTAACTTCAGACTGGTACGGCTGTCGGGGGGCAGGTCAGAACGATCCCAGTCAACCACAACGGCAGCAGCTTTACTTGCGCGCCCTGGCCACGCTGCCCAAGGTGTCTGTGCATCTTGGGCATTTTCTTGTCCACGAAGTCACCATGCCGTTGGTTGTTGCACCTGGCCAGCCGCAGCAGTACGCCCGGGTTATTAAGACAGAAGAAAAGGGTTCAGACGTCAACCTGGCCACACACCTTCTCCATGATGCCCACATGGATCGTTTTGATGTGGCAGTTGTTGTGTCCAATGACTCGGACCTTCTTGGCCCCATCAAGATTGTTCGCAACGAACTGGGCAAGAAGGTGGGGATTCTGAATCCCCAGAAAAACCCCAGCCGGGCTATCCTGCCTCACATTGACTTCATCAAGCAAATCCGATCTGGCGCGTTGTGCGCATCACAGTTTCCGGCCAACATGCAAGACGCGACTGGACACTTTACGAAACCTGCGGGTTGGTGATTTGCGGACAAGGGTTCAATACCGCAAATGGGAATCGAGCTGCGAGCGGTTTCGGACAAATCGCTCATGCCAACCGCAGGTGATGACTGCTAAGATTGCCATCGACCAGGGCTGGATTCGCACCTTTCCGCACGAGCTCGTAGCGGTTCTAAGGTGCTGAGTTTGCTAGGTTTTGCGCGGGTTGCAAGCCCACCACCACCACACCCAAGACCAACTGGTTCGCCAGTTGGTCTTTTCATTTGTTGCGCCGCATTTGGCTTGTTTTCATGACGTCTCTGCAGCCCGGCACGCTCGGCATTGATTTCGGTACTTCCAACTCCGCCATGGCTTGGGCCGATACCCATGGCGTGGCACGCCTGATTCCGCTGGAGGGCGAAGCCCTGTCCATGCCCACGGCGGTGTTCTACAACGCCGAGGACCGCAGCACCCACTTTGGCCGCGACGCGGTGGCGCAGTACCTCAGTGGCACCGAAGGCCGGTTGATGCGTTCGCTCAAAAGCCTGCTGGGCAGCCCGCTGCTGCTGGAAACGACCGTGGTCAACCACCAGCAAATCAGTTTTCAGGACATCGTGGCCACCTTTCTGGCGGCCCTGCGCGACCGCGCCACCGCCACCCTGGGCCATGCACCCCCCCAGGTGGTGATGGGGCGGCCGGTGTTTTTTGTCGATGATGACCCGAAACGTGATGCGCAGGCCCAGCAGTCGCTGCTGGACGCGGCACACGCCGTGGGTTTTGAGCAGGTGTCGTTCCAGCTGGAGCCGATTGCTGCCGCGCTGGACTATGAGCGCCGCCTCGCGTGCGAGGCCACCGTGCTGGTGGTAGACATCGGCGGCGGTACGTCCGACTTCACGGTGGTGCGACTGGGGCCCCGGCACATGGCCCAAGCGGACCGCAGCGGCGATGTGCTGGCCACCACCGGCGTTCACATTGGGGGCACCGATTTCGACCACAAGCTGAGCCTGGAGAACGTGATGCCGCTGCTGGGCTACCGGCACCTGGGGCCGCAAGGCCGAGAGGTGCCCAGCCGGGTGTTTTTTGATCTGTCCACCTGGCACCTGATCCAGTGGCTGTACCAGCCGCGCGCGATCAGCCAGGTACAAGCCCTGCGCAGCAACTACGCCGACCCCGGCATGCATGTGCGGTTGATGGACGTGCTGCATCAGCGCCATGGGCACCACATCGCGCACGAGGTGGAACTGGCCAAGATCCGCTGCTCGCAGTCGGGTGGCGACACCGAGGTGGACCTGTCCTGCATCGAACGGGCGCTGACCGCGCCCATGGCCGCGACCGACATGGCGGCCCAGTTGCACGCTTTGCTGGCTCGGGTGGTGGCGTGCGCGCGCGACTGCGTGGCGCAGGCGGGCTTGAACGCCGGTGGCCTGGATGCCATGTATCTCACCGGCGGCTCGTCGGCCCTGCGGCCGTTTCAACAGGCACTGCAGGCCGCGTTCGCCGAGGTGCCCATGGTCGAGGGCGATTTGTTTGGGGGCGTGGCCTCGGGCCTGGCCTACACCCGACTTTGATGCGCGCCTGACCGGCTCACTTGTCCTTGATCTTGCCGCGTGGAATCACGGCCGTGGTGGGTGCCACCGGGCGGTCGGACGCGCCCGAAGGTGTGTCGCGAGGTCCGCTGTCCTTTTTGGGCTTCTTGACCATCTTCTCTTTGCGCTGCTCGCCTTTGGCCATGGGGCCTCCTGTGGGTGTGTAAGGTGCCGGAATCGGCGCCAAAGAGCGATGTTACCGTGCCCTCAGGCCTTGCACCAAGGCGCCCAGAGCGATGCCGCCCAACGCCCACAACAGGCCCCAATTGCCGGTGCCCAGCCCGGCAATCGCCGGGCCGGGGCACACGCCACACAGACCCCAGCCTATGCCAAATATGGCCGCACCCAACACGGTGTCGCGGTTCATGTGGGCCACGTGCCAGTGGAAGAAGCCGCCCAACAGCGGCTGCTTCAGCAACTTGGGCAGCAGCTTGTAGGCGACGAGGGTGACCAGCACCGCGCCGCCCATCACCAGCATCAGGCCGAAGTCGGAAAAACGCAGAAAGCTCAACACCACTTCGGGTTGAACCATGGTGGACAGCGCCAGGCCAAAACCAAACAACGCACCTGCCAGCAGCACAGCGAGCAGCTTGCCAAGTGTCATGTGCGGCGCGCTCATGCTTGCCACCTCGCCACCAGGTTGGCCGTGACGAAAGCCGTGGCCATGAAGGTGAGCACGGCCATCAGCGATGGCCATTGCAGCGAGCCCAGGCCGCAGATGCCGTGGCCCGAGGTGCAGCCGTTGCCCAGCCGCGCGCCATACCCCACCAGAAAACCGCCCACCACCAGCTGCCACACCGGCACGCTGGTGCTGCCCGGTGTGCCATCGCCCAGCGCCAGCCACCACAGCAAAGCGCCCAGCACCAGGCCGGCCGCGTAGACCAGGCGCCACAGGCGCGACTCGGTGTAACGCGGCTGCTGAAAGTACGGGCGCCGTACCACGTAAGACCAGGTGCTGGAGAACACGCTGCTCATGCCGCCGACCAGGCCGGTGAACACGAACAGCAGCGCCACGCCGGCGCCAATGAACACCCCGCCCAGCAGGTAGTGCTGCCAGCCCAGGGGAAAGAGGTTGAGGGTTGCTTCCATGGCGGGGGATTATCCGCTGGCGGCCCCGTTCCGTACCCATACCCCTTGCAGTTGCAAGAGCCGTTGCCAGTCCAGCAGATCGGGGTGCGGTGTGGCATTGGAGGTGGCGCCGCCGGGCGCCAGCAGGCCGCTGTGCAGGTGCAGCGGCTCATTGCTGAAAGGGTGGGTCAGTTGCAGCGACTGCGCGTGCAACCACAAGCGCTGTAACCCGAGCTGCTGCGCCCACCAGCGGTTCAGCGGCCCCTTGCCGTGGGTGGCGTCGCCGATGATGGGGTGGGCCAGGTGTTTGAGGTGGCGACGGATCTGGTGCCGGCGCCCGGTGTGGGGCATGGCCGCCACCAGCGAGGCGCGCGTCGTGGCGTGGCGTGAGTCGGCCGCTGCTGGCCATTCCAGGCAGGCCAGGCGCTGAAAGCTGGTTTGAGCGGGCTGTGTGGGCGCGTCCGCCGGCGCATCGTCGGGGCGCAGGGCGTGGTCCACCTCCGCTGCCTCGGGCGCCCAGCCGCGCACCAGCGCCAGGTAGCGTTTGTGCACCGCGTGCTGCTCAAAGGCCTTGGCCAGCCGGTGCGCGGCCTCCGGGTGCAGGGCCATCAGCAGCACGCCACAGGTGCCCTTGTCGAGCCGGTGCACGGGGTACACCAATTGCCCTAGCTGGTCGCGCAGGGTTTGCAGCACAAAACGGGTCTCGCCCGCGTCCAGCCCGGTGCGGTGCACCAGCCAGCCGGCGGGTTTGTGCACGGCCACCAGGTGTTCGTCGCGCCAGAGCAGGGTCAGGGAATGGTTCATGTTCACAACAAGGGACTGCCCACGATTTGAGCACGCCGCGCCAGCCCAATGCCGGCGCGGCTTGGCGCAGATGTTCCGGTGCTTGTCCACAGCTCCGTTCACAGTCTGTGGGTACAACTTTGTGGCGCTGGTCAGGTCGGCTAGCATGGGCCCATGACTGTTCACTACGAATCTTTGTCGCAGGCCACGCGGTACCCCGAAGCCTTTGGATTGCCGGCACCCCCTGAGGCACCTCCACACGACATGTGGCCGCGCAAGCCCGGGGTGTTCATCCGCAAGGCGGCCGGCGACGAAGCAGTGGGGCGCGAGTGGGTGGCGGGGCAGTTCGGCCTGGTGCCGCCCTGGGTCAAGTCGGCTTCCGATGCCAAGCTGCGTTCGCCCAAGCTGGTGACGGCGCGTTCGGAAACCGTCACCACTTCCAAGAACTTCCGCGACGCCTGGCTCAAGGGCCAGCGCTGCATCGTGCCCGTGATGGCTTTTTTTGAGGACGATCTGCGCAGCGGCAAAGCCGTGCCCACGCGCATCGCCCGTGTGGACGGCCAACCCATGGGCCTGGCCGGCTTGTGGGAGCGCTGGGTCGGTGCCGACGGCGCCATGATCGTCAGCTTCACCCTGCTCACCCTCAACGCCAACAACCACGCGCTGATGCACCGCTACCAGCACCCAGGCAGTGAAAAACGCATGCCGGTGATTCTGGGTGAAGGCGCCTATGACGCCTGGCTCAACGTGGCACATACCGAGAAGGCGCGCGAATTTGTGCGGCCCTACGCAGCCAACTGGCTGACGGCGAACCCGGTCGAGAAGAAGTGACGGTGGGCCAACCCGCGCGTCATGCGGTCGCCCGTTTGCGTGCCGCCCGACTTGCCGCCAGCACCAAGCCGTTTGTGGCCCGTGGCTCGGCCTCGGCCCGCTGTGAGGGCTGCCGCCTCAAGGCCAGCCACTGCATCTGCGCCTTGCGGCCCGTGCTGAGCACACAGGCCGGCGTGTGCCTGCTCATGGCCGACATCGAACCGCTCAAGCCCAGCAACACCGGCTGGCTGATCGCCGATCTGGTGGCCGACACCTGGGCCTTTGGCTGGTCGCGTGTGGCGGTCGATCCGGCCTTGCTGGCGCTGCTCGATGACCCGCAATGGCAGCCCTATGTGGTGTTTCCCGGCGAATACGCGGCGCCGCAACGCGTGGTGCGTGAGGTGGCGCCGGCAGCAGCCAGCAGCAAGCGCCCGCTGTTCGTGTTGCTCGATGGCACCTGGTCTGAGGCGCGCAAAATGTTCGGCCGCAGCCCCTACCTGGACCGCCTGCCGGTGCTCACCCTGCAGCCCGGACACGACTCCAATTACCGCCTGCGCCGCTCCTTCCATGGTCAGCATTTCTGCACCTCGGAAGTGGCGGCGCAGTGCCTGGCCCTGGCCGGCGAGGCCCACGCCGCCGAGGCGCTGGCGGCCTACCTCGACGTGTTCACTGCCCACTACTTGAGCGCCAAGCGCAACCTGCGGCTTGACCGCGAAAGCGAAGCCCACCAACGCCTGTTGCCCCTCATGGGCCAGGCCCCCACAAAGCCCTCTGCCGCATGAACACACCGATCACTGGCCCCATAGGCACACCCGGCCAGCCCTGGGGCTCCACCGAACTGGCTGCCTGGCGCGCGCGCCAGGTGCGCCAGCGCAGCTTCGCCGACGACGTGCTGGCAGCGGCCCAACGGCTGGCCCACCGATGTGAGTTGGTGCAGCACGGCGAGGTGGTGTATGGCGACGCGCGTTTCCCGCTGGTGGCGCTGCGCTCCCCCGACTGGCAGCCCGGCCTGCCCGCCGTGCTGATCACCGGCGGTGTACACGGCTACGAAACCAGTGGCGTGCTCGGTGCCCTGTGTTTTGCCGAGCAACACCTCCCCGTGTGGGCCGGCCGGGTCAACCTGCTCATCGTGCCCTGTGTGAGCCCCTGGGCTTACGAGCACATCCACCGCTGGAACTTCGATGCCATAGACCCCAACCGCAACTTCCGCTCCGGCAGCGCGGTGCAGGAATGTGCCGCGCTGATGCAACTGGTGGCACCGCTGCGCGGCCAATTCGTGGCACACATCGACCTGCACGAAACCACCGACACCGACGAGTCCGAATACCGCCCGGCGCTGGCCGCGCGCGACGGCAAGCCGTTCGAGCCCGGTCACATTCCAGATGGCTTCTACCTGGTGGACGACAGCCACAACCCGCAGCCCGCCTTCCAGCAGGCCATCATCGACGCGGTGCAGGCGGTCACACACATCGCGCCCGCCGACGACCGTGGCCAGATCATCGGCACGCCGGTGGTGGCGCCCGGCGTCATCCGCTATCCGTTTGGCCCGCTGGGCCTGTGTGCTGGCATCACCGGTGCGCGCTTCACCACCACCACCGAGGTCTACCCCGACAGCCCCCGCACCACGCCTGAAACCTGTGTGGCGGCTCAGGTCGCGGCGGTGTGTGCGGCGGTCAACTTTGTGGGTGGCGTGCCACGCTGACGGCGCTTTGCGCGTTCAGGCCTGCCACACCGCAAAGCCCGCCGAGCGCAGGTCGATGCCGATCTCGATTTCGCGCGCCACCGCTTCCTCGTAGCGCATCGGGTTGAAACCCTCGTACAAATCGGGCAGCAGGCGCAGGCCGTACTTGAACACGTAGGCATTGGCCTGTATGCCCGCCTTGTGTTTGTCGAAACGCAGGTCCGGGTCCAGGCCCGTCATGCCCACGTACACACAGGGCTTGCCTGCCACATAGTCCGGGTTGCACTTGCGAAACCTGGCCTCCAGCAACACGTCCGGGTGCAGTTCAACCACGTAGACCTTGTGGTGGGGGCGGGGCATGGTTCAGGTCAGATCAAGGCAGCAGATGGGTCCATTTGCCGATGTTGAACACCTGAGGATAGCCGTGTTTCTTCAGCAGCATCTTGGCCATGCCACTGCGCGTGCCGCTGGTACAACACAGCACCACCGGCCCTGACTTCGGTATTTCGCCGAGCCGGCTGCCCAGCGCCGGCAAGGGAATGTTGATGCTGCCCGGCGCGCTGCCGCCCGCAAACTCCGCCTCCGAACGCACATCCACCAAGGTGGCGCCCTGTTGCCTAAGCGCCGGCAGCAAGCCGACCACCCGGCGCGCGTTCCACCACTTGTGGCCCAACCACAGGGCAAGCAAAAGAAGCGGCCAGTACTGCTGAAAAAAACCGGTGAAATGCATGTGAAGCCTCGGGTTGTGTGATGGGGCAGGGCGGCTTTTTGGGCCGGCCTGCGCTACGCCCGGGAGTATCCGTCAAATGTGGGCGCTGCGACGCCCAGTGCGCTCCGCCCCGTTTGAACATTCATTGGATTTTCTGGGTCGAGCTGCCCTGAAAATTCACGGCACCGGTGCCCTCAAAGGGTACGGGTGCTTTTTGTTTGAACAACAAGGTTTTCAGGGAGTTTTCATGGTCATTCAACTTCGTCCTCTGGCTTTCGGCCTGACTTTGTGCACGGCCGCGCTGCTGTCCGCCTGCGGTGGCGGCTCCGACGCCGACAGCACGGTGGATCCTGGCGGCGGCAACAGCGGGGGTGGCTCGACCCCGGCTGCGGTGGACCGTTTTGTGGGCAGTTTTGCCAGCCCCTGTGTGGTCAACGAGGACGTGCTGCAGGTGTCCAGCGGCCAGCCGGTGCGTCTGGTCCGCACCATGAGCATTTCCAAGCTCAGCGACACCCAAGCGCGCTACGTGCAGCGCGACACCTACTACGCGCCGGGCGACACCGAGTGCAAAGGCGGCAGCATCGGTTTCGTCAGTTGGGACAAACCGGGCAACACCCTCACATTTGGCTCGTCGGTGAGCCAGACGGTGGGCAGCCAGACAGTGGTGGCGTACCGTGTTGAAGGCGAGCTCGAAGCCATTGGGGGTATTTCGAGTGGGACCACCGTGACCGTCAATGACCTGCGGTTCCCGGGCACATTCTTCATCGAGGCCGAGAGTTTTCTCGACCTTCTGGCGCTGTCAGCCGATGGCAGCAAGTTGTACGCAGGTGACATCGACACGGAAGATGCCAACGGCTACCCGACCGCTCTGGACACCACGTTTCACCTGACGCGTTTGCCTTGATTTGTGTTGGCGTGAAAATGCCAAGGGCGCCGCAGCGCCCTTGGGTGTGCATCGGCTGAACCGATCAGAGTGTGGCGAACACCTCACGCGCTGCCGCCACCGTCTCTGCCACATCGGCCTCGGAGTGCGCCGCGCTCACGAAGCCGGCTTCGTACAAGGCGGGTGCGAAGTAGATGCCGCGATCGAGCATGCCGTGGAAGAAGGCGTTGAAACGCGGGCCGTCGGTTGTCATGACGGTGGCGTAGTTCTGGGGCAGCTCGGGCATCAGGAAAAAGCCGAACATGCCGCCCTGGCTGTCGCCGCAGAAGGGCACACCGGCGTCATGTGCGGCCGTGGTCAGCCCCGCCACCAGCGACTGGGTGCGCGCCGACAAGGCTTCGAAGAAACCCGGCTTGCGTATCTCTTTGAGCGTGGCCAGACCGCAGGCGGTGGCCACCGGGTTGCCGCTCAGGGTGCCGGCCTGATAGACGCCACCCAGCGGCGCCAGGTGCTCCATCACCGCGCGTTTGGCGCCGAAGGCCGCCAGCGGCATGCCGCCGCCGATCACCTTGCCCATCACCGTCATGTCCGGCTCGAAGCCGGGGATGAGCTGGGCGTAGACGCTTTGCGCGCTGCCCAAGGCCACGCGGAAACCGGTCATCACCTCGTCGAACGCCAGCAGGGCGCCGTGCTGGGTGCACAGCTCGCGGCAGCGCTTCATGAAGGGCACGCTGGCGCGCACGAAGTTCATGTTGCCGGCGATGGGCTCGATGATCAGGCAGGCGATGTCGGCACCGTGCTGGGCGAAGGCGGCTTCGAGCTGCTCGACGTTGTTGTACTCCAGTACCAGGGTGTGCTGCACCACCTCGGGCGGCACGCCGGCGCTGGTGGGGTTGCCGAAGGTGGCCAGGCCCGAGCCGGCCTTGACCAGCAGCGCATCGGCGTGGCCGTGGTAGCAGCCCTCGAACTTGATGATGGTCTTGCGGCCGGTGGCGCCGCGCGCCAGGCGGATGGTGCTCATGCCGGCCTCGGTGCCGGAGCTCACCAGTCGCACCATGTCGATGCTGGGCACGAGTTCGAGGATGGCCTCGGCCAGCTCCACCTCGCGTTCGGTGGGCGCGCCGAAGCTGAAGCCGTCGAGTGCGGCCTTCTGCACCGCTTCGAGCACGGCGGGGTGGCCGTGGCCCAGGATCATGGGGCCCCAGGAGCCGATGTAGTCGATGTGTTTCTTGCCATTGGCGTCCCAGAAATGTGCACCTTGGGCGCGCTGCACAAAACGCGGTGTGCCGCCGACGGCGCGGAAGGCGCGCACGGGCGAGTTGACGCCGCCGGGGATGACCTTTTGGGCGCGTTCAAACAGTTGCTGGTTGTGGTCCATCGTGTGAGTGATCGTGGTTCAGTGTTTGGTGTCGGGGGCAGGAAAATCGTCGGCGGCAGAGCCACCTTCGCCATCGTCCCCTTCTTCGTCATCGCCATCGTGCGCCCAGAACAGGCGGTCGGGCATGGCGTGGCCCATGCCGGGCTGAAAGCCCGCATCCAGGCATTGGTCGAGGTAGGTCAGGGCTTCGGCACAGGCGGTCTGCAGGTCGGCGCCCACCGCAATCAAGGCGGTCAAGGCGGCCGACAAGGTGTCGCCCGCGCCGGTGAAGGTGGCTTCAAAACGCTCGTAGCGCGCCGTGGCCAACACCGTTTCGGGCGTGGCCAAGTGGCTTTCGAGGTACTGTTCAGCGGCGTTGATGCCGGTCACCAAGGTGTACGACACGCCGTGTTCGGCGGCGGCTCGGGCCACGTCACGCGGGCCGGGGGCCTTCTCATCGGCCCAGTCGGGCAGCAGCCAGCGGCACAGGGTGCTGTGGTTGCCCACCAGCACCGTGGTCTGGGGCAGCAGCAGCTCGGCGAAGGCGTCGAGGTAGTTCTCCATGTCCACCTCGTTCCACCAGGCCAGACTGGGCATGTAGGCCACCAGCGGCAGGTCGGGGTAGTCGGAAGCGATCTCGGCGATGGCGCTGAGGTTTTCGGGGGAGCCCACAAACCCCACCTTGATGGCCTGCACCGACATGTCTTCCAGTGCGCAGCGGGCTTGCTCGTCCACCGTTTCTTCGTCGAAGGCGATGTGGCCGTGGATGTCGCTGCTGTCGCGCACATAGGCGCCGGTGACCACCGGCAACACGTGGGCCGATGCGCTGGACATGGCGGCGACGTCGGCCCCCAGGCCGCCAGCGCCGCTGGGGTCGTTGGCGTTGAAGGACATGACGCAGGGCAGCGTCACGGCTTCGCCCGTGCTGGACGTGGCGGTGGGGTCGAGGGGGGAGGGCATGGGGGCGCAGTGCGTGGTGTTCGGGACGGTCTGGCGGTGCCGGCCGTGCCCATGGGCGCCGCCTGGGGGCTGGCTACAATGAAACCATTCTAAGACAATGATTTTCTTTGCATCATGACCGAACCCCAGACTTGGATGTGCCTGATTTGCGGCTGGATTTACGACGAAGCCGCTGGCGCACCCGACCACGACATTGCACCCGGCACCAAGTGGGCCGACGTGCCCATGAACTGGACCTGCCCCGAGTGTGGTGCGAGAAAAGAAGACTTTGAGATGGTGGCCATCTGATGCTGCCCTCCGCGCCCGACACGGTCTGAACCCACCTACACCGGAAGCAGTTGTTCATGCCCGACATCACTTCTTCTGGACTCAAGGTGCTGGTGGTCGACGACAGCCAGACGATACGGCGCAGCGCGGAGCTGTTTCTCAGGCAGGGCGGGCATCAGGTGGCGCTGGCCGAGGACGGCTTTGACGCCTTGTCCAAGATCAACGACTTCCATCCCGACCTGGTGTTCTGCGACATCCTGATGCCGCGGCTGGACGGCTACCAGACCTGCGCCATCATCAAGCGCAACGAACGCTTCGCCGGCATTCCGGTCGTCATGCTGTCTTCACGCGACGGCGTGTTCGACAAGGCGCGCGGGCGCATGGTGGGCGCCGAGGAACACCTCACCAAACCCTTTACCCGCGACCAGCTGTTGCAGGCCGTGGCCGTGCACGCGGCCTTGGCCACACAAGAATCGGGAGCCCATTGATGGCGGTTCATGACATCCTGGTGGTGGACGATTCCAGGACCGAACTGATGTACCTGCGCGATCTGCTGGCGCGCCACGGTTTTTCCGTGCGCACCGCCGAAAGCGCCGACGAGGCCTACCGCCAGATGGGCGAGGCCGTGCCCGACCTGATCCTGCTCGACGTCGTCATGCCCGGGCAGAACGGTTTCCAGCTCACGCGCCACCTGAGCCGCCACCCGCAGTATGGCAAGGTGCCGGTGTTCCTGTGCACCAGCAAGAACCAGGAGACCGACCGCGTCTGGGGCTTGCGCCAGGGCGCGCGCGACTACATCACCAAACCGGTCAATGCCGACCTGCTGCTGGCCAAGATCGCGGCGGTCGATCAGGCGGCCACCCTGTGACCACCACCCGCTCATGACGGCCCACGACACCTCCGCGTCCGGTGCCGCGAGCCGCCCCGCTGTGGCCGCCCACTGGCTGGGCGTGGCCTGTGGTGGGCACCGTTTTCTGGTGCCGCTGGCGCACTCGGGCGAGATCGCCGCGCCGTCGCCGGTGCAGGCGCTCCCCCATGCCAAGGCCTGGGTCCGTGGCGTCACCACCTTGCGTGGCGAGCTCTACACGGTGGTCGATCTGCTGGACTGGCTCGGTTGGCCGCCGCTGGCCGATGAGGTCCAGAGCCAGGCCCATTTTGTGGGTTGGAGCGGTCACCTGGGTGTCAACGTGGTGTGGCCGGTGGACCGCCTGCTGGGACTGCGCAGCGCCGATGCCTTGCGCCCAGCGCCCGAACCGTTGCCCTCGCCCGTGGTGCGCCAGGTGCTGGCCGACGAGCAGGACAACGTCTGGTACGAACTGGACCTGCTGGCCTTGTGCGAGCGGCCCGATTTTTTGGACATCCATGAGCGTCCGGCCACCGCCGGGAGCCCCTAAGCACCATGGCGTTGATGAGCACATTGCGAGGCCTGTTTGGCCGCCGGGACCCGC
>CAYUAH010000092.1:0-12154 GCA_964442375.1 uncultured Hydrogenophaga sp. | reverse complement strand
GGTGATGCTGATGGGCCTGGTCACCAAGAACGCCATCCTGCTGGTGGACTTTGCCATCCGCGCCCGCGAAGGCACACCCGACCACCCGGCTGTCGGCCGCGAAGACGCGCTGCTGATGGCCGCCCGCGTGCGGCTGCGTCCCATCCTCATGACCACGCTGGCCATGGTCTTCGGCATGGTGCCGCTGGCCTTTGCCCTGACCGAAGGCTCGGAGCAACGCGCCCCCATGGGCCAGGCCGTGATCGGTGGCGTCATCACCTCCTCGCTGCTGACCTTGGTGGTGGTGCCGGTGGTCTACTGCTACATGGACGACCTGGCCCGCTGGGGCCGCCGACTCATGGGCGCGGGTCCGTCCGCACCGTTGACAGACGCTTCACATGCCCCCCGGTAAAATCGAAAACCCTGATTGACAAGCCCCACGGAGCCTTTTGCCATGACCGCCCTGCCCACCGCCCTTGACGTCGAACAAGCCCGATTCAACATGATCGAGCAACAGGTCCGCCCCTGGGAGGTGCTGGACCCCCAGGTGCTGGCGCTGCTGGGCGAGGTCAAGCGCGAACACTTCGCCCCCGATGTGCACAAAGCCCTGGCCTTTGTGGACATGGACATCCCGCTGACCCAGCCGGCCCGTGACGGCCAGTGCATGTTGTCGCCGCGTGTGGAAGCCCGCATGGTGCAGGACCTGCAACTCCAACCCACCGACAAGGTGCTGGAGATCGGCACCGGCTCGGGCTTTTCCGCCGCCCTCATGGCGCGCCTGGCGCAGCAGGTGCTGAGCCTGGAGATCGACCCCGCACTGGCCAGCAAGGCACGCACCCACCTGATGCAAGCGGGCGTGGGCAACGTGGACGTGCGCCAGGGCGACGCTGCCGCCAACGACTTCGCCGCCTGCAAGGCAGCAGCGCCCTTCGATGCCATCCTGCTCAGCGGCTCGGTGGCCGAGGTGCCCGCCAGCCTGCTGCAGCTGCTGGCCGTGGGCGGGCGGCTGATCGCCATCACGGGCGATGAGCCCATGATGCGCGCCACCCTGATCACGCGTACCAGCGACACCGCCTTCCAAACCACCCAGCCCTGGGACACCGTGGCACCGCGCCTGCTGAACTTCCCCCAACCCTCACGCTTCAACTTCTGATGAACGCCCTGCGCCCCAACCAACTGGCCGCCTGGATCACCCAGGTGAGCGCCGATCTGCCCGCCGACGTATTGCCCGTGGTGCTGGACGTGCGCGAGGCCTGGGAAGTCCAGACCGCCAGCGTCAAACCCGACGGCTTCGAGCTGGTGCACATGCCCATGCAGACCATTCCCGCCCGCCTGCAGGATCTGCCGCGTGACCGCCCCATCGCCTGCCTGTGCCACCACGGCGGCCGCAGCGCTCAGGTCACGCATTTCCTGAACAACCAGGGCTTTGATCAGGCGGTCAACATCGCTGGCGGCATCAACGCCTGGTCGGCCGAAGTCGACCCCTCGGTGCCGCGTTACTGAACTTCCCTATCCCACCGTTCGCAACCAGGACTTTTCGCATGAACCGACGCCCGCACGCCTTGGCCGCCCCTGTCGCCACGCCTCACCGCCCCTTGTGGCAGGCCCTGGTGCAGGCGGGTCTCTCTCTGAGCCTGGCGGGCGCCGCCCTGCCCGGCCTGGCCCAGAGCCTGGGCACGCTGTACAGCTCGGCGCGCGACTTTGACGCCACCTACCTGTCGGCACGCTCGCTGTACCAGGCCAACCTGGCCAAGGCCGAGCAGGCACGTGCCGGCCTGCGCCCACAAGCCGCGCTGAGCGCCGGTGCCAACGTCGCCAACATCGACAGCAGCCTTACCGGCAACCGCGACACCAACAGCCAGAACGCGGCCCTCTCGGCCAGCCTGCCGCTGTACCGCCCGGCCAACCAGATCGCCTTCGATCAGGCGCAGAAATCGCTGGAAGTGGCCGAGGGCCAGCTGCTGGCCGCCGAACACGACCTGATCGTGCGCAGCTCGCAGGCCTATTTCGACGTGCTCGGTGCACAGGACACGCTGACGTTTGTGGTGGCGCAGAAAGCCGCCGTCGCCGAGCAGCTGGCCGCCGCCAAGCGCAACTTCGAGGTCGGCACCTCCACCATCACCGACTCGCGCGAAGCCCAGGCCCGCTACGACCTGGTGCTGGCACAGGAAATCGCCGCCGAAAACGACCTGCGGGTCAAGAAGCTGGCACTGGACCAACTGGTGGGCCGCAGCGGCACCACGCCCCTGTCCTTGGCCGCTCCGGTCACGCTGCCGGCGATTGCGCCCAACGACGTGGCGCCCTGGGTGGCACAGTCGGAAAACGCCCACCCCGGAATCCGCCAGGCACGGGCTGCGCTGGACATTGCGGCGCTGGAAACCCGGCGCGCGCAGGCCGGCAAAAAGCCCACGGTGGACCTGACCGGCCAATACCAGATCGCGCGCTCCCCCAGCACCTCCTCGCTGGCCGCAGGCAACGTGCGCACCAACACCGCGAGTGTGGGCGTGTTGTTCAACCTGCCGCTGTACACCGGTGGCGCGCTGGAAAACCGCATCGTTGAAGCGGCGGCGCTGGAAGACAAGGCCCGCACCGACCTCGAAGCCGCCCGCCGCACCGTGGCGCAAGCCACACGCGCGGCGTTTTTTGGCGTCGTCTCCGGCCTGGGCCAGGTCAAGGCCCTGGAAGCCGCCGAAGCCTCCAGCCAGAGCGCACTCGACGCCAACAAGCTGGGTTACCAGGTGGGGGTGCGCATCAACATCGACGTGCTCAACGCCCAGAGCCAGCTGTTCCAGACCAAACGCGATCTGGCCGTGGCGCGCTACAACGTGCTGGTGGGCACGCTGCGTTTGAAGCAGGCCGGTGGTGTGTTGAAGGCCGAGGATCTGGCGGCCATTGATGCGCTGTTGGCGAAGTGAGTTTTTACCTGGTTTGACCTCGCGGATCGGGGCGGCACCCTGCCCTGTTCCGCTCATGTCCTCCGAACCGGCTGCGCCGGTTCTCCCCCTTCACTTCGCTGCACAGGGCAGCGTGCCACCCCGATCTGAAACCAGGTGGGCATGCCACCGTTCACATGCCACGTCACCCCTGGCGCTCGGGCCCAGCGGAGGCAGCAGCCGACAACACCACCCCCACCGTCCGCAACACCGCCCCGCGTCCGCCCGCCATCAGCGCCCCGGCACCCTGACGGGCACGGTCCAAGCGGGCACTGTCGTTCACCAGTTCCTCAGCCAAGCGGCAAGCCCCCGCCATATCGGCCACCCGCAAGGCCGCGCCACAGGCCTCAGCCTGCTCAGCGGCCTCCAGGAAGTTGAAGGTGTGCGGCCCCATCACCACCGGGCAGCCGCAGGCCGCCGCCTCGATGAGGTTTTGCCCGCCCACAGGGGCGAAGCTGCCGCCCAGCAAGGCCAGGTCGGCCAGGCCGTAGTACAGCGCCATCTCGCCCAGCGAATCGCCCAGCCAGACATCGGCCTGCCAGTCGGCGGCATCCGGGCCAGATGGTGGCCACTGGCTGCGGCGCGACACCTTCAGGGCCGCGCCAAGCAGCAAGGCCGCCACCTCATCGAAGCGCTGTGGGTGGCGCGGCACCACCAGCCACAAGGCACCCGAAGGGCGCTGCGCCAGCCACATCGCTTCTTCACCCTCGCGTGAGCTGGCCAGCATGGCCACGGGACGCACATGCACCGATGCCCGCCAAGTGCGAGCCATCGCCAGTTGGGCAGCGTTGGGCGTGGCGTCGAACTTGAGGTTGCCGAACACGCCTTGCACCGGCGTGCCCAGTTGGCGCAGGCGCTGCGCATCTGCCTCGGTCTGGGCGTACACCGCGTGCAGGGCGCCGTAGGTGGCCAGCGACAAGGTCTTCAAGCGCAGCGCTTGCTTCAGCGATTTTTCGCTCAGGCGCGCGTTGACCAGCAGCAGCGGCACGCCAGCGGCGCTGCAGGCCTGGGTCAGGCAAGGCCAGACCTCGGTTTCCAGCAGCACACCCACGGCAGGGCGGAAGTGCTGCAGAAAGCCGCGCGTGGCGCCGGGTGTGTCCCAGGGCAGCCAGGCCTGGCGGTCACCGGGGCGCAGCAGGCGCTGCCCCTCGGCGCGGCCGGTGGCGGTGCCATGGGTCAGCAACAGGCGCAGGCCGGGTTGTT
Organism: uncultured Hydrogenophaga sp.; assembly: GCA_964442375.1. Classification (GTDB taxonomy): domain Bacteria; phylum Pseudomonadota; class Gammaproteobacteria; order Burkholderiales; family Burkholderiaceae_C; genus Hydrogenophaga. The sequence continues at coordinate 8,039 of CAYUAH010000092.1, read as the reverse complement.
GTTCGCGCAGCGCGGCGATCAGCGGCGCGGCGGCCCGGGTTTCGCCCAGCGACACCGCATGCACCCACACCCAGCCACTCGACGCTGCTTCGCCACCGTAACGGCCAAAACGCTCGCCCACCGCTTCCAGGTAACCCGGCTCGGCCTGCCCGCGCTTGCGCAGCTTGCGCCGCAGCAGAGGCTGTGCCAGCGTGGTCACGGCGCCATACACCGCCAGGGCCAGGCGCTGGGCCAGCGTCATGTTTTGTCGAAGAGTTGCTGGTAGACGCGGCCGATGCCGGCCGCCTCCTGCGCCAGCGAGAAGCGCTCGGTCACGCGCTGGCGTGCGGCCTCGCCCAGGGCCAGCGCGCGCTGCGGGTCGGCCATGACGCGGCGCACCGCATCGGCCAGGCCCACCGCATCGCCGGTGTCGACCAACTCGCCGGTCTCACCGGGCACGGCCAACTGGTCGAAAGCGCCGGTGCGCGAGCACACCACCGCGCAGCCGGTGGCCGCCGCCTCGAAGGGCGTGAGGCCAAAGGGTTCGTAGCGCGGGCAGGCCACACACAACAGGCAGCGCTGGTACCAGCGGTGCACCTCGGCGGCCGGCACCTCGCCCAGGAAGACGATGCGATCGCTCAAACCGGCGGCGGCGATCTTCTCGCGCAGCGCCTTCTCGTAGGCTTGGTGCTGGGGCTGGGCCAGGCCGGCGATGACGGCGGTGGCATCGGGCAGGTGCGGCAGCGCGCTGATCATGGCGTCCACAAACACATCGCTGCCCTTGTCGGGCCGCACGCGCCCGAAGGTGCCGATGCCGTAGCGGCCGGGCAGGCCCGAATCGACCCAGGCCGTTGCCTTGTCGGGCGGCGGCGCGAAACGTTGCAGGTCGATGCCGTGGGGCACCACGGCGGTGGTGTTGGGCACGAAGCTGGCGGCCAGCGGCGTGGTGGAAATCACCGCGTCCATGCGCGAGATTAGCCAGCGCGGGAAGCGCCCGTGTTGGTGCTGAGCGGCCGAGGTGAACACCAGCTTGATGGGGAGACGCAACACGTCGCGCGCCCACAGGCCGGCCATCATTTCGTGGTCGCGCCGCACGTGCCAGATGCGGAAGGCTCGGCCGGCCGGCGGCTTGCGCGACAAGGCGATGGCCTGTTTGAGCGTCATGCCGGGCACGCCATGGGGCAGCGGCGTGCCGCAGTAGGCCAGGCGCCACTGGCCCAGCTGGATGGGCACCAGCGCGTTGACCGTGGCCGACACGCCGGTGTAGCGCTTCTTGAGGTTGAAAACGATGACCTCGGGGTCGTCGCTGGGGCGCGGAGCAGACATCAGTGCGCAGCTTGTTGGATGACGGCGTCGGGTTTGACGGATTTCAGCAACGCCATCATGCGCGCCTCGATGCGGTGCAGGGCCTCGGGCGTCTGGCCCTCAAAGCGCAGGACCAGCACCGGCGTGGTGTTGCTGGCGCGGATCAGGCCAAAACCGTCGGGCCAGTCCACGCGCAGGCCATCGATGGTGGACACCTGGGCTGGCGCTTCGAACGTGGCCTGCTGCAACTTCGCCACGAGGGCATGTGGCTCGCCTTCGGCGCAGGCCACGTTGAGTTCGGGCGTGCTGTGACTGGTGGGCAGGGCTTCCAGCACGGCCGAGGGGTTGGCATGGCGGCTCAGGATTTCGAGCAGGCGCGCGCCCGCGTAGCTGCCGTCGTCGAAACCGTACCAGCGCTCCTTGAAGAAGATGTGGCCGCTCATCTCGCCCCCCAGCGGGGCATCGACTTCCTTCATCTTCGCCTTGATCAACGAGTGACCGGTCTTGAACATCAGCGGCACGCCGCCCGCCGCCGCGATGGCGGGACCCAGGCGTTGGGTGCACTTGACGTCAAACAAAATGGTGCCGCCGGGCACGCGCGAGAGCACGTCCTGCGCGAACAGCATCATCTGGCGGTCGGGGAAGATGTTCTCGCCGCGCTTGGTGACAATGCCCAGGCGGTCGCCGTCGCCGTCGAAGGCCAGGCCCAGTTCGGCGTCCGAACTTTGCAGCGCATCGATCAGCCAGCGCAGGTTCTCGGGCTTGCTCGGGTCGGGGTGGTGGTGGGGAAACTCGCCGTCCACCTCACTGAACAGCTCGATGACCTCGCAGCCCAGGGCACGGAACAGCGCAGGCGCCGAGGCACCGGCCACACCATTGCCGCAATCCATCACGATCTTGATGGGGCGCGCCAGCTTCACGTCGCCGACGATGCGCTCGCGGTAGGTGTCGCCCACGTCCAGCGCGCGCACGCCACCGCCCGCGCGGGTCGGCAGGTCGCCGTTTTCCATGCGGCGGCGCAGGCCCTGGATGTCCTCGCCGAAGATGGCGCGGCCGGCCAGCACCATCTTGAAGCCGTTGTAGTTCTTGGGGTTGTGGCTGCCCGTGACCTGGATACCGCTGCGGCAAGCGGTGCTGGCCGCGAAGTAGAGCATGGGCGTGGTGACCATGCCCACGTCGATCACGTCCACCCCCGCCTCCTGCAAGCCACGGATCAAGGCCTGCGCCAGCGACGGACTGCTGATGCGGCCATCGCGGCCCACGGCCACCGTGGTTTCGCCCTGCAACAGGGCTTCGGCGCCAAAAGCCCGGCCCAGCGCGTGGGCCACGTCGGTGTTGAGGGCGTCGGGCACCACGCCCCGGATGTCGTAGGCCTTGAAGATCGCGGGTTGGACTTGCATGAAAAAGTGTGCGGTTGAAACAGCAGACGCATTGTAGGCAGACCCCCGTGCCAACCCACCCGCCGATCGGACCATGCTTTGGTGGCAACCGCATGTCCGGAAACGGCGATTTTTCACCTGCGGCCCTCCTATGATGGACCCATGGACACGCTGGACCCCGACGCCTGCTACCTGGCCCTCAAAGCCAGGGACAACCGCTTTGACGGCGTGTTCTTCACCGGCGTGACCAGCACCGGCATCTACTGCCGGCCGGTGTGCCGGGTGCGCACACCCAAGGCCGACAACTGCCGCTTTTTTGGCCACGCCGCGCAGGCCGAAGCGGCGGGTTTTCGCCCCTGCCTGCGCTGCCGGCCCGAGCTGGCGCCGGCCAGCGGCGGCCACGTGGCGGCGTGGTCCACCGAAGACGCCAGCCAGTTGCTGGCGCTGGACGCTGCGCGCCTGCTGCGCGAAGCGGCCGATGGCCAAGGCGAGGCCGGCAGCGTGGCCCAGGTGGCGCAGCGCCTGGGCGTGAGCGAGCGCCACCTGCGCCGCATCTTCACCGCCCACTGGGGCACCAGCCCGCTGCAGTTTCTGCAGACGCTGCGTCTGCTGGGTGCCAAGTTGCTGCTCACCGATACGCGCTTGCCGGTGTCTACCGTGGCGGCCCTGAGCGGCTTTGCCTCGCAACGGCGTTTTCACGCCGCGTGGCACGAACGATATGGCCTGAACCCCTTGCAACTGCGCCGCCGCACCGGCACCGACGGCGACAGGTCGGACGGCTTCCACTTCAAGTTGGCCTACCGGCCACCGCTGGATGTGCCCCACCTGCTGGGCTTTCTGGGCCAGCGCGCGATGGTCGGCGTTGAATGGGTGGATGTGGACAAGGCACAGTGGGGCAGCACCCTCACCGTGCGCCAGGGCACACAACACCATGCCGGCTGGGTGATGGCTCGTTTTGATGCGCGCCAACCACTCGTGCACCTGCAGGTGGCCGAGAGCCTGGCGCCGGTGCTGCGGCAGGTGCTGCAGCGGGTGCGCCACGCGCTGGATCTGGATCTGCAGCCCGAGCGCGTGCACGCGGTGTTGCACGCCACGTTTCCCGACGCGGCCGGCCAGCGCCTGCCCGGCGCGTTGGATGGCTTTGCCCAAGCCGTGCGAGCGGTGCTGGGTCAGCAAATCACCGTCAAAGCCGCGCGCACCCTCGCACAGCGCCTGGTCAACCGCTGGGGCACGCCCATCAGCACGCCCTGGCCCGGCCTCACCCACCTGTTTCCCGCGCCCGAGGTGCTGGCCCACACCAGCGAACAGGAACTGGGCGAGCAAGGCATCACGCGCCAGCGGCAAGCAGCCATACGCGCCCTGGCGCTGGGTGTGGCCAGCGGTTCGCTGCAACTCGACACCGCCGCGCCACCCGCCGCCACCATGGCCGCACTCAAGGCCCTGCCCGGCATTGGCGACTGGACCACCCACTACATCGCCATGCGCGCACTGCACTGGCCCGACGCCTTCCCCGCTGGCGACGTGGCCCTGCACCACGCGCTGGGCCTGAGCCACCTGGGCCTGCGCGAGGCCACCCGCGAAGCCGAACGCCGCGCGCAAGTGTGGCGACCCTGGCGCGCCTACGCCGTCATCCGTGCCTGGCACAACGCAGCACTTGCCCCCTAGGAAGCACCATGAGAAGCGCCCATCACGTCGTCGCCCAAGCCCGCATTCCCAGCCCCTTGGGCCCCTTGCTGTTGGCCGCCAGCGAGCAAGGTCTGTGTGGTTTGTGGTTTGAAGAACAGAAGCACCTACCGCCCTGGCTGCCCGCACGGTGGGACGGCGGCCCGCCCAACCACCCCGTGCTGCTGACCGCCGCCGAACAGCTGGCCGAGTACTTCGACGGCACACGCGAGGCGTTCCATGTGCCGCTGGACCTGCGCCACGGCACACCATTTCAATGTGCGGTCTGGCAGGCCATGGTCGGCATTCCCGTGCGCGGCTCGCTGAGCTACGGCGTGCTGGCGCGCCAGATTGGCCGTCCAACCGCCGTGCGCGCCGTGGGTGCCGCCGTGGGCCGCAACCCGGTCGGTATCATCGTGCCCTGCCACCGCGTTTTGGGCGCGGACGGCAGCCTCACCGGCTACGCCGGTGGCCTGTGGCGCAAGACTGCGCTGCTTCGCCTGGAAAACGGCTCCCCGGCCCCCGTGCCTGAGGGCACCACACACGATCTGTTCTCATGAAATCCACTGTTGCGGCCGAATTCGTGCTGCTGGCCGCACTCTGGGGCGCCTCCTTCATGTTCATGCGTTTCGGCGCGGCCGAGTTCGGCCCGTGGGCCGCCGCCGGAGGCCGTGTCGGGCTGGCCGCGCTGGTGCTGCTGCCGCTGCTGTGGCACAGCGGGCAGCTTGGCATGTTGCGCCAGCGGGCCGGTGCGCTGTTCGTTTCAGGCCTGCTGAGTTCGGCCATCCCGTTTGCGCTGTACTCGTATGCGGTGATGTCGATTTCCACCGGCCTGTCCGCCATCCTCAACGCCACCACACCCCTGTTCGGCGCCCTCGTGGCCTGGCTGTGGCTGCAAGACCGTCCCGACAGGAACCGGCTGCTGGGCCTGGCCCTGGGTTTTACCGGCGTGGCCTTGTTGTCCTGGGAAAAGGCCAGCTTCAAGGCTGGCGGCACCGGCTGGGCCGTGCTGGCCTGCCTGGGTGCCACCCTGTGCTACGGCGTGGCCGCCAACTACGCCAAGCGATTTCTGGCCGGCGTGCCCCCCCTGGTCAACGCCACCGGCAGCCAGATCGGCGCCACCGTGGGCCTGGCCGTGCCCACCGTGCTGTTCTGGCCCGAACAGGCGCCCAGCACCCAGGCCTGGCTGGCCATCGTGGCGCTCGCCGTGTTCTGCAGCGCCCTGGCCTACATCCTTTATTTCCGCCTCATCGCCCACGTTGGCCCGGCCAAGGCGGTGACGGTGACCTTCTTGATACCGCTGTTCGCGGTGTTCTACGGCACGGTTTTCCTGGGCGAATCCGTGACCGGCTGGATGGTCGTGTGTGGTGCGGTGATCTTGCTGGGCATTGCCCTGGCCACCGGCTTGTTGCGGCTGCTGCCACTCAACAGACCCGCTGATCGTCAAAATGTTTAAAACTAAATGCTAAAAACTCAGCTTTGTAACGAGTGATTACATTTTGAGAAACAGTTATTAACACTCTTGGCGATTGATGCTATGTTTGCTCCCAGATTCGGCACACAGCCGAACCAGGGAGAAACTGCCATGCCATGGCTTGAACTGATTCGTTATGAACTGGGGCCCATCCCAATGTTCATGTGGCAATACGCTGCCGTGCTCGGGCTGCTGGCCCTGATCCTGGTGTTGACGCGGCCAATGCGCATTTCCGCACAGCAAGCCGGCATGTTGTACGCCGTGGTGCTGGCGGTGGCCGGGTATGGCATCAGTGCCCTGCTGCACATCTACCTGCCGCCCCCGTCCAGCGCCCCCATACGCTACGACATGCTGTTCCTGGCCGGCATGATGGGCGGCTGGCGAGGCGGTTTGTTGGCTTATGTGCTGATTTTTGGTGCCCGCCTGCAGTTTGCGGGCACGGTGCAAGGCGTGTACACCGGCATCGACATGGCCATCGTCACGCTCGGTGGCATCTGGGCGCACCATGGATACCGTCACCTCGAACTGGCCGACGTCGGGGTGCGGCACGTGCTCTGGATGTGGACCATACGTTCGTTGACGCTGGTGGCCTCCGGCCTGCTGCTGCTGGGACTGCACCAGTTGCCCAAGGAGTGGGTGGCCTTTGACCTCCTGCCCTACAAAAATTCGCTTGGCTCGCTGGTGCGCAAGGTGCTGATGGCCGGCCCGGCGCTGGTGTTCTTCGCCAGCGTTTTTTCGATCTTCCGGCTCGACGCCCAGGACCGCCGGCGCCAGCGCCACGACTGGCACAACAGCCGCAAGGATTCGCTGACCCAGCTGCCCAACCGACGCGCGCTCAGCGAATACCTGGGACACAACTTCAGCCGCACCACGCCCCACAAAATGGCCTTGATCAGCATAGGCGTGAACAACCACACCCAGATGCTGTTGTCACAGGGCCATGGCTGGGGCGACAAATTCCTGCAACGACTCGCCATCTCGGTCCACGAAGAACCTCTGCGTTCGATGCTGCAGTCCTATGAGGTTCGGGCCTTTCAGTTCACCGATCTGAGCCTGGTGCTGGTGCTCAAGGGCGTGACCCCGGCCGAACTCGACAGCAGCGGCCTGGCCAACCGCCTGCACCAGGAACTGAGCCTGAAGATGCACGGCCTGTCCGACGTCGGACCCGCACCGGCGCTGACCATGACCGTGGCCACCTGCGACGCGCTGCGCCACAGCGACGCCGCCAGCGCGCTGCGCGACCTCGGTCTCTACCTGCACGCGCAAGGACAAGAGGTGCGCAATGTGAGCTTTTTGCACACCAGTTTTGCCCACGTGGCACGGCGCGAGGTGCAGCTCCTGGCCAGCCTGGGCGATTGGATTGACGCCAATGGCCCACCCATGGCCTACATGCCCAAATGCGACCTGCGCACCCGGGAGGTGCTGGGTGCCGAGGCCTTGTTGCGCTTTCGCGATGGACACGGCCAGCATGTGCCGCCCGGCCAGATTCTGGTGCTCGCCGCCCGCCACAAGTTGCTGGCCGCCTTCGAATGGAGCACCATCGAACGCGTGTGCCGCGACTACCACCTGTGGGCCCTCACGGGTGGCGCGCGCCCCCTGTCGGTCAACATCTCCAGCGCGTCGCTGGTCACGGCCGACTTTGCCTTGCGCCTGCTCGAACTGCTGAAACGTTTTGGCCTGCCGCGCGAGGCGGTGGTGCTGGAGCTCACCGAGTACGACCCCGTGCCCGACATCGACACGGTGCGTGAAAACGCCCGACTGCTGCACGAAGGCGGCATCAAACTCTCGCTCGACGATTTCGGCAGCGGCTACTCCGGGCTCACGGTGCTGGCGCGCTTCCAGTTCGCAGAGCTCAAGGTCGATCACACCATGGTGGCACTGATTGGCAACCCGAGGATGCGCTCGGCCATACAGCTGGCACTGGAATCGGCCCAGCGCTACAACGCCACCTTTGTGGCCGAAGGCGTGGAAACCTGGGGACAGCTAGACGAACTGCACGCGCTGGGCATCACCCAGGGCCAGGGCCATTTGCTGTCGAGGGAAATGACCATCGAAGCGCTGATCCAGTTTGCAGCGAACACGCGACTCCAGCCAGAGGCACCCACCCGACTGCTGGCCGCATGACAAAGCTGCAGCGGAAAAACAAAAACCCCGCAGGTCAATGACTTGCGGGGCTTCTGAATGCTTTGGCGGAGTGGACGGGACTCGAACCCGCGACCCCCGGCGTGACAGGCCGGTAT
>CAYUAH010000091.1:7843-12200 GCA_964442375.1 uncultured Hydrogenophaga sp. | reverse complement strand
CACCGCCACCCTGTTGCAGGTGCTGCGCAACGACCTGGGGCTCAACGGCCCCAAGTACGGCTGTGGCCTGGGCCAGTGTGGCGCCTGCACCGTGCACGTGGACGGCGTGGCCGCGCGGGCCTGTGTCATCCCGGCGGCCAAGGTGCAGGGCCGCGCCATCACCACCCTCGAAGGCCTGGGCGACCGCCTGCGGCCCCACGTGGTGCAGGACGCCTTCATCCAGGCCCAGGCGGCGCAGTGTGGCTATTGCCTGAACGGCATGATCATGACCACCGCCGCCCTGTTGGCCCACAACCCCCAGCCCAGCCCGCAGGCCGTGCGCGATGCCCTCAGTGGCAACCTGTGCCGCTGTGGCACCCACATTGAAATCCTGGCCGCCGTGCAGCGCGCCGTGGCGGCGCTGTCGCCCATTCCGCCGTCCGAACCGTCCGACGCATGAACCGAAGCGAACGCCTCTCCCGGCTGCGCACGCGCAGCGATTTCCTGTCGGCCACCGGTGTGCTGCTGGTCACGCGCGACCCGCCGCCGCCGCCCGCTCCGGCGCCCGGCCAGCCCCCCATCGTGGCCGGCAACCCGGCCGAAGGGGTGGAGGTGCTGCTCTCGGTGTGGGACGACAGCACCGCCCTGGGCCTGCACGGCCACGTGGACCTGGGCACCGGCATACGCACCGCGCTCGGCCAGATCGTGGCCGACGAACTCGACCTCGCCATGGACCAGGTGGACATGGTGCTGGGCGACACCGGCCGCGCGCCCAACCAGGGTCCCACCATCGCCAGCGCGTCCATCCAGATCCACGCCGTGCCGCTGCGCAAGGCGGCGGCCCAGGCGCGTGCCTGGCTGCTGGCCGAGGCCGCGCGCCAGCTCGACGTGCCGGTGGAAAGCCTCACCGCCGATGGTGGGCAGGTGCGCGTGGCGGGCGACCCCTCGCGCGGCGTGAGCTACGGTCAGTTGCTGCAAGGCCGCCGCATCGAGCTGCGCCTGGACCTCGACAGCCCCGTCAAACCCGTGGCCGACTACCGGGTGGTGGGCCAGCCCCAGCCGCGTGTGGACATCCCGGCCAAGGCCTTTGGCGACGCGGTGTTCGTGCACGACATGCGCGTGCCTGGCATGTTGCACGGGCGCGTGGTGCGCCCGCCCTACGCGGGGGCCGACCACGGCGACTTCATCGGCAACACGCTGGACGCGGTGGACGAGCGTTCCATCGCCCACATCCCCGGCATCCGCGCGGTGGTGGTGATACGCGACTTTGTCGGCATCGTCGCCGAACGCGAGGAACAGGCCGATGCCGCCTGCGCCGCCCTGGTGGTGCGCTGGAAACCCTGGCCGGGCATGGCGCCGCTGGGCGACCTGGCCCAGGCCCTGCGCGACAACCCGTCCCGCCCGCGCCAGTTGGTGGACGAGGGCGACGTGGGCCAGGCCCTGGCCGGTGCCAGCCAGGTGATGGAACGCACCTACGTGTGGCCCTACCAGATGCACGCCTCCATCGGCCCTTCGTGTGCCGTGGCCGACTGGCTGGGCGATGCGGGCACGCCGGCGCTGCGCGTCTACGCGGGCACACAAAACCCACACGTGCTGCGCGCCGACCTCTCGCGCCTGATGGGGGTGGCCGACGTGGCCGTGGACGTGGTCCGCATGGAGGCCGCCGGCTGCTATGGCCGCAACTGCGCCGACGACGTGGCGGCCGATGCCGCGCTGCTCTCGCGTGCCGTGGGTGCGCCTGTGCGGGTGCAGCTCACGCGCGAGCAGGAACACCTGTGGGAGCCCAAGGGCGCGGCCCAGCTCATGGAGGTGCGCGGCGGCATCACCGCCGAGGGCGGCATTGCCGCCTACGACTTCCGCAGCGCCTACCCGTCCAACGCGGCCCCCACGCTGGCCTTGCTGCTGACGCGCACGGTGGAGCCGGCGGCCACCGCCTTCGAGATGGGCGACCGCACCGCGCGCCCGCCCTACGACATCGCCGACCTGCGCGTCACCGTCAACGACATGCCGCCCATCCTGCGCGCCTCCTGGCTGCGCGGCGTGTCGGCCATGCCCAACTCGTTCGCACACGAGTCCTACATCGACGAACTGGCCGTGGCCGCCGGTGTCGATCCGGTCGAGTACCGCCTGCGCTACCTCAAGGACCCGCGCGCCAGCGAACTGCTGTTGGCCACCGCCCAGCGCGCCGGCTGGAAACCCCACACCCAGCCCCAAGGGCAGGGTGCGACGGGCGACTGGCTGCACGGCCAGGGCGTGGCCTATGCGCGTTACGTGCACAGCAAGTGGCCCGGCTTCGGCGCCGCCTGGGCCGCCTGGGTGGCCGATGTGGACGTCAACCAGAAAACCGGCGAGGTCCACGTCAAGCGGGTGGTGGTGGGCCACGACGCGGGCCTGACCATCAACCCCGCCGGCGTGGAGCACCAGATCCACGGCAACGTGTTGCAGACCACCAGCCGCGCGCTGAAAGAACAGGTGCGGGTGGACGCCGACACCGGCGTGGTGGCCTCGCGCGAGTGGGGCAGCTACCCCATCCTGAGCTTCCGCGAGGTGCCGGTGATCGAGGTCATGCAAATGCCCCGGCCCGACCAGCCGCCGCTGGGCGCGGGCGAGTCGGCTTCGGTGCCCGGCACGGCGGCCATCGCCAACGCCATCTTCGACGCCACCGGTGTGCGCTTTCGCCAACCGCCCTTCACCGCCGAGGTGGTGCGCGAGGCCCTGAACCCGCAGCGCCTGGCCGCGCCCGCCGCCGCAGCGGCACCACCGTTGCCCGAGGTGCCGCTTGATGCACCCTGGCCACGCCGGCGCAGTGCCTGGCGAAGTGTGTGGTTTAAGGCCGGCGCCTTGCTGGCCGGTGGGGTGGGCGTGCTGCTGGGCCTGGCCGGCTGGCGCTCCGCCATCGCCCCTGTGGCGCCCAGCACCGCCGCCGTCTACACCGCAGAGACCATCGAAAAAGGCCGACAACTGGCCGCGCTGGGCAACTGCGCGCACTGCCACACCGTGGGCGCAGACAAACCCCTGGCCGGTGGCCTGGCCATGGACACGCCCTTTGGCACCGTGGTCGCCACCAACATCACGCCCGATGTGGACACGGGCATTGGCGCCTGGTCCTTCAGCGCCTTCCAGCGTGCGATGCGCGAAGGCATCGCGCGCGATGGCCGCCACCTCTACCCGGCCTTCCCGTACACCGCCTTCACCCGCATGGGCGACGACGACCTCACCGCCCTGTACGCCTACCTGATGAACCAGAAGCCGGTGCGCGCCGACCTGCCCGCCACCCAGCTGAAGTTCCCCTTCAACGCGCGGCCTTTGTTGGCCGGCTGGAACGCGCTTTACCTGGCGCCCGGCCCGCTCAAAACCACCGAAACCACGCGCTCCGAGCTGTGGCAGCGCGGCGAGTACCTGGTCAACGGTGTCGGCCACTGCGGCGCCTGCCACACCGAGCGCAACGCCCTGGGCGCCGAGCGCGAGGGCAAGGCCTTCCTGGGCGGTGCCATGGTCAAGGGCTGGGAAGCGCCCTCGCTCACGGCCCGCCACCCCGGCCCCGTGCCCTGGACCGAGGACGCGTTCTACAGCTACCTCAAACACGGCCACAGCCCACAACACGGCATGGCCGGCGGCCCCATGGCCGACGTGGTGCGCAACCTGCAAGACGTGCCCGAGGCCGATGTGCGCGCCATGGCCCACTACCTGGCGTCCTTTGGTCAGCCCACCACCGCAGCACAAGCCGAGGCAGCCGCCACCCAGGCCGTCGCCACGGCGGCTGCGGGTGCGTCCCAATTGCAGGGCCCGGCCCAGCGCATGTTCGACCAGGCCTGTGCCGCCTGCCACCACGACGGGAACGGCCCGCGCCTGCTGGGCGTGAACGTGCCGCTGGCCCTCAACAGCAACCTGCACAGCGCGCGCCCGGACAACCTGCTGCGCAGCATCCTTGAAGGGGTGCAAGACCCCGCCACACGCGACATCGGCTTCATGCCCGCCTTCAAGGACGCGCTGGACGACCGCCAACTGGTTGAGCTGGCCGGCTACATGCGCCAGCGCTTTGCGCCGCAACAACCGGCCTGGACCGACCTGCCCGAAGCCGTGGCGCGCGCCCGTGCCGCCTCCCCACCCTGACCACACCGAGGACTGTTTCATGCACCACAACCTCATCGCCGGCGAATGGCTGGCCGGCACCGGCCTGCGCCGCAACATCAACCCATCTGACACCAGCGACCTGGTGGGCGAATACGCCCACGCCGATGCCGCACAGACCGAACGCGCCATCCAGGCCGCGCGCGCGGCCTTTCCCGCGTGGTCGCGCGGTTCGGTGCAGGCGCGTGCCGACGCGCTGGAAAAAATCGCCGCCGAGCTGCTGGCCCGCAAGGACGAGCTGGGCAAC
>CAYUAH010000091.1:2925-7743 GCA_964442375.1 uncultured Hydrogenophaga sp. | reverse complement strand
GTCATGGGGCCGGGCAGCCAGGTGGGGCAGACGCTGCTGAACCACGCGGACATCGACGCCATCAGCTTCACCGGCTCGGTGGACACGGGCCGGCGGGTGCTGGCCGCCACCGCGCCGCGTTTTGCCAAGGTGCAGCTGGAGATGGGCGGCAAGAACCCGCTGGTGGTGCTGGACGACGCCGACCTCGCGCGTGCCGTGGAATGTGCGGTGCAGGGCAGCTACTTCTCCACCGGCCAACGCTGCACCGCGTCCAGCCGGCTCATCGTGCAGCGTGGCATCCTGCCGCGTTTCACCGAGGCGGTGGTCGAACGCCTGAAGGCCCTGAAGGTGGACGACGCGCGTGCGCCCGGCACCGACATCGGCCCGGTGGTGGACGAATCGCAGCTGGCGCAGGACCTGTCCTACCTCCAGATCGGCCAGGACGAAGGCGCGCGGCTGGTCTTTGGCGGGCGCGTGCTGCAACGCGCGACCCAGGGCTTCTACTTGGAGCCCGCGCTGTTCGTGGACGCCGAGCCCGGCATGCGCATCGCGCGCGAAGAGATTTTTGGCCCGGTGGCCTGCATCGTGCCGGCCGACAACTTCGAGCATGCGCTGGCGCTGGCCAACGACACGGCCTTTGGCCTGTCGGCCGGCATCTGCACCAGCTCGCTCAAACACGCCACGCAGTTCAAGCGCGAGGCCCAGGCCGGCATGGTCATGGTCAACGCCGCCACAGCGGGTGTGGACTACCACGTGCCCTTTGGCGGCCGCAAGGGCAGCAGCTACGGCCCACGCGAACAGGGCCGTTACGCGGCCGAGTTTTTCACCACCGTGAAAACCGCCTACACGGCGGCCTGAGCGGTCAGCGCAGCGGCCGCCCCAGCACGGGGTAACTGGGGTCGGTGTAGCCGGGCGCGGCCGGGTGGCCGGGCGCCACCCGCTGGTTCACCCAGGCTTCGTCGCTGGGGCGGATCACCACGTCCAGGGCTGGGTAGTAGTCTTCCATTTGCGCCAGCGTGCGCGGCCCGGCGATGACCGAGGTGACGGTGGGGTTGGCCAGCACCCAGGCGGTGGCAAAGTGGCCGGGTTGGGTGCCTTGGGCTTGCGCGTGCTGCACCAGCTCGGCGGCGATGCGCAGCGACACCTCGTTGAACTCGGTGGCCAGGATGCGGGCGTCGCCCCGGCCGGCGCGCGATTCGGCGGTGGGCGGCTGGCCCGGCGGGTATTTGCCGGTCAGCACCCCGCGCGCCACCGGGCTGTAGGGCACCACGCCCAGGCCGTGTTGCGCACAGGCGGGCAGGATTTCGACCTCGGGCCCCCGGTTGAGCAGGTTGTAGTAAGGCTGGCACACCACGGGCGGCGGCACGGCCAGCGCGCGGCACAGGTGCACCACCTCGGCGATGCGCCAGCCCCGGAAGTTGGACAGGCCGAAGTAGCGGATCTTGCCCGCGCGGATCAGGTCGCCCAGTGCCGCCACCGCCTCTTCGAGGTTGGCGTCGGGGTGGTCGCGGTGCAGGTAGAGGATGTCGATGTGATCGGTCTGCAGGCGTTGCAGGCTGTTGTCGGTGCTGCGCAGCAGCCAGGCGCGCGAGAGGTGGCCCTCGTTGGGCCCGCTGCCGAAGGCGTTGCCGGTTTTGGTGGCCAGCACCCAGTCGTGGCGTTGCCCCTGCAACAGGCGGCCCACCACCTGTTCCGAGGCCCCCTGGTGGTAGACGTCGGCCGTGTCGATGAAGTTGAGGCCGTGGGCGCGGGCCGAAGCCACGATGTCCGCGGCTTCCGCGTCGGGTGTGGCGCCGCCGAACATCATGGTGCCCAGGCACAGGCGCGACACTTTCAGGTTGCTGCGGCCCAGCCGCTGGTAGGTCATGGTCATGGTGAGCAGTATTCCCAGGTTTGAAAGGCGAATTCCGAATATACAAATGCCAATTTAGTATTTGCATTTAGCATGGTCGATGATTCATTATTCAATAATTGAATTCATCAACCATGGAAATCCGACAGCTCGAAGCCTTTGCCGCCGTGATGTCCACCGGCAGCGTGACCGGTGCGGCGCGCCTGCTCGCGCGTTCACAGCCGGCCATCACCCGCCTTGTGCAGGAGCTGGAGGCCGAGGTGGGCTACGCGCTGTTTGCGCGCAGCGGCCCCCGTGTCACGCCCACCGAGCAGGGCCACCTGTTGTACGGCGACGTCGAACGCGCACTGGGGGGGCTGCGCCAGGTGCAGCAACGTGCGGTCGAGATCGGCCACGGCAGCCCCTCGCGCCCGCTGGCGTTGGCCGCCACCTCCGCCTTGGCCGTGGGGCTCATGCCGCAGGCCTTGCGCACGGTGCAGGCCCAGTGGGGCGAGATGGCGGTGCGCCTGCGCTCCGCCGCGCCCGAGCAGGTGGTGCAGGACGTGCTCAACGGTGTCGTCCAACTGGCCGCCTGCAGCCTGCCGCTGGAGCACAAGGGCCTGGAGGTGCTGTGGACCGCACAGGCGCCTTGCGTGGCCGTGTTGCAGCAGGACGATCCGCTGGCCCGCCTGGCGGTGGTGCCCTTGGCGCAGCTCTCGCTGCGGCGTATCGTCACCATGAGCAACCCCTACCGCCTGCGCCACCGGATCGACGCGGTGCTGGGTCCGGACGCGGCCGCGTCGGCGAGTCGCCCGCCGTTGATCGAAACCAATTCCTCCATCAACGCCCAGGCGCTGGTGCGCGCCGGCCTGGGCGTGGCCGTGCTGGAGCCCCTCACGCCTCAGGGAGCGCCCGCACCCGGCCTGGTGGTGCGGGCGCTCGACGTGGCCATCCCGTTTGAATTCGGCGTGGTGGTGCCCGCCGGGCGGCCGGTGGCCGAGCCGGTGCGGGCCTTGTCCGAGGCCTTGCTGTTGGCCGCCCGTGAGCTGCCGGGCTGTGTGCTCCAAGCGGGCGTCCCCGGCGCTTCTCTTTCCTCTTCTGCTGCTTCTGTCTGATGCCCATGAGCCTTTTGCCCGAGTCCGCCCCGCCGGCGGCACCTTTTCCCTCCGACGCCAGTGGCTTGCCCGCGTTGGAGGCCCGGTTGCGCCAGGATTTGTCCTGGCTGTGCTTGCCCGCCCGGCCCTGGGTGCCCGAACGCCAGGTGGACGGCCAGCCCGTGCTGGACGTGGCCATCATCGGCGCCGGCATGGCGGGCTTGGCCTTGTCCGCGTCGCTCAAGCACCTGGGCGTGCGGGCGCGGGCCTTCGACCAGTCGCCACCGGGCTTTGAAGGGCCCTGGGCCACCACGGCCCGCATGGAAACCCTGCGCAGCCCCAAGGAGCTGACTGGCCCCGCCCTGGGTTTGCCGGCCCTGACCTTCCGTGCCTGGTTCGAGGCGCAGTTCGGTACCGGCGCCTGGGGCGCCTTGGACAAGATCCCTCGCCTGCAGTGGGCCGATTACCTGCGTTGGTACCGTCAGGTGCTGGCGCTGGACGTGAGCAACCACCAGCGTCTGCTCGACGTGTTGCCCCGCGCCGATGGCGTGGTGCAACTGCTGATGCGCGACGAAGCGCCGGGTGGTGTGGGCGAACACACGGTGCTGGCGCGCCACGTGGTGCTGGCCACCGGGCGCGATGGCCTGGGTGGCCCCTGGGTGCCCGAGCTGGCCCGCCAGCTGCCGCGTGACCGCTGGGTGCATTCGGCCGACGTGTGGGATGGCGAGACCATGCGCGGCCAGCGCGTGGCGGTCATCGGTGCAGGTGCTTCGGCCATGGACGCTGCGGCCACCGCCCTCGAACACGGTGCCGCGCGCGTGGACCTGCTGGTGCGCCGGTCCGCGCTGCCTCGTGTCAACAAGGGCAAGGGCGCCGGCAATCCCGGCATGGCCCAGGGTTTCTGGGCCTTGCCCGACGAATGGAAGTGGCGCTTTCGCCGCTACATCAACGTGCAGCAGGTGCCGCCGCCGCACGGCAGCACCTTGCGCGTCTCGCGCCACGCCAACGCGCATTTCCACCTCGGCACGCCGGTGTTGGGCCTGCAGGTGCGGGCCGATGGCGCCTTGCGCATCGACACCGGCCAGGGCCCCTTGGCGGCAGACCGCGTGATCTTCTGCACCGGCTTTCGCACCGACTGGGCCCAGCGCCCCGAGTTCGCACGACTGGCGCCCCATGTGCGCGTGTGGGGCGACCGCTTTGCCGCGCCCGACGGCGTGGTGGACGAGGAGCTGGCGGAATCGCCCGATCTTGGCCCGGGTTTCGAGTTCCAGGCCCGTGTGCCCGGGGCGCTGCCCGGCCTGGAGCGTGTGCATTGCTTCAACTACGCCGCCGCCTTGTCGCAGGGTGCGGGCGCAGGCGATATCCCGCAGATCAGCGATGGCGCCCAGCGCCTGGCCCGCCACCTGGCCGCCGGCCTGCTGGCGCAGGACGTGCAGGTGCACTACGACGCCATGCTGGCCTACGCCGAGCCCGAGCTGGATGGCACGGAGTGGACCGTGGCCACCTTCCCGGCCTACGACGAGGCGGCCACCACGGTGGCCTCGGCATGACGGCGGGCTGGTTGTTGCGCCGCCTGGGCCAGGCGGCCCTGGTGGTGTGGGCGATGACGGTCATCGTGTTCGTGGGCCTGCACGCCATCGGCAACCCGGTGGACATCCTGGTGGGCGACGACATGAACCAGGCCGAGCGCCTGGCCGCCATCGCGCGCCTGGGCCTGGACAAGCCACTGTGGCAACAGTACCTCGCCTTCCTGGAGGGCGTGCTGCACGGGCAACTGGGCAAGAGTTTTGTGTACCAGGAAGACGCGGTGCGCCTCATCCTGCACCGCCTGCCCGCCACGCTGGAGCTGGCGGTGGCCGCGCTGCTGCTGGCGGTGGTGCTGGGCGTGCCGCTGGGCCTGTGGGCCGGCATGCG